>NC_013964.1:0-300000 GCF_000025685.1 Haloferax volcanii DS2 | reverse complement strand
CACGGTTCCGTTCTTCACCGTCGAATTATCCCATCTGATACACCCCGTCGAAAGCGAAGCCGACGGAGAGAGTACAGTCGACGAACCCCTCGTCGACTCATCATAGTGACTTGCTTATCAAGGACAATATTAGTTAGGTTCAACTCGTCTTCGACGGCCAATCGATTCGACGGCAAGAGACGACGCTGGCCGGTTCATCTTTCCGACTCTCGGAGACACGCGGTCTTCAGCGAACCCGAACTCCGACAGTTGCAGACCCATTCGGCTGCATGCGTTCGATTACTCCCCGTTTTCGAGCTGATCGTATCGATAGAATCCTGTCGAGCGCAGTTTCACGCCCGAAAACCACGAGCGGAGCGTCTCCACCGTTCGCGGACTGACAGCTACGCGGCCGACCAATAGAAATCAATCTTATTTACAATATTACTCCCGAATAGCTAACGATGCAGCCCAGCCGTAATCTCCGCGGCGGCGGGTTTTCTCTGTTGCATTCCGGCAGACCGCTACGAACCGCTCTCGCCTCTCCGCGGGCGGTCCGCCCTCGACGTTGCTGTGCGGACACCATCCAACGAGGGAGCGGGCCGACCGAACCGCTGTCGGGTCGGGCCGGGTCGGGTCGGGACGGGTCCAAGCGGGTCGGTCCCGTCGCGGCCGCGCCAACTGCGCTCAGCTATCGCCCGGCCGGGAGCAATCCGCGCCCGCTCGTCGCTCTCGTGCGACTAACCGTCCGAGCCGGCCGGCGTCGCTTCGGTCAGCGAAGACTGGTTGCGCACGGCAATCGCGCCGAAGACGCCGGCAAGCACGAGCCCGACCGCGCCGAGCACGAGGAAGGTTCGGCCGGTTCCGAACATCTCGATGAGCGGCGCGACGGCTATCGGGGAGATAAACATCCCGAGGAACTGCGTCGTCGTCACGCCGCTGAGCGCCCGCCCGCGATACTGCTCGTCGACCCGCGCGGACACCCAGTAGTTCGTCGTCGGGAGGAGCAGGCCGAGTCCCGTTCCCGCGATGACGATTCCGACGACGATAGCCCAGTAGTTGGTGGTCAGGCTCGTGACGGTGAACCCGACGCCCGTCGCGACGAAGACGCCGACCAGAATCACGACCGGGTCGAACCGCTCGCGGATTTGGTCGAAGTTCATCGTGACGACCCCCGAGATAATCATCATCGCCGCGAGCGCGACCCCGGTCATCAGTCCGCCGACGGATGTCACCGTCCGCAGATAGAAGGGAATCTCGACGTTAATCTGATTGTAGCCGATCATCCCCGCAAACATGATCAGATAGAGGGCCGCGAGGAACGCGAGCGGGAGCGTCGACAGGATTTCTCGGAGCTCCGTCCACGTTGGAATCGACCCCGCCTGCTGTTTATCTCCTCGGTCCGGTTCGTCGATATACCGGACTACCGCCGGGAGCACGAGCAGGGCGACGAGATACGTGAGGAACGCAGTCCGCCAGTTGAGGTCAGCGATGACCCCGCCGGCGATCACCGCGACCGCTGCACCGAACGGCATGATGGCTCCCTGCCAGCCCAGCACCTTCTCCCGGCGCTTGCCCGAGTAGTAGTCAGCGATCAACGTCGTACTGCTCACCATGATGCCGGCGACGGCGATGCCGAGCAGGACTCGCGTCCCGAGAATTACGTAGAGCGAATCGGCGACGTACGCCAGTGATGGTCCGACTCCGTACAGCGCCAGCGACCCGACCAACACCGCTTTCCGACCGTATCGGTCGACTATCACGCCGATTATCGGGGCGAAGATAGCGATGATTAGCCCAGTCAGCGTGCTGACGAGCTGCGCCAAAGTCCCCGCGTTCGGAACCGACGGGAACGCGCTTTCGATTGCCGGCAACACGGGATTGACGATTGCGCCCGAGAGCGCAACCAAGGTCGTCGCAAACAGTAACGTTGCGACCTTGAGTGGAGAGTCAGATTCGGACACTGAGCTACTCATTGAACCCTCCATACCGGTGGGACGCATCTCGATACCGAGACGGGGTGAAACGCCACTCGATACTACCGACTGTGGATGTGTTTTCGAATATCATGGTCTGGTCCGTTCTGCGCCGTGTGCTACCTGACCTCTTTACCGAGTTCTGATTCTGGATAATAAATACTTCCGAATCCGGTTAGCGTTTCGCTCATCTCGGGCGTCACGAACGAACGTACCTGGCGGGGTGCCTCCGGACCCCCGTTTGGGCGACGCTCCCGAAGACGACCGTCTCGGCCGGTGCGAACCGGCCATCGGCGGCGCGTTTTTCGGCGTTGGTTCCGCCTCGAGCGTCGTGGCCCGGCGTTCCCACCGATTCGAAAAACCTGTACGACCTCCGTTCCGGTCCGGTCGCTCGCGTTGCGGAGGTCGACGGCGACCTCGAAGCCGTCACCGGTCTCGCGCTCGGACACGGTCACGTCGCCGTACTCGATGGTCGCATACGACAGGCCGTGACCGAACGGGAACAGCGGCTCCGTGTCGTGTCGGTCGACCGCCCAGCGCGGCGGTGACGACACCGACCAACGAATGTCCCACACCTGCGTTCGTGGCCGGTTAGTAATACTCTCCTTACTCTCGATTCACGCCGACTCAACGTCCGATAGACGACTCACGGGCGGTGTCCTACGCCGATTCGAGATGATTCGCTCTCGCCCGCGAAACAGCTTCCCCGAGTCGTTCCGACCAATAAATTACAGACTTATCCGTGTAATCTTTCTTGGTTGAAGTCACAGAATCCATGTCGGTTGTCATTGCCAGTAATGCTATCATTACCCTTCGGCGCGTGACCGCCCGGTATCCGTTTTAGTAACAGTAGAGCGTGTCATAGAAAGCGTCACGTACGAAGCAGCAGGGTGCGAGAAGTGTGTCCAACACCAGCACAACCCTGCAAGACGTAGCTTCGGTAGACGACTTCTTGAATGCGGCGGCTACTGAGACAGTACCGCTGTTCGAACACCTTGAGTTCGAATTTCTCTTGGAGTACGACGTGTTCGCCCCCGCTTCGAGGGGGCGAACACGAGTTCACCAGCCTCCAGATCTCTTGGGCGGCTTTCTCCACTGTTACTACGAGGATGTCTACGGCACGCGGCCGGTTACACGAGAACTTCACAACGGCCTTGTCTGGTACTACTGTGGCCTCGACAAACCGCCATCCAGAGACACAGTTGACCGGTTTCTCACCGACCTCGAACACGTTATCGACGATGTCTTCGACAGGCTCGTCGAGCAGGCCTGCTCGACTCGACGTACTCCATCGATTCGACCCACGTTGAGGCGATCCAGTACAACGACGCCGCCTCGTGGAACTACGATCCAACAGCTGAGGAATACTACTACGGCTTCGGCTGTACAATCGTCTCGACCGGTTCAAAGATCCCGATTGCGGCGGAGTTCACACAGAGCAAACAAGCGGATCAAGAGACGGCGATGCGCGTCACGCGTGACGCGCTCGCCGTCAAGACACCGGTCTGGATGCTTGGAGACAGCGCGTACGATCTCCTCGATTGGCACGACCACCTGCTGGCCGCAGGGGTTGTGCCAATCGCGCCGTACAACCCGCGAAACACCGATGATCCACTCGATATTAAGTACCGGGTGGAAAACCGCATCACCGAACACAGCGAGGACGTGCAGCTGAAACAATCCATTTTGGAGGAGACGTACAACAACCGGACAGGCGTCGAGCGAACCAACGACGCGGTCAAGGACTGCGGCCTCGGGCACGTCCGCGCCCGAGGCCGCGTCCACGCACGAACAGAAGTGTTCCTTGCGCTGTGTCTCCGGCTCGTCATTGCCATCACCAACTACGAGCGAGGAAACGAACCGGGCTGTGAGATACTATGAGATGGATTCTATGACACGCTCACAGTATTCTTCGTCGGACGGCTCCTACGACGCTCACGCACGCGGCGGCTCAGTATCCCGAGCGTGCCGTCCGAACGTCGCCTTCGGACCGAACGACGACTCTACACGCACCCGATAACATGGTTCGGACCGTCGCGTCTCGTCGCGCCGTCACCGCGGTATCGAAACGTCACCGCGGTATCGAGACGCCGAACGAGAGGTGAGGTGTTGGTCGTTCGACGCGGCTCAGGGCTGGACCTGGTCGAGGGGGCGGATGAGGACTTCGTTGATGTCGACGCGCTCCGGTTGCGTGACGACGAACGTAATCGTCCGCGCGATGTCTTCGGGCGCGAGCGCGTCCATCGTGCCGACGTAGTCCTTGACGTTCTTTTGGACTTCCTCGTCGGGGATGTGGTCGAGCAGTTCCGTGTCGACCGCGCCGGGTTCGATTGACGAGACGTGGATGCCCGCTTCGGCGACGTCGAGTCGCAGCGAGTCGCTGAACATCTTGACGCCCGCTTTCGCGGCGTTGTAGTGCGAACTGTTCGCCTGGAGGAACCGGCCGACGACCGACGAGAGGTTGACGATGTGGCCGCTTTCCTGTTCCATCATCGTCGGGACGACCGCGTGGGTGAGCGTGATGAGACCGGTAAGGTTCACGTCGATGGTCGTCTGGAGCGTCTCGCGGTCCGCCTCGCCGATGTGTGCAAGCGGCATGAGGCCGGCGTTGTTGACGAGAATGTCGATGCGACCGTGCTCGTCGAGCGTCGCCTCGACGAGGGCGTCGATGTCGTCGTCGACGGTGACGTCCGTCGGGACGACGAGGGCGTCGCCGCCGTCGTCTTCGATAGTTGCGGCGAGTTCTTCGAGTTCGCCTTCGCGGCGGGCGGCGACGACGACGCTGGCCCCGCGAGAGGCGAGGGACTTGGCCGTCGCGCTGCCGATGCCCGACGACGCGCCGGTGACGATTGCGACCTTTCCGTCCAGTTCCGAACCGAATTCTTCTGACATCAATTGTTAGTAGTCTCTTTACTGACTTCCCGGTTATGCTATCTGCAATGGGTGTTTAAGTACTGCTGTCTCCGAGCGGTGCTCGCCAGCGGAGCGAAGTACTGAACCGATACGTCGCTGCACAGCGACCGTCGGGTGAGCTCAGTGCGCTAATCGAATCCTCGATTCGACGGTCTGGCGGTCGTTACTCCGTTTTCTCCATCAGTAACGCGCCCGGTCGAGCCACCACCGGGGAACAACGCGAAAACGACAGTTCCGTCGAACCGTGTTCCGACCGACTCTCCAAATTTAATATAGCGATATACAGTTCATTTAGCCTGTACGCGCTTCCATCAGCTGTTTACTAAAACTCATTGTCCATAGCAGACAACGACACTCGTATTCTCCTCAAATACATTTCACTACCGCTGATTGTCTCGAAAATCGTGTATTCAGTCTCGGATTGGTCGGCAGAGGGCCGCTTTGGGTGCTTCGACTCCAGGGTACGAGCCGCATGAATACCCGCGGATGAGAGATGGACTGAGGTCGATGAACTTTCCCGGTACACCGCCAGAGTGCTGCAACTCACTGTCGAAACGTGACGCAGCAGATTATTCTAACTGGACCGGTTCGGCCCTCACGACTGTGGTGACTCGGTGCTGACGGGGGGTTTGTCTCGTACTGCAAACCGACAGTCGTCAATTTCATAAACTGTATGGCGCAATATCTATTGCTTCGTCTCCGGCTGACGAACCGGCGTGATAGCACGAGCGGCGACTGAGTAGTGAAGAACGTCGTACGAGAGGTCAACACTCCTCTACTGCGGCAGCGAGCATCGAGTGCACAATCACGATTCAACAGTTATCACCGCCAGTCAGTTCCAATCCCCGTTAGCTTTAAATACATTGAAAATCTGAATAACACGGCTAGCTGTGTAATGTGTGCGTTTTCACCGACTCTCACGTCCCGAAATCGAAGCCCTGACCCTCAAAAGCGTCGACCTCCCGAAATTCGAGCGACGGTAGACCGAAGATACCGCGCGGTGCGATAGTCGAGCCGACGCGAAACGATGACGGACTATACGACTCGTAGCACAACTGCTTTGCGCGACGAACGTGAACACTGCCGGTATGCGAACTGGTGTCATTATTGCCGGCGGATACTCGACGCGATTCGGTGAGGAGGACAAAGCAGTCGCATCCCTCCTTGGAACACCTCTCATCCGCCGCGTCGCCGACCGGATGGCCGGCGTCGTCGACAGCCTCGTCGTCAACTGCCGACCGGAACAGACTGCCGCGCTCCGGACCGCGCTCGACGGCTACGACCACCCGATAACGATTGCGGAAGATTCGGAGCGCGACGAGGGCCCGATGGCGGGAATTATGACGGGTCTGCGGGCCGTCGAGACGGAGTACGCGTTCGTCGCCGCCTGCGACATGCCCTTTCTCGAACCCGCGCTCATCGACAGATTGTTCGAGCGGGCGGCCGGCCACGACGCCGCCGTGCCGCGGGTCGGTGACGGCTGGTTCCAGCCGACGCACGCGGTGTACCGGGCCTCGTCGATGGCTGACGCGTGCGAAGCCGCGCTGGCCGAGGGGAGCCACAAAATCATCGACCCGCTGTTTACGCTCGACTACGTCGTCCTCGAAGAGAGCGAAGTGCGCGAGTACGCGAGTCTCGACACCTTCGAGAACATCAACACCCCCGACGAGTTCGCTCACGCGGCGGAACAGTTGCGCTAGCGCTCCACGACGGCCACGACGGGTTCGGACGCCGTCAACTGCGTCAGTACGACGTGTGGAATGTTCGACCGAGCGAGGATGTCCGATGCAATCTCCCGTGCGACAGCTTCGAGGGTCGCATCGTCGACCTTGTTCAGCACGGGCACGACTGTCGCACCGTCGGGAACGTCCGCGCGGCCGCCGCGCCCGCTGATGAGCACGGTTGCGATACCCGACGGACGAATCGTATCACCGACTTCGAGGTCGGTGAGGGCGGCGACCCGTTCCGGTCGGTGGACGCAGTCTTCGGTGAGCGGTTCACCGACGGCGTGGACGCTCGCGATGGGGAGGACGGTGTCGGCGGTCGCCGGGAGTTGTGGTTCGCGGTCGCCCGGGGCCTTGAACTCGCGCATCCGAGCGCCGTCGGCCTTCACCAGCACCGCGTCGGCGACGCCCGACTCCCCGATGGCGTCGACCACGTCGGGGTCGTAGCCGCGGTAGCGGTCGTCGCGGTCACGGTCGGGGACGACACCCATCGGCCAGTCAGTCGCCTTTTCGAGCGCGGCGACCGGCCTGTCGGTTACGACCACGTCGGCGACGTGCTGGTCGAAGATGGGGATGCGGACCGTCGCCGTCACGACGGCGCGGCCGAGCCGACGCGCCAGCGCGTACAGCGTGGACTTTTTCCGCCCGCGCCGACGACGCAGACCACGCCGCGTCGAGCGCAGAGCGCATCAGCGAGCGTCATGTTCGTTCTCCGGGTCGCGCGCGGTTCGTCGTCCAGCCGTTCGTGCGGTGTTCAGTCATCGAGGGTGTCGAAGTCATCGGTGAGGGCAGCAAGTCCGAGGCGGTCGATAGTCTGCGCCGTCGGCACGCCGTCGACGGTCCAGCCGCGGCGGCGGTAGTACGCGTCGAGCATCGAGTCGAAGTCGTCGCGGTCGACGGTCGCACCGGCCCGGGGCCCCGATTCGAGCGGCTCTTGGAGCGCGGCCGGGAGGGAATCGTCCTCGCGCGAGATGCCTTCGCGGACGTTGAACAGCCGCGTCACGTTCCAAATCCGCTCGCCGACTGTGGCGAGTCCGCCGGCGGGGTCGAGGCCGACCGATTCGAGCCACTCCCGGCCGAGGTCGTCGAGCGCGTCGCCGAAAAAGTCATCCGCGATGAGGCTCCAGAGCGTCGACCGCCGGTCCTGTTCGCGGATGACCTCCGCCGCGGTCCGGTCGGCTCCCCAGTCGCCGTCGAACACCTCGCGTTCGATGGGTCGCGCCCGCCGATGGCACGCACCCCGGTCGCTGGTCGCGTACGCGAGTGCCATGCTCTGCGCGCCGCGCGGGTCGTATGCCGGTAGCTCCATCGACTTCACCGTGGGGACGAGGTCGCGCCCGCCGAACCGCGTCGCCGCCGCCTCGACCCCGTCCGCGAGCGCGTCACCGAGCTCCGACTCGCGCTCCGCAATCTCCTGTAAGAGGGCCCGCGCGCCGTCGGGCTCACCGAACGAGAGCGAGCGGTCGAGCACGCCGGCGGCGTTGGCCTTGACCGTCCACGCGACCGCGCTTCCGGCGCTAATGAGGTCCATCCCGAGGCGGTCGCAGGTCCGTCCCAACACTGCGACGGCGTCGAAGTCGTCGATGTCGAGTCCGGCTCCGAGCGTCATCGCGGTGGCACCGCGCGGGACGTGGTCGCCGTCCTCCGTGGCCACACGATACCCGCCCGGAGTCTCCGTGTCGGCGCGTTCGCGGCCGACGGCCCGGTCTTCGACTGTCGTGATGCCCAACTCCTCAGCCGCTTCGAACTGTCCGTCGCTCCAGCCTCGCGTCGAGAGTGCACCGATCTCGTTCGCGAAATCGATCGTCTCGACGGTTCCGCTGGCCCGTAGCCACCGCCCGGTGTCGGTCTCTCGGTACTTCGCCGCGTAGGCGTCTCGCAGGTCGTCCAACCCGTCGGCGTCGGGCGGGGCTCCCCGCGCGACGACGGCCTTCAGTCGCTTCGAGCCCATCACCGCTCCCGCTCCCCCGCGGCCCGCGTGGTGGTCGCCGGCGTCGGAGGCGATGGTGGCGTATGCGACCCGTCGTTCTCCCGCGGGGCCGATACACGCGACAGCCGCGTTCGGGAACGCCTGCGCCGTGTCGACCGTCCCGGCCCCCCACGTCTCGGCGGGTTCGATTGTCGCGTCCCCGTCTTCGACGACGAGGCGAACGGGTTCGGACGCGACACCCGTCACGAGTAGGCCCATGTGCGACCCGAGCGCGCCGGCCAGCGAGTCGGGGAACTCGCCCCCCGCGTACGAGTCGAGAAAACACCCCGTCAGCGGGGATTTCGTGATGGCGGCGTATCTCGACTCGCCCGGGAGGTAGCCCGAAAGCGGGCCGAGCACGAACAGCATCGCGTTCTCCTCGCCGAGCGGGTCGACGCCGGCGTCGAGTTCGTCGTAGAGATAGCGGGCACCCAACCCTTTGCCGCCGACGTATCGCCGTCGCCACTCGTCCGGAATCGGCGTGCTCTCGACCGAACCGGCGGACAAGTCGACCCGGAGGAGTCGGTCAGCGATTGGAGGTGCCATCTGGTCGTTCGTCAGCGCCGGCGACCAAAAAGATGTGCCGTTCTCGCGGACCACCGAGCGAGTGCGGCGGCGCGAACGCCTCCGCCAAAGCCGTACTCTGCGGTTCGCTCGGTGGGTCGCGGTGCCCGACGCGAACAGACGGGAAACCATACATGACAAATATAATATATTTTGTGTTTTCACGGCGGGAGTCCGGAGCACGGCGGGTTCTGTCTCCCGTGTGGGTCGACCGACCCAGTCTTCATTACGACCACCCGCGAGGCGTCACACAGCATCGATATGTCCACAACGGAAATACCGATTACGGTCGTCAGCGGTCCGCTCGGCGCGGGGAAAACGACGCTGGTCAACCGACTCCTGAACGACCCCGGTGGCAGGGAGATAGCCGTCGTCGTCAACGACATGGGCGAACTGAACGTCGACGCGGAGTTAGTCGCGTCCGAATCGGACGACGGGGTCATCGACCTCTCGAACGGGTGTATCTGCTGTCGGCTTCAGGACGACCTCGTGACCGAAGTGACGCGGCTAGCGGAGAACCGCTCGTTCGACTATCTGCTCATCGAGGCCTCGGGAATCAGCGAACCGCTCCCGATTGCACGTACGCTGGCGAGCGAGTCGAACGAGGGTGGTCTGCCGGACCACCTCCGGTTGGACACCACGGTCTCGGTCATCGACACCTACGGGTTTTGGAAGGCGTTCGACCCGGCGGAATCGCTTCCGGACGCCGCCCCCGACCCGGAGCGCCCGTTGACGGAGGTGCTCGTCGAGCAAGTCGAGTTCTGCGACGTGCTGTTGCTGAACAGGTGCGATATGGTCCCCGACGACGCGTTGGACGCCGTCGAAGCCGAGATTCGGGAACTCCAGCCGCGCGCGAGCATCCGCCGGACGACGTACAGCGACGTCGACCCGACGCGGGTTCTCGACACGGGGCGCTTCGATTTCGAGGCGGCGAAGCGCCATCAGGGTTGGAAGCAGGCCCTCGCGAGCGACGGGGTCGAGGCGGACCACGGCCACGACCACGACCATATCCACGACGAGGGCGTCTCGGCAGCGAGGGCCCACGGCGTCGAGTCCTTCGTCTACCGTCGAGACCGTCCGTTCCACCCGCAGCGCCTCGACGCGTGGCTCGACGACTGGCGGGGGAACGTCGTCCGCGCGAAGGGGTTCGCGTGGGTCGCGAGTCGTCCCGAGACGGTTCTCGGCGTGAGTCAGGCGGGGCCGTCGGTGCAGGCCGGTCCCATCGGTCGGTGGGGAGACGATACCCCCCAGACGCGACTCGTGTTCATCGGCCGCGACCTCGACGAGGACGCAGTGACCCGAGAACTCGACGAGTGCTTGGCGACGACGGACGAGCGAGAGGCGGCGTATCCGGACGACCCGTTTCCCCGCGAGTCCGCCTGATACATAGTGCGAGCGCATACCCGCGTCTTCAGGCGCGGGTCAAACGGACAATAGCGTACACAACCACCGACGGTAGTACGGCTGGATTTCCCACCGTGTAAGGTGGTTTTAAGACACACGCTACGTATAGTGTGTAGTACGGATGAAGGCCACACGGCACGCAACGTACAACCTCAACTACCACATAGTGTGGATACCGAAGTACCGTCGGTCGGTACTCGTCGGTGACGTTGCAACCCGTGTGCGAGACATCCTCCACGAAATCGCTGACGAGAAGGGGTTGGAGATTATCGACCTCACTGTCCAACCCGACCACATCCACCTGTTCGTCAGTAGCCCGCCGAAGCACGCTCCGTCACTTCTCGCCAACTGGTTCAAAGGCATCAGTTCGCGGAAGTACAACCACCGACACGCCGACCACGACAGTGAGAAAATTAAGTGGGTGCGAGGCTACTACGCGGGGACAGCAGGACACGTTTCGAGTGAGACTGTCGAGAAGTACATCCAGCGTCACGAGGAGGACGAACAGTGACCGAACTCACCGAGACGCTGGAACTGAAGCTTGTGGAACCGAACACCCACAAGCATCGGAAACTCTGTGAGACGGAACAGGCGTACCAAGACGCCCTTGAATCCGCGTTCAACGCTAACTGCACCACACAGTCGGCGGCGAACGACGTGGTAGTCAACTACGACCTGAGCGGCTACGCCAAGAACGCGCTCAAGAAGTACGTCCCACAACTCTGTGGCGGAAGCTACGACGCCAAAGAGCTTCACGACGACCACCCCGTTCGGTTCACGAACGAAGGCCCGAAGCTCGACCACAAGCCACAGAACGCTATCGAGTGGTACGTCAAAATCCCGCACCACGACGACTACAACCTCTGGTTGCCCGCGCAACCGAATCCCGAACAGCGAGAATGGTTGGAAGCGTTGCACGCAGGAGACGCACAGATGGGCGAATGTCGGTTGTTCGACCGTGACGGCGAGTGGTACTTTCACATCGTCGCCACGCGGGACGTGGAGGAACGAGAGACCAGTTCGGTGGAAACGCCGATTGGGGTAGACATCGGGGAAGCCTCTTTGTTAACGGTGTGTCACCGTGACGAGCGCGGCTCCCCGACTGCACCCAACCTCTGGAACGACGAAGGCATGCGAGTACGGCAACTCCGTGAGACGTACTTCACGGCGACTCGACGCCTTCAAAAACGCGGAAGCGAACGTATCGCTGAATCCTACGGCGACGAGTTGTGGCGACACATCGACCACATCCTTCACACGGTCACGTCGGAGGTCGTCTCCTACGCCGACCGATTCGAGAATCCCGTGTTGGTTCTGGAAGACTTGACGCACATCCGTGAGAACATGGACTACGGCGCGTTCATGAATCGACGGCTTCACGGATGGGGCTTCGCCAAGATGCACGCTCAGATTCGCTACAAGGCGTCTGAGAAAGGGATTCGTGTGGAGACAGTGAATCCCGCGTACACCTCGAAAACGTGCCACTGTTGCGGAGAGGCGGGCTACCGTCCGAAGCAGGCGACGTTCAAGTGTTCCAACTCGGCGTGTTGGGTTTCGGAGTACCAAGCAGACGTTAACGCCGCGCTCAATATTGCAGACCGCTACCTCAGTGGAGAGAGTCATTCAAGAGAACACACGGATGGCGATGACTCGGCTGAGGAAGGGGGACGTTTGACCGTCCCACAAGACAGCCAAGCCGATGCTGACACCCAGCAAGAGACGCTTGGAACGTATGCGTCTTGAAACCTTAGGGCCGCACTCGGCCTGAAATCCCATGGTGGGATTCCCGCGTTGACGAGACGCTCTGCGTCTCGTTCGCACACCAGAACGCTGTGCGTTCTGGGGACGACTTTAGGCGCGGGAGGTGGTCAATAGGCCGCGCCGAGGTCGACCTCGTCTCGGAGTTCGTCCCACGATTCGTGGAAGCCGTAGGTCGACTCCGACTCACCGCCGATGACCGTCTGGTACACCTCGTCGTACTCCAACAACTGCGTCCAGCCGTCGTGGTACCGGTAACTGCAGTACTGACACATAGAACGGGATACCGGGCAAACCGGCAAAGGAGTATCGGTGGGAACCGAGTTGGGAGCGGGAGACTCCGCTGCCCCTAGTCCTAGGGTTCCAGCAGGACCTTCGTGACGCCCTCTTCGCGGTTGTCGAACTTCTCGTACATCTCGGGCGCGTCTTCGAGGCCGACGCGGTGGGAGACGACCCAACTCGGGTCGGCGCGACCCTCGATTATCATGTCGCGGAGCTGTCGGTTGTACTCCTTGACGTTACACTGGCCGGTGCCGAGGGCTTGCCCCTTCTCGAAGAGGAGGCCGAAGTCGATGCCGAGGCGACCCTGCGCGGCCATCTCGTCGGGCGCGCCGGGGTCGTCGGGGACGTAGAGACCGGGGATACCGAGTTCGCCGGTCGGTCGGACCGTCCGAATGAGGTTGTTGATGACGACGGCCGGGTTCTCCCGGGCGGGGTCGTACGCGGAGTCGGCTTCCTTCTCCGGGTCGATGGCCTGGTAGCCGACCGCGTCGACGCCTTTGTCGACGCCGCCGCCGTGAATCTCTTTGATCTGTTCGACGGGGTCGCCCTCCTCGAAGTTGATGGGCGTGGCGTCACAGTGTTCCTCGGCGAGCGCGAGGCGACTGGGAACGCGGTCGACGACGTAAATCTCGGCCGCGCCCTTGAGTTTGGCGCTGTAAGCGGTCATCAGGCCGACCGGACCCGCCCCGTAGATGGCGACGGAGTCACCGGATTCGAGGTTGGCGAGTTCCGTGCCGTGCCAGCCCGTCGGGAAGATGTCCGCGAGCAGCGCGAACGAGTCCTCGTGTTCCCGTCCGTCCGGCAGTTTGAGCGCGTTGAAGTCGGCGTACGGGATGCGGAGCTTCTCGGCCTGTCCTCCCTGATAGGGGCCCATGGCGACGTAGCCGTACGCTCCCCCGGCGAAGCCCGGATTCACGTTCGTACAGAAGCCGGTGTAGCCGTTCTCACAGTTCTCACAGAAGCCACAGGCGACGTTGAACGGCGCGACGACGCGGTCGCCCACTTCGAGACTGCTGACGGCATCGCCGACCTCTTCGACGATACCCATATTCTCGTGGCCGAACACGATTCCCGGCTCCGCGGCCGTCCGCCCCTCGTACATGTGCAGGTCGGACCCGCAGATACAGGTCGTCGTGATGTCGATGACGACGTCGTTCGGGTGTTGAATCTGGGGCTCTTCGACCGCTTCGACTGCGACCTCTCGTTCGCCTTTGTAGACGACTGCGTCCATAGACATTGTGTGGACTCCACTCGACATCTGCGAACAGTCACTATTTATAGCTCGGGTGGGCTCTATTTTGACATAATCTGACACGTTACGGTTGGGTAGAGTGGCGTAGCGCATTCTCAAACTACCAGATAGGTTACTAGCTGTGTTCTCTCACGTCGTACTCTCTGGAGGACACACCCGAACGACCCGGTTCCACATCGCAGTCGCCGGTCCCGGCCACGCTCGGCGCTCCCTGCCGGACCGTCCGGTGACGCACCACTCCCCGGCCGCCGAACGGTCGTCGTCAACTCGCGCGTGCGCCGAGACATTCCACAAACGCTCCGGTTTCTTACACGACGTGTGGCGGCTTCCGTCCCCGAACTGGATTTAATAGGAACCGCCCGGAAGGTCCGGCTATGAAGCGCACGATTAGCACTTCGGACGCTCCGGCGGCTGTTGGCGCGTACAGCCAAGCGACGACGAACGGCGAACTACTTCTCACCGCGGGACAGCTCCCGCTGACGCCCGACGGTGAGCTACTCGACGACGCCTCGGTCGGTGACCAGACGGAGCAGTGTCTCGAAAACGTGGCGGCGATTCTCGCCGCCGAGGATGCGTCCTTGGACGACGTGCTCAAAACGACAGTCTTCCTCGACGACATCGACGACTTCGAGGAGTTCAACGAGGTGTACGGCGAGTTCTTCGACGAAGACCCGCCGGCTCGGAGCGCGGTCGAAGTCGGCAACGTGCCGAAAGGAGCCGCGATAGAAATCGAAGCCGTCGCGGTGACCGAGTAGGCGACACGCCGCTGACCTCTGACGGGCGCTCGACGGACCTCGACGCGCCCGGTATTTTTCGAGCCGACACGTCCCGACGAGAATGCGTTTCCGAGCAGTCGGTGCTATAATCGTCGGCTATTCCAATCGCATATTCTCGGCTCGCTCGGCCGCGAGGTCGGTAATCTCCTCGATGTCGCTCTCGGAGCGGTCCGCGAGGACGCGAACCAACATTCCGAGTTGGACGGCCGCCGTCTCGCGTAACTCCGACGCCTCTTCGGTGTCGTTGGCGAAGTAGTACTCCTGTCGACCGTCGTCGTGGACGAGTCCGGTGTACACGGACTGGATGTCGTCTTCGCGAGTCGCGTCGGCCGCCTTCGCTCGCACGTCGTCGAACCGTGGATTCGTCATCATCACGGTAGACGACGCGTCGCCGCCTTAGCTCTTTGCTCCGCTCGCTGTCCCGTCTGGAGCGGTCACCCGTCTCCCGCCCACTCGCGCTCGCACCGACTTCGTGTTCGGCTTCCCGAACGCCTCGAAATCGCACTCCGACGCGAGTGGGTTGGGGTGATTTTTTAACCCCGCCGTGTCTCTTCATCTGTGAGAATGAGTCGCACAGGAAACGCAGTCCGGTCGCCGGTACTTCGGGTCTCGGGAGCCGGGCGGACGGAGCGCGGAGCGCGTGTGTTGAGCGCCGCACGTCGCACCGCCGACTCCGTCACGGTCCTCCGAACGGGACCCACCGGAATCAGCGAGTACGACCCGTTGGTTCTCGCGACCGACGCGGGGCGGACCGCGTTCTTCCCGACCGCGGAGACATCGAGAGTCCGAGACCTCGTCACCGCCATGGAAGACGGGGAGCTACCGACGGACGGTGCTGCGGCAGTCGTCGACCACGACGCCGAGCGGACGACGCTGCCAGTTCCGACGGACGGGCCGCTCGCGGTGGGAACGCGGCGCGTCCTCGGCCCCTGTGGGTGGCTCGACCCGCTGGACCCGACAGCGTATCAGTTTCACTCGCTCGATAGGGACGCGAGCGCCGTCGCGGACGCCGGGCTCGTCGGTCGAGGTAGATGCGACGCCGCCGCCGACGACCCGGTCGCAGACGCTTGGCGACGCGCGCGAGAAACCGACGGCGACCCGGTCGTCGTCGTGAACGCGAACGACGCGGACGACCGCCAGCGCGCGGACCGAACGCTCCTCGCCGGGTCGCCGATGTCGGTGCTCGACGGCGTGGCGGCCGTCGCCGAGTACCTCGGCACGACCGAGGCGGTCATCCACGTCGCCGAGACCGACACCGAACTGCAAGCACATCTTCGGGAGGCTATCGACGCCGCCGCGGACGAACTCCCGGTCGTGCCGGTCGTCGTCACCGGTCCCGACGAGTACCGCGCCGGCGAACCGACGGCGGCGCTGGAAGCGATAGAGGGGGTGGACAGAACCGAGCCCCGTCTCCAGCCGCCGACGCCGGCCGAGTACGGGCTCTACGGTCGCCCGACGGTCATCCACACGCCGCGGACCTTCGCCCGGGTACGGCTCGCGCTCGCGGACCCAGAGGGCACCGATAGAGACGCCGCATCGACGACGCGACTCCTGACCGTCACCGGCGACGTAGCCGCGCCCGCGACGATAGAGGTCGGCTCGGACGCCCGCCTCTCGACGGCTCGGAACGCCGTCGAACTGGAGGGGTCGTTCAAGATGGCCTGCGTCGGCGGGGTGTTCGGCGGTCTCACCCGGACGTTGGACGTCGAATCGACCGCGGCCGAACTGACCGCGGCCGGCCTCGGAACGGAAGGCGTCGTCGAACTGTTGAACGACGAGCGGTGTGCGGTCGCGACTGCCGGAGAGCGGGCGCGCTTTGCCTCGGAAGCCAACAGCGGGCGGTGCGTACCGGGACGGGAGGGAACCGTCCAACTCACCGAACTGCTGCGAGCGGTCTACCGAGGCTCGTTCGACCGAGCGAAGATACGCGAACTCGGTCGGGTCATGTCCCGGTCGAGCAACTGCCTGCTTGGCGCTCATGCACCGCGTCCGGTGCTGACCGCGATGGACGAGTTCGAATCGAGTTTCGAAGCACACGCCGACGGCCGCTGTCCGAGCGGCACCTGTTCTGACAAACTATGAGCACTGACGACCCACTCCCGGGCGTTCCGGAGATAGACGACCCGCAGCACGAGACGCCGGTCACGGCGGAGTTCGAGACCGGGACCGCGAACGACCCGCCCGTCGGAACCGACGGCGAGGACCCGACGACACTCAGCGTCGACGGCACACAGGTCACCGTCCCGCCGGGGTCGACCGTCATCGACGCCATGCAAGCCGTCGACGACGAGGTCGTGAGCGTGGACCCCGGCGCCGACAGCCTCGACGAGGACGCCGACGTGCCGGCGCTCTGCTACTACGACCGCGGGGGCGACGCGAGCGACGAAATCGGCCCTCGGAGCGAGTGTCGAACCTGCATGGTCGAGACCGACGAACACGGGGTCGTCCCCTCCTGTTCGTTCCCGGCCACCGACGGGCTGAGGGTCGAGACCGACACGTCCGCCGCCGAGGAATCCCGGAGCGTCAACCTCGACCTCGTCCTCTCCAACCACAATCTACGCTGTACGACCTGTAACGGGAACGGTCGGTGTGAACTCCAGGAGACGGCCGTCAGCGAGGGGGTCGACCACCCGCGCTACGGCGTCTTCGACGACCGAAGCGAGTACGAACCGCTCGACGACAGCTCCTCGTTCATCCAAATCGACCGCAACAAGTGTATCCTCTGTAACCGGTGCGTCGAGGGCTGTAACGACGTGCAGGTCGAAGGCGTCCTCCGTATCGAGGGCTCCGGGGAGGACACCCGCATCGGCTTCCAGTCCGACGCCGAGACGATGGCGGATTCCGACTGCGTCTCCTGCGGACACTGTGCCACGGTCTGTCCGACCGGTGCCCTGACCGAGAAAGACATCGGTGGCGCGGGGACGCTCCCGCTTCCGGGGTTCACGCAGCGGAACTCCGTCGGGCGAGTCATCGAACACGAGGATGTCGAGACCCTCGACGACACGACGGCACCGAACCGCTCGCCGGACCCCGGCAGTTCTGGGACCGCTGGGGGCGAAGCCGAGTCGGGACGGGCGGGACGGGAGAAACGGAGCGGCGTCGCCCGATACATGGCCCAGAGCAAGCGCCGAGCGTCCGACTTCCTCGAAACATACGGCCGGAAGGCCATGCTCGCGGGCGAACACACCGCCGAGAACCTCGCGGCGCGGACGCTGCCGGAGGGCCGACTGTTCGATGTCGCGTCGCTCGTCAGCGACTACCGGCTGGGCAACCTCGACAAAGCGGAGACGACCTGCGGGTTCTGCGCGGTCGGCTGTCGGTTCGAGATGTGGGGCAAAGACGGCAACGCCATCGGCGTCCAACCCGTCGACGACCCGGACAACGCCCCGGCGAACAACTTCTCGACGTGCGTGAAAGGAAAGTTCGGCCACGACTTTGCCAACAGCGAAAACCGGCTCACGAAGCCCCTGATTCGAAACGAAGACGGCGAGTTCGAGGCGGCCTCGTGGGACGAGGCGCTCGACTACGTCGCCGGCCGACTCCGCGAGATTCAGGACGAACACGGCGTCGACGCGGTCAGTTGCCTCGCGTCGTCGAAGGGGAGCAACGAGGAGGCGTATCTCGTCCAGAAGTTCGCGCGGCAGGTACTCGGCACGAAGAACATCGACAACTGCGCCCGGCTCTGCCACTCGTCGACGGTGGCGGCGCTCCAACAGACGCTCGGCTACGGCGCGATGACGAACCGCATCAACGAGGACATCGGCGAGGCCGACGCCTACCTCATCAGCGGGTCGAACACGACCGAGTCGCATCCGGTGTTGGCGACTCGCATCAAGCAGAACGTCCGCGACGGGGCCGACCTCGTGGTGTTCGACCCCCGGAAAATCGGCATCGCCGAGCACGCCGACCAGTACACGAGAACGACGCCCGGCTACGACGTGGCGTGGCTCAACGGACTCATCCGATATCTCATCGAGCACGACCTGCACGACGAGGAGTTTATCGAACGGAATACGAAAGGGTTCGCGGAGGTCAAACGGAAAGTTCAGGCGTTCACCCCCGAGAAAGTCGAGAGGCTGGCCGGCGTCTCGCCCGACGAACTGAAGTCGGCCGCCGAGACGCTCGCCGACGCCGAGAACGTCGTCTTCGGCTGGGCGATGGGGATGACCCAATCCAGCCACGGGACGGAGAATCTCCTCGCGATGGCCGACCTCGCGCTCACCCTCGGGCAGGTCGGGAAACCGGGCGCCGGACTGTCGCCCTTCCGCGGCCAGAACAACGTGCAGGGCGGCGGCGGCGACATGGGGACCCTGCCCGGGAGCCTCCCCGGCTACCAGGACCCGGCCGACGACGAGGTCGGCGAGAAATTCGCCGAGGTGTGGGGCGAGCGTCCACCGGCTGAACCCGGCCTCAAAGTGCCGGAGATGCTTTCGGAGGCCCACGAGGGCAATCTCCGCGGGATGTACATCGTCGGGGAGAACCCCGCGCTCTCTGAGCCAGACATCCAGCACGCCGGCGAGGCGCTCGAAAGCTTAGACTTCCTCGTCGTTCAGGACATCTTCATGACGGAGACCGCAGAACACGCGGACGTGATTCTGCCGGCGGCGACCTCGCCGGAGAAACACGGCACGTTCACCAACACCGAGCGTCGGGTCCAGCGGGTTCGAGCGTCCGCGGAGCCGCCGGGAAAGGCGCGTCAGGACTGGGAAATCACGCAGGAGCTGGCGGCCAGACTGGGCTACGACTGGGGCTACGACCACCCGCGGGAAGTCATGGACGAGATTAGCGAGTTGACGCCCATCTACGGCGGCGTCAGCTACGAGCGACTCGATTCGGGCGACGAGCACGGACTCCAGTGGCCGTGCTGGGACGACGACCACCCCGGTACGCCGTATCTCTACGACTACGAGGGGGGGAACTTCAACTTCGACGACGGGCTGGCCCGCTTCGTGCCGGCGGACGGCGGCCACCCCGGCGAACTCCCCGACGAGGAGTTCCCCCTCACGCTCACGTCCGGGCGGGTCCTCTACCACTGGCACACCGGACAGATTACCCGACGCGTCGAGGGCCTCATGAGCCACGTCGGCGAGAGCTTCATCGAAATCAACCCGACGACCGCCGCGGAACTCGACGTTTCGGACGGCGAGTACGTCAGGGTCGAGTCCCGGCGTGGCGACATCGTCGTCAAGGCGACCGTGACCGACCGCGTCGGCGACGGGACGCTGTTCATCCCGATGCACTTCGCGGCCGGTGCGGTCAACAAACTCACGCAGGAAGTCTTCGACCCGCAGGCCGGCATTCCGGAGTTCAAAGTGTCGAGCGTGCGCGTGGAACCGCTCGGCCCGGACGCCGACCCGGACGTGCTGCGGACCCCGGACGCCGGCGCTGGGAGCGCCGCACGCGGCGACGACTGACCCACGGGGGCGCTACGTTTCGCTGTACTCCTCTCCGGAGTGAACTGACTGCCCCTGCAAGCGTGTCTGTGACGGAACTCCTGTCTGTACTCCGTTTCGGCCCGCGAGCGAGGGTCGACAACGTCTATACACCGCATATCGATATATTTATTCCCCGCTTCGCTCACAGTTTCGGAGGGTAGTTCTGGAACCGGCGTCTCACGTCAGAACTGAACGGCGAGGCTGCTATATACAAGCGAGATAGCGGACGTATCGGTCCGAGGCGTGTAGGTGACCATCCGTTTGTATCTCTATTAGGGGAGCTCTGGTGTTCGTTCTTGCTCTGGTCTCCCTTCCTCACTCTCAAGGGAAGATACCGACTGGCTTCACAGCGGGTCCACGAGTAAATCGAGCGGATATCAGACTCTCGAACCGTTTGTAGCGGGATTTAGTTTGAACTGAGCGATTCTTCCCCTGCTTCTCATTAGGGGAATCGGTTTGATGCGTTGCTTACTTGCAGCGTTATCTGGTGTGCATTAGCTGAGTAGTGTCGGGTGCATACTACCCGTGTCTATTCTCTGGCAACTAGGTCCTAACCGATGCGAATTTGGGGATCCACCGACGAGTTCGGATATGGAGTTACGAAAGTTGGTCTCCGATTACCTTCCAAACGCCGTAGTTGCTGCGACCATATTCACAATCTACAACACCTACACTGGCGATACTGCCGACCCAGTCACGATTGGTGTCGAGTTCATCTTCTCTATTATTGCAATCTTCATCGGATTTATTGTTATCACTCCGATTTTGAACAAGACATTCGATATCGTTAGAAGATGAATACCCGTACATCTTCTCTATTAAGCGGCTGATTTTCCGTACCGACGCTGCAAATAAGTCACGCAGCAAAATCAGCCTCCGAGATTGTGTTCACACATCGTTGTGACTCCTCTTCCGGCGCTGCGGTCCGCGGCCGCGATTCAGCTAAGCGGTGTGGTTGGTCGGTTATCGGTTCGGCTGTCTGTTCAATCTGCTCCCCGCGGAAGGACGTATCCACACGAGTCGCAGACGAAGGCGATGTCGTAAAACGAATCGTAGATGGCGAGACTGTGACTGCACTTTGGGCAACGCATGCGTTTCGTGTAACCATTCGATAGTCACTTAACCCTTACCACGACGATTGTCGTATCGCTCGAAGGGCAGTTGCGTTCAGTCCCGATATTAATATTTGCAGAGACGAAAACATTAATGTCGAACTCAGTCGTCAAGCCATATGGTCGATAGCGCAACCGACCAAGAGACTAACGTATCAGTCATGTCACAGACGTGGTGATATGCGCAGAGTCGGTCTGTCCCGACCGAAGCTCATGAACACCTGACAGCACTACCACGTCGAGCTCAGCACACCACCCGCTGCCATCATTTTTTGGAACGTCGTACCGGTTCCAGCACCGACGCTATACCGAGGTAGAACCCTTGTGCGCGCTTGCAACCGACCGGGTCGCAGACCAGTTGGTCGCCTGACTCACCTGAGTTCACGATGACGGCTCTGTCCCGTTTTCCCCAGCCGGTCTGCTGTTCTCGATACCAGAAACACGGGGCTCCTTCCCCGATGTGTGAATTGAAACGTACGCGTGTCGGGTCCTTGAGTCGGTCAAAACGCTCTCCACGGACAAAAGCCCGACCGCAACCGCCTGACAGCGCTCCAGAAACCATCCTCAGTACCTCACAAAGCATCCTCGGCTAGCTGTTTCTGAAGCCTGAGTTCTGTGGCGGAGCGGTTGGACTGGCGGTTTCGACGAGAGAATCATGGACGGATCGGCGGAGAGCCGTCGCTGTCGGCGGCGGCTGCCGCCGACGCGACAGCGTCGCCACTCCCACCGTTGGCTAGCCCGGTCGGGAGTTACCGGTGGAACCGGTCGTCTGGTGGTCGGTTCGCGGGGACGGCCCGACGCACCGCGAGGGCCGTCCACGCTGCTCGACGGACCATATTGATGAACTCCTTGAACGACCACTCCCAGAGGCGACGCCCCCCACGGCGGGGCGTCGCCACGTACTCCCAGTGCAAATACCGCCAGACGTTCTGTAACAGCAGGCTCACCACGACGTACAACAGCCGTACGACCGGATTCTGTGTCGAGGTCGTCGCGATACTTTGCTCGGAGAGTCGATAGCTTGCCTCGATACCGAAGCGTTTCGCGTAGTGGTATCGAGCGTCTCGTGGTGAGTTGATGAACGGCGCGTCAGCGGCGTAGCCGTGACGCGCCACCCCATGTTCGTCGTACCGTCCGTTCTGGTAGGTACAGTCGATGTAGACGGGAAACTCGACGGTCCAGCTGTGACCGTCGAGTTTCGCTGTCAGACTGTGCTGAATCACGCGACTCCACCCTTCTGAGAGTTCTCGCTTGATCGTCCGTCCCCAGCGGACGATCGGCATGACGTACGCGTGGTTGTGCGCCTGAAGCAGCGTCAAACACTTGCTGTCGTAGAATTCGCGGTCAAGATAGACGGCCTTGACACCGAGGTCAAGGCCGTCGAGAATACCGAGGAACTCTGCGAGGACACTGCTGGCGGTGTCGCCGTATTCGAGACGGCGCACCGCCAGCGTGTAGCGTTTGTTCTTCACGCGTGCGTACAGTGTCGCGTACGCGTGGAACGCGGTGGTTCCACGCTTCGCTTGTGAGTGATACAGGCCGTCCGTGTCGTCTTCGTCACCATAGTAGGGCCGCAGGTGGAGGTCTGCGCAGACCTCCACCTGCTGGGGAAGGACGTCGAGAACGTCTTTCTGGAGGAGCATGTTGCCAACCTGTTCGAGCGTTTCTAGATCGAATTTAGTGCGGAGATGGTAGAGAACGGAGTTTTCGTGGGGTGCATCTTCGCTTCTCTCACAGAGCGTTGAGACCGAGGTCCCGTCGGCGCACGCGCCGACGAGGACCTCGTAGATGTCTTCAGCATCGAGTTCAGCGTTTTCACCGAGAGTGAGAGCAACTTCCTCGTCAAGGGAGTTGACGAGGAAGTTAAGGAGCTGGTCCTCATGGATTTCACTGTCTGCTTGCTGGGTTTTAGACACACCTTCTGCAAGCAGACCTTCTAACTAAACGGCTTTGTGAAGTACTGATCCTCGTTACAGTCTGGAGACGGCTGCGTGACTGAGATACGGTTTTCGCGAGCGCGGATGCGCCATCGACATCGACGAGTCCCTGCGGATTCCCGGTGCGTCAACCTCTGAACGTCTCCGCGACGTTCCGTGAACGGCTCGTATCTCGCGTCGGCTCGTCGCTCGGTGAGGATAGATTTCACGAGGAGTCCGCTGGATGTCTCCGAGAACGACGATTGTCGTCGAACTACCCATCCGCGACGATGGTTCCCGGTTATTTGCCGCTATTCATTATGCTGGAACAACACGTCGGGTTCCTCGAAACCGGCCGAGAAGACCGGTTTCGGAGAGTATCCACTTTGGGCGCCACGGAGATTACATATTTACCTTTGTAATTGTAATGCGTGGAACGACGTTAGCTAGTTCTGAAATAGGGAACCTTGGTGCGGTTGCACCGAACGCGTCTCTCACCGACTTGCGCTCCCAACGCTTGACGCGGGTTCATCGCTTATCCGGACCGTTCCACAGCGCATCTCGTGTAAGCAGGGAACAAGGCACAATAGTTATCTAACCGGGTACTGATGGGAGAACGTATGCAGAGTGAAGTACGCGTTAGCAGTCACGAGCCGATAGACCGTATCTCGGAGAACATCTACGGCCACTTCGCCGAACACCTCGGACGCTGTATCTACGGCGGTCTCTGGGTCGGTGACGACGACAGAGTCGAGACCGAAGACGGCATCCGAATGGACACCGTCTCGCTGCTCCGCGGACTGAACATGCCGGTGCTTCGCTGGCCGGGTGGCTGTTTCGCCGACGACTATCACTGGGAAGACGGCGTCGGCCCGCGCGACGAGCGTCCCCGACGGCGGAATCTGTGGTGGACCCAGGGGCGCGAAAACCTCCCCGAGGAGTCCAACGAGTTCGGGACGGACGAGTTCCTCCGACTCTGCCAACTCCTCGACACGGACCCGTACATCGCGGTCAACGTCGGGTCGTCGACGCCGCAGGAGGCGCTCGACTGGATCGAATACTGCAACTACGGCGGCGACACGGAACTCGCTAACAGACGGCGAGAGAACGGCCAAGAAGAGCCGTACGGGGTGAAGTACTGGGGCATCGGGAACGAAAACTGGGGCTGTGGCGGCCGGTTCGCACCCGACGAGTACGCCGACGAATACCGCCGGTTCGCGAACTACTTCAACGGCTTCGACAAGCTGATGAACGAGGAGTCGACGGAGTTCATCGCGTGCGGACACCTCACGGACGACTGGAACAAGGTCTTCTTCGACAGCCTCAACGGCGGCATGGAGTACGGTCCGGGCTCGTTCCTCGGCATGGGGTCGCCGTTCAACCTGATGGACCACTTCTCCGTCCACCGCTACTATCAGGCGGGCGGTGACACCGACTTCACCGACGAGCAGTACTACAAGATTTTCGCGCGCGCACAGAAGGTCGGCGGGGACATCGACCGAGCCGCCGAGACGATTTCGCAGTACGTTCCGGAGGACGAAATCGGCATCATCGTCGACGAGTGGGGCGTGTGGCATCCGGAGGCGCGGAGCGACAACGGACTGGAGCAGGAGAACACGGTTCGGGATGCGCTGACGACCGCCGGCGTCCTCGACCTCATCCACGAGCGGGCCGACGTCGTCTCGATGGCGAACATCGCACAGCTCGTCAACGTCTTGCAGTGTCTCGTCCAGACCGACGAAGAGGACGCGTGGCGGACGCCGACGTATCGCGTCTTCGACCTGTACGAGAACCACGTCGGCCGGACGGCGCTCGAAACGAGCGTCGACACGGAACAGCGCACTATCGAAGGCGAAGAAAACGACGTACCGATGGTCTCGGCGTCGGCCTCTGAGGGCGACGGTGAACTGTTCGTCACGGCCTCGAACCGCCGCCACGACGAACCGGAGACGCTCACCGTCGACGTCGGGTCGTCGGCGTACTCGGTGTCGTCGGCGACCGTTCTCTTCGAAGGCAACGACATCCGAGAGTACTCGACGAAGGAGAACGCGGACTCGTTCGAAGCCGATGTCTTGGACGTCACCGACGAGGGCGACGGCACGGTCACGTTCGACGCGCCGCCGGCGTCCGTCGTCGGTCTGACGCTGACCGAGTAACCGCGCCGCCACCGTTCTATTTTGAGCTGACGGCGGGGGTACAGTTATTGTAGTCCCGTGTTAACATGCGGCTGCGTCATGAGCGAACGCAATTCAAGCCGCCAGCATAGCCGCCGGAAGTACCTCGCCGCGCTCGGCGCTGCCGGGGTCGCAGCGGTCGGGTCAACCGGCGTTATCGCGGGCCGCGGACGCGACGACGAACAGACAGACGTCGAAGGGACGCTGTACTCGCCCCCGTCGGGCGCGCCCGCTCCCGGGTCGCTGTATCCCCGCGTCACGCGACTGAAACGCGGGTCGGGGAAAGGCAGCGAGAAGCAGTTGCTCGCGACGTTCGAGTACTATCCGTCGATGAGCGGCGGGTCGAGGCCGTACTTCCCCGTCTACCGAAGCACCGACGGGGGAGAGACTTGGTCGAAGTTCTCCGAGATTCACGACACGAGCGGGAAGGACTGGGGGCTTCGATACCAGCCGACCCTGTTTGAACTCCCGCACGCCGTCGGTCCGTGGCCGGCCGGGACGGTCCTCGCCGCCGGGAACTCCATTCCGATCCTCGACGACCCCGAAGACGTCCCCGAAGGTGAGGTCGGCGAACTCGGTGAGACGAGCATCGACCTGTACGCCAGCACCGACCGCGGGGAGTCCTGGGAGTTCGTGAGCACCGTCGTCACGGGCGGCAAAGCCGTCCCTTACGACGGGAACAGCCCCGTCTGGGAGCCGGAACTGGGACTGGACGACGACGGGAACCTCGTCTGTTACTTCGCCGACGAGCGGATGGGGAGCGACGACGACTACAATCAGTTGGTCGCGTACAAGGCCTCGGAGGACGGCGGCCAGTCGTGGGGCGACGAGCAGTTCGTCGCGGCCATCCCGGACGAGACGACACGCCCGGGGATGCCCACCGTCACCCCGCTCCCCAACGGCACGTACGTGATGAGCTACGAGGTCATCGGGCCGGACTACCTGTACGGCGAGGTCCACGTCAAGACCTCGCCCGACGGGCGGGAGTGGGGCGACCCGACGGACGTGGGGACCCTCGTCTCGACGGCCGACGGTCGGCGGTTCATCAACGGCCCGTACGTGACGTGGACACGGGCCGGCGGCAAAGACGGAACGATACTCGTGTCCGGAAAACAGCTCGTCGACGGGAACCGCGACCTCGCGGAGGGGAACGGCGAGGTCGTGCTCGCGAACTCGAACCTCGACGGGAGCGGCGACTGGGAGGCGGTCGACGCCCCGCTGTCGTTCGAGACGGAGGGCGACCTCGGCGGTCGGGCGTTCGTCGGGTGGACGACACCGCTGCTGCCCTCGCGCCACGGGGACGAACTACTGCAACTCACGTCGGTCGCGGACGGCCCGAATCTCTGTGAAATCAGTTACGGCGTCCAGTCGCTACCCCTCGACGACGGGACGTAGCGTCACCGTCGAAACGTCGCGGAGAACTCGTTTTTCGGACTCTCACCGGAGACTGGACGGTCGGTCGGCGCGGTCGCGTCGGCTGTGTCGGCCGCGTCGGTCGCATCCTCTTCTCGGTCGCGCGTTTGGGCGGCCAGTTCCGTGTGGAACGCGGCCGCGAGCGCGGGAAACACGAGCGGGAGTGCGACCGTCAAGACCAGACATACGACGAACAGCGTCGCGGTCACGACGCCGACCAGCACCGTCGCCACCGGCCGCTCGACGGACCACCGGTAGCCGTCGGTGACGGCGTCGAACGCGTCGTCGCCCTGCGCGAGCGCGACGAAGCCCAGCGCGAAGACGACCCACGCGTGATACGCGAGATAGAACCCGACCATCCCGAGGACGCCCGCGAACGCCGACCCGGAGGCGGAGAACCGGCCGAGATAGAAGACGGCGAGCGCCGGGAACGCGACCAGGAGTCCGCTGAACAGGAGCGCGTCGAGCCAGTGGTCCGAAAGCGTCTCTCTGACGGCGTCGCGGTCGACGTGGCCATGTTCGCGGACGGAAGCGACGGCGCCGTAGACGCCCAACGTCGCCGGCCCGATTGTGACCAGCGGGACCGATGCGAGCACCCACGCGACGCTGATAGCGACCATCCGAACGGGGTGATGGAACACCGTTCGGACCGCGGCGACGAGCGCGCGGTGGACGCCGACGGTCCCGTCCGCTGACTCGCTCATCCCGTCGCGCCCTGCATCTGCACTGCTCGCACGATTTGTCCCTGGAAGATGAGGTAGATGATGAACAGCGGCAAGGACCCCAGAATCGCGACCGCCATGTGGAGTCCCGGCGTGTCGATGTTCCCCTGATAGAGGTTCACCAGTCCGATGGGAAGCGTGTACGCCGTCTCGTTCGACAGCACGAGGAGGGGCCAGAGGAACGCGTTCCAGTTGTAGACGAACATGAACAGCGCCAGCGCCGAGAGAATCGGCTTCGCGAGCGGGAGGATGATTCGGGTGTACACCTGGAAGGTGGTGAACCCGTCGAGCCTCGCCGCCTCCTCGTACTCGGCCGGGATGTCCTTGAAGAACTGGTAGAGGAGGAACACGCCGAGCGGGCTGGCCACGGCCGGCAGTATCACACCCCAGTAGGTGTTGATGAGGCCGAGGTCCGAGACGATCTGGTACAGCGGGACGATGTTCATGTAGTACGGGACCATGAAGCTCGCGAGGATAACACCCATGACCAGCCCTTGACCGGGCCAGTCGAGCCGCGTGAGCGAAAAGGCGATCATCGAGTCGATGACGACGATGAGCAGCGTCGCTCCGGCGGCGATGATGAACGTGTTGATGGTCCACTCGACGACGAGCGTGTTGTTCAGGAGGTACTGGTAGTGTTCGAGCGTTATCGGCTCGCCCGCGAGCGGCGGTATCCAGTACGGTCGCGGGTCGCGCAACAGCTCGGTCGGCTGGAAGGACCGAGAGAGCGTGTACAGGTACGGGACCGCCATGAGAACGGCGAGGCCGTAGAGGAACGCGTGGAGCAACACGTTCCGAACCGTGTCGCCGTCGAGCCGTGCTCGTATCGAGTCCTGCGATGTCGTTTCAGTCATTTGAATCACCGATTACTTTGAAGTTCACGATTGCGATGACGATGAGGATGGCGACCAGCACGTACCCCATCGCCGCGCCGTAGCCGAACTGCTGTTGGGAGAAGGCGCTCCGGTAGAGATAGTAGACGAGCGTGTCGGAGGTGTCCTTCGGGCCGCCCTGCGTCATCACGTACGGTTGTGCGAACACCTGGAACTGGAGGATGAACTGCACCATCACCACGAACACGACCGAGTTTCGCATCTGGGGCAGCGTGATATCCTTGAAGGCTCGCCAGCCGGTCGCGCCGTCGAGCCGAGCGGCCTCGTACAGCCGTTCGGGGATGCTCTGTCGGGCCGCCAGGAAAATGACGAAGTTGAACCCGACCAGCCACCAGACGGTCATGAACGCGAGCGCCGCCATGACGAGGTCCGGCGACGTGAGCCACCCCGGCGGGTTGTCGATGAAGAACCCGAGGTAGTAGTTTATCAGGCCGTAGCTCTGGGAGTACACCTGTCCCCACACCAGCGTCACGACCGCGACGGTGAGGACGTACGGACTGAAGTAGATGGCCCGAAGGGTTCGTTTCCCGGCCACGTCCCGGTTTACGCCGAGTGCCATTACCAAGCCGAGGATGACCAGCGCCGGAACCGAGATAGCGACGAAGAGGAGCGTTCCCTCCATCGCGTTGTAAAACACGGGGTCCTGAAACAGTTCCACGTAGTTCTGGAGGCCGACCCACTCCGTCTCGGTGAGGTCGAACTTGTTCGGGTACGTGTGGAGGCTCATGTAGAGCCCCTTCAGGGCCGGCCAGATGAGGAACACCGTGAACACGGCGAGGTACGGAAGCGACCAGACGATGCCCTCGATGGTCTCCTTCCGCAGACCCATAACGGTCTTGCTGTTCGCCGCGGTCTCACCTCCCATGATGCGTTCTGTTATCCCCATCTTCGATTACTCCGAGATGCCGTTCGAGACCGTCTGGATTCCGGAATCGATAGCAGCCTGTGGCTCGGAGTTCTGCGCCCAGATGTCGACGAGCCACGTGTACCAGTTCTGCGCGTTCGGGTCGCCGTTCGGGACCTTCGGGTGGTAGAAGTAGTCGCCGTCTTCGGCCATCTCGACGTACTTGTTGAGCGTCTTATCGTAGTACGGGCTGTTCTGGAAGGTGTCGGACTCGTAGATGCTGTTCGCGGCGGGCAGGTGACCGGCTTCGGCACCCCACGAGGGGTTCTGCGTGGTCATCCAGTGGGCGACTTCGGCGGCAATCTCCGACTTGGCGTCGCTCCGGCCCTCCTTCTTCGGGAGGACGATGGAGTGGCCGTCAGCCCAGACCTTATCCTGCTGTTTGTTCGGGCCGACGGTCGGTTCGAAGAAGCCCCAGTTGAGGTCGTCGACGCCGGACAGGGCGGCGACGTACCACGTCCCGTTCATCGCCATCGCGCACGTTCCGTTCTGGAAGGCGTTGTTCCCCCACGTGTCCTCGCTCGTGGCGGGGGCCCATCCCATGTCGCCGGTCATGTCGGAGAAGAGTTGGGCGATGTTCATCCCGGCCTCGCTGTCGAACGTCGGGTTCCACTCGTCGTCGTAGAGACTCCCGCCCTGCTGTTTGACCCAGGTACTCCACGTCCGGAACGACCCGAATCCGTCGTTGTACGGCGACTGCGTAAACGCGTGAGCGTCGGTGTTCTCGACGACCGCGTCACCCGCCTGCCGGAACTCCTCCCAGTTCGTCGGCGGGCTCTCGGGGTCCAAGCCGGCCTGCTCGAACAGGTCCTTGTTGTAGTACACGCCGATGGGATGCATGTCCATCGGTAGCGCGTTCACGTTGTCGTTGACGGTGACGAGGTCCCAGTGGCTTTCGGTGTAGTCGCTCTCCATCGACGCCGTGTCGGCGTAGGACCCGATTGCGTCGATACCGCCGTCCCACGCTCGCAGGTACGCGGCGTGCATGACCGCCATGTCTGGCGCTTCGCCGCCGGAGAGGGCGGTGAACAGCTTGTTGTAGTACTCGTTCCACGGGGTGCGTTGGCGGTTGATGGTCACCTCCGCGTCCGTGTCGAGCGGCTGTTCCTCGTTGAACTTGTTGACGATGCTCTCCATAATCGGCCCTTCGCCGCCGCTGAACAGCTCCCAGAACGTGAGCTCGTAGGACTCGCTCCGCGTGTTGCCGGAACTGCCGCCGTCACTGCTGTCGCCGTCACCGCCGCCACTTCCGCTATCTCCGCTGTTGTCGCTGTTACCGGCGCAGCCCGCGAGTGCGACGGTTCCCGCGACTCCGGCAGATTTGATAAACTTCCGACGGGTCCTGCTAGTGATAGCTTCTCGAACCATGTGTCATGTGTATATGTAGGGGTATGGATTAAACTATTTTCCGTGACTAATTCTGCCGGTAGATGAAATCCGACGCACTACTCGCTCGCCTGTCTGTCGTGGCGGCGCGGAGAGCGAGCGCCGTCCAGACTGCGCTCGCGTCCCCGAATGACGCGACTTCGAGCGGAGGTAACCACAACTATTATTAGTTCTCTTGGCAACCCACGAACAATGAGTACTGTTAGCATCGAAAACGTGCGAAAAGTCTACGGTGGCGACTCGGATATTGTCGCCGTCGACGACATCAGCTTCGAGATAGCGGACGCTGAGTTCCTGACTATCGTCGGTCCCTCGGGGTCGGGCAAGTCGACGTTGCTCCGTATGATTGCGGGTCTGGAAGATATCACAGAAGGGACGATACGTATCGGGGACCGGGTCGTCAACGGCGTCCAGCCGCAGGACCGGGACGTCGCGATGGTGTTTCAGAACTACGCGTTGTACCCGCACATGACCGCGCGCAAGAACATGAGTTACGGGTTGCAGTTGACGACCGACCTCCCCGAAGACGAGATAAACCAGCGGGTGATGGACGCGGCGGAGATGATGGGTGTTACGGACCAGCTCGACAAGCATCCTGGAAACCTCTCTGGAGGACAGCAACAGCGTATCGCCACGGGCCGCGCCATCGTGCGCGAGCCGTCCGTCTTCCTGTTCGACGAGCCGCTGTCGAACCTCGACGCCAAGCTCAGGCTGCACATGCGGACGGAACTCCAGCAGCTCCAAGACACGCTCGGGACGACGACGGTGTACGTCACTCACGACCAAGAGGAGGCGATGACGATGTCCGACCGCATCGCTGTTGTCGACGGCGGCGAACTCCAGCAGATAGGGACGCCGGAGGAGATATACAACGAACCTCGGAACCTGTTCGTGGGCGACTTCGTCGGGAACCCGCCGATGAACCAGTTCGAGGTACGACTGTCGGGCACGTCGCTGGTCGCCGACGGCTTCAGTTACGACCTCTCCGAGCGAGTTCTCGAACATATCAAGCAGTACGCCGATGGCGTAGACGAGTTCGTGCTCGGCATTCGGCCCGAGAACATCTCCCTCACAGACAGCGACGAGCCCAACGCGGTTCGAGCGTTCCTCGACGTCCGCGAGCCGGTGGGGTCGGACAACTACCTCCACTTCGACATCGAGGGCGAGGAGTGCTGGGTCCGCGTGCCTGGCGATGTCAAACCCGACACGAACCAAGAGCTGTCGCTCGCCTTCGACGAGGAGCGGTTGCATCTCTTTCGGCAGTCTGACGGCATCAACATTCTCGCACAAGAAGAACCACCGTTAGAGGTGACGGCTGGGCAGAACACCTGATAGCGGCCCTGTGAAACGCAACGAACCCGGTTTTCCGGAGAGCCACGGCTGATACTTGGAGCTAGTTTTATCGGAGGGGAGACGCGAGCGACGCGTGGTTCGATTCGTCGGTGAAGGCCGTAGTCGGCACTGCGGTTCGTCTCCGGCGAGGTGCGGCGACGCTATCGACGCCTCCCGGATCGCCGCCGATACAACCCGTGGATGACTGAACCGCTCATGCCCGCCCCGTAGTCTTGGGACGAACAACTGCATTCTGAAATACAGAATAGACTCCGCCCGGGGTGACCCGGCGGGACCGCCTGCAACGAACTAGTAGAAGCCGTCGGCTACTCCGGTGAACGATGGCTACACTGTACGTGCATAGACACGAAACCGAAGATAGTGTAAGAACGACTATACACACTCCCTTTCTCCGGTGGGTGGCACGAGACCGGTGGTCGTATTACGGCCGACTGTCTCCGTCGGTTCGACTCCTGACCATCGAGCGGTACGCCGATGAGCACAGTCTCCACAGTGTTCTTAATCTCAGAAAGTAGTTTCCATACTCACGCTGTGTTTCTCCTCTCGGCCATCAGTAAGTCCGTTCAGCGCAATTCCATTACACCCATAACGTTGTAATTGAATTCATCTTTGCCCTCTCGGTTGGTACTGAAGAGGCCATAGAAGGCTGAAAGTCCTATCTCTCGAAGCTGTTCTCTAATTCGGAATATACTCCGGTATCCATACCGGTCCGCCACCGTCCGACGAGCGTCCCACCGGACGTACCCCCCGAAGGAGTGGCCCGGTTGCGAGCCGACGTGGAGTGAGAGGTGGCTACGCAGGCCGCGGGGTCGACGTCGGTCAAACTTCGGATACGAACCGGGAGAGCGTGTCGTCGAACTGTCGTAGTTCCCGTAATGGCCTCACGACTCACAACTCCGCTCTCGACGACGTTTGCCGCGTACGCTTCCACTCGACCGGAGGTGAAGCCGATAGTCGTCCTGTCATGGTCATGGTCGCATCCCCCGCTCAGCGAATCGCGGTGTCGTTCCCGAACGGGTTTCGGTACTTTATATTGCGACTCTACTGAAATAGCACTGGTCTGTGAAGAAATCCAAATATTGTGAATAATGTGGATTATTTGAATAATTTAAAATACTGGTTGTTCTGTGGTGGCTATGGACCTGCGATACTCCTTTCAGTACGCACTCATGGATAATCTTTGAGAAAATCTGGATTGTGGGCTGTCGTTTCTCTCTGTCCTTTGATTTTCCGATAGTATCGTTGCATAACACATGCATGGCCACGAGGTTTTCGAAGGGGAAAGACCGGGTCACATCGCTATGGCGGTCACTCTCGTCGGCAACGGGTTTTGACCCGCACGTAACCGTCTCCGATACTATTTATATCAGAAGCGATATTGGACTGACATGGGCCCACAGCGACAGCGTAGAGTCTCAGTTGAACCCGTTCGACCGCCGAAGCGACTTTCCCGGGGAGACCGACCATGTCGTTAATGGGGGCGTTCACGAACGCGATTCTCCCGATACTCGGCGTCGCCGTCGTCGGCTATCTCCTGGCGCGAACGACGGACATCGATGTCGAACCGATAAACACGCTCGGGCTGTACGTGCTCATCCCGGCGTTGGCGTTCCACAGCATCGCCACGACGACCCTCGGCGGCGGGGAGGTCCTCAAACTCGGCCTCGGCGTCGTCGGATACTCCCTTCTCATGATCGTCATCGCGTGGGGCGTCGGCCGACTCGCGGGCGAATCGGGCCCGCTCCTCGGCGCGCTCATGCTGGCGGCGGCGTTCCCGAACTCGGGCTTCGTCGGCATCCCGCTTTCCGGATTCGCCTTCGGCGAGGTCGGACGGACGACCGCCGTTATCTACCTCACCATCCAGAACGTCGTGGTCTACACGCTCGGCGTCTACATCGCGTCCAACGGCTCCGACGCGGGCGCACTCGACGCCGTCACCGAGATATTCCGTCTCCCGCTGCTGTACGCCATCGTCGCCGGCGTCGTCGCCCGCGCGCTCGGGGTCGTCCCGCCGGCCGACGCGGCGCTCATGGAGACCGTCGGCCTCGTCGGCGACGCGTCGATTCCGGTGATGTTGCTCATCCTCGGCATCCAACTGGCCGAGACCGACGTGTCCGCGATATCGCGGTCAGTCGCCCCGTCGGCGCTGAAGCTCGTCGTCGCGCCGCTCGTCGGGTTCGGCCTCGCGCTCGCGTTGGGCTTCGGTGACCCGACAGTCGCAAAGGTGTTCGTCCTCGAATGCGCCACGCCCGCCGCGGTCATCCCGCTGGCGCTCACCATCGAGTACGCCGACGAGACGACAGTCGACGGCATCACTGCACCCGAGTACCTCAGTACGACCATCTTCACCACCACCGTCGCCAGCGTCGGCGTCCTGACCGTCCTCGTGGCGGTCCTCCAAGCCGGTGCGCTGTTCTGAACCGACTCGCGACGGCCGTATTCGGGCCGTCGCCGTCGGACCGCGCCGATTCACGTCTCGAAAACGTCCTCTGTGGTGCGCTGCTTGCATCTCGTGCACTCTCGGATACGCGTCTCGTCACCCGACGCGGAGTCGGTGCTGGTTGTGTTCTCGTAAACGGGGTGGGCCCAAGCGGTCGCCACGTCTCGCGGGTATTCAGAGTACTGCCGGCGTACCACCGTCACGACATCGCTCAGCGCTCACGCGGGGCGGACGCACAGAACGGAACTCGACTGGCGACCACGACTGACCCCTCCTCGTCTCGTAAACGCTTGGTAACGGTGTAGTAATTACAGACATATTCTTGTAATGGTTGTGTGACGAACGTACGTCAGTAATGCCGACCGAAGGTGCGGGCGAGTACCGACACGACGCCGAGCCACCCGCGCGCCTGCTCACCTCATTTTCGATATGAAAATCCGTGTTCGAGGAGTCGCCCTCGACCCCTCACGCGACTCGCGTTCGACACGCGAGCGACGCCGTTCGTGGCGGTCGGAATCCGCATCTGCCGCGCGAGGCGAAAATCGTTCGGGTCGACGAGGCGGGACAGTCCGCCGATGTCGGCACGGTACCCTCGCTTCGGCGGCGTTTCTCGGTCAGTCACCGACTGATTCGCGCTCGCGTCGCCCTCGAATGTACCTCTGTATTAATAATTTACAACACGAGAACGGAGCAGCCGCCGACGCGAGTGCCGACTGGTCGACTGGGGACGAACCGGGGTTTGAACCGCTCTTCCATCGGTTCAGTGGCAAAAATCCACGACCTGCTGCTCCGAGCCACTGTTTCCCTCTCGAAAACCGCGGCTCGGCCACGGCCGCTCTGCGGGTCCGGCAAGCGCGTTCGGCCCACCAAAATATTTAATAATTGATACTGTTTGACTCAGCACGTCATGGTATCCGAAAAGCGGTTCGTCCAGCCGGACGACGTGGAGACGATTCGATTAGACTGGGGCACGCTGAAGTGGATGAACGCCCCCGAGGTCACCGGCTCCGAGGGGTTCAGCGCCGGCGTCGTGTTGCTCGAACCCGGGAAGGGCCACGAGCGACACACCCATCCCGACAGCGAGGAGATACTGTACTTCCTCGGCGGCGAGGGCGAACAGACCATCGAAGACGAGACCCGGACGGTCGGCGCGGGCGACATGGTTCACATCCCGAGCGGCGTCGAACACAGCACTATCAACACCTCGTGGGAGCCGCTTCGGTTCCTCGCGGTCTACTGCCCGCCCGGCCCGGAAGCCGAAATCCGCGCGGACGACGACGCGACGGTCTTCCCGCCCGGCGAGTTCCCGGGCAACTGATTCGCGCGGTCGAGCGCCCTCGTACCGAACTTCGTCGCGGCCGGGTCGCTCGCCGGACATTCGGCTGCCGGTCGATTCTTCCGAAATATTAAAGTCGCACGCGATGGCCTGTCAACCCGGATGAAGTATACACGCGCTGAATCACTCGACCGTATCGAAGCCACGATTGAAGCCGGTGACCCGGTCATCGGTGCCGGTGCCGGTACCGGCATCTCCGCCAAGTTCGCGGAGCGCGGCGGCGTCGACCTCCTCATCATCTACAACTCGGGTCGCTACCGGATGAACGGTCGCGGCTCCCTCGCCGGCCTCCTGCCGTACGGCGACGCCAACGAAATCGTGGTCGAGATGGGTCACGAGGTCATTCCGGTCGTCGAGGACACGCCGGTGCTCGCCGGCGTCAACGGCACCGACCCCTTCCGCGACATGAGCGTGTTCATCGAAGACCTGCGTCGCCGCGGCTTCTCGGGCGTCCAAAACTTCCCGACGGTCGGACTCATCGACGAGGACAGCAGCTACCGGAAGAACCTCGAGGAGACCGGAATGGGCTACGACAAGGAAGTCGAGATGATTCGCGAGGCGAGCGAGCAGGGGATGCTGACGTGCCCGTACGTCTTCACCGAAGAACAGGCCGCGGCGATGACCGAGGCCGGCGCGGACGTCATCGTCTCGCACATGGGGCTGACGACTTCGGGCGACATCGGCGCGGAGACGGCGCTCGACCTCGACGACGCGGCCGAGCGCGTGCAGGCGCACCACGACGCCGCCAAGGCGGTCCGCGACGACGTACACGTCATCTGCCACGGCGGCCCCATCGCGTGGCCCGACGACGCGGCGTACGTCCTCAACAACACCGAGGGCGTCGTCGGCTTCTTCGGCGCGTCGAGCATCGAGCGCCTCGCCACCGAGGAAGCCATCGAGAATCAGGCGCGCGAGTTCAAGGAAATCGAGTTCTAGAGGGGTCTCCAAGCCACAGCTACCGAATACGGGCCGTCGTGAGGGCTGTCCCGCGCCGCCAAGCTACTCGACTGCGTACACCTTCGCGTCCGTCCCGCCGAAGTACAGTCGCCCGTCGACGAGCGCCGGACTCGACCCGACGCCGCGCCCGTCGATTTCCATGAACCACTCTTCTTGCCCGTCCGTCGTGATGGCGTGGACGCCGACGCCGTCGCCGTCTGACTGCCGGTGCGTTCCGACGTAGAGCACGTCTTCAGTCAGGACGGGACTGCTCCCGACTTCCAGCGCCGGCGTCTCGAAGCTCCAGTTCTCAGCGCCGCTCTCGCGGTCGAAGCGGAACACCTTCGCGTGGTTGATCGTCGGGTCGTCGAGCGTGTTGTACGGCGTGTGACCGACGTAGACGGCCTCCTCGCCGACGGCGACTGACCCCGAGATGTACCGGCCCGCCGTGTCCGCGAGCCACTCCTGTTCGCCCGTCGCCGCGTCGGCGGCGTGGACGTTCCCGTTCCAGTCGGTGAAGTAGACGGAGCCGTAGGCGACCGCCGGACTCGACCATATCATGTCGCGGGTCTCGTAGGTCCACTCGACCTCGCCGGTCGACCGCGACAGCGCGTACAGCGCCTCGTCGGAGGTGCCGACGTACACGCGGTTGTTCGTAACGGCCGGCGTGCTGACGACCTCGTCACCGACTTCGTACCGCCACTCCGTCTCCCCCGTCTCGGCGTCGAGGGCGTACACCCAGCCGGTCTCCGAGACGTTGGCCTCCTCGGCGTACCACGCGCACGCGAGGTTGTGACACCCGACGCCGGTGTAGACCGTGCCGTCCCAGACCGTCGGGCTCCCCCGAATCAGGCCGCCGAACCCACGGGACCAGCGCTCCTCGCCGGTCCCGGCGTCGAGCGCGTACAGATGTTTGTCGTACGACCCGACGTAGACGACGCCGTCGGCGTAGGCCGGCGTCCCCTCGATTCGGTGTCCGGCCTCGAACGACCAGCGCTCCTCGCCGGTCTCGGCGTCGAGCGCGTACAGCGCGCTGTCAGCGCTCCCGATGTAGACGGTGCCGTCGGCGACGATTGGGCTCCCCCAGAACGCGTCGCCCGCCTCGAACGTCCACTCTACCGAGGGCTCCGAATCGAGGGGTGACACGTCGCCGATGTAGCCGGTGTTGTAGCGCCCTCCGCGGAACGTCGGCCACGAGGTGACGGGCTCGGACACGGGGTGGCGCTCGGACGCGGACGCCACCGGGCGTTGACATCCCGCGGTGAACGCGAACGCCGACGAGGAGAACGCGGCGAGAAACCGTCGTCGATTGGTCCGTTTCATGTCCCGTGTGTTCGAGTGTCACGAAATAATATTGTCGACTGATTGATGGCGGCTGCGGGTTGGGTTCCGACTTCGAAATTCGAGACTGAGGCCGAGGTAGGTGTCGGAACGAGAACGGGCCGAAACGGAATCGAGGTGGGATAGAACGGAGCGCGGTCGGTCGCGCCGAGGAGCGCGAGGCCGGCGCGGTCAGACGACGAGGTACTCGTCGAGGTCTTCGGATTCGAGTTCGTCCACGGTGCCTCCGTAGACGATGTCGCCCTGATCGAGCACGTAGCCGCGGTCCGCGATGCGGAGCGCCTCGCGGACGTTCTGCTCGATGAGAAGCACCGTCAGCCCTTGGTCGGCAATCTCCGTGATGGAGTCGCCCACCGCCTTGACGATTTGCGGGGCCAGTCCCTCGGTCGGCTCGTCCAGCAACAGCAGTTTCAGGTTCGGCAGCCTGAGCGTCCGCGCGATGGAGAGCATCTGCTGTTCGCCGCCCGAGAGCGTCCCCGCCTGTTGGGTGCGCCGCTCGTCGAGTCGCGGGAACAGGTCGTACAACTCGTCTATCGACATCGTGCTCTCGCCGCCGCCGAGGCCGCCCCGGCGGATGGTGTTCCACCAGCCGCGCGTGATTTTCGACATTTCGAGGTTCTCCTCGACCGTCAGTTCGGTGAACAGCCGCCGCCCCTCGGGGACGACGCCGATGCCGCCCATGGCGATGTTGTCGGCCGGCCAGTCCGTGATGTCGTCGCCGTCGAACCGAATCGACCCTGACCGAATCGCCGGCGGTTCGGTCCCGGCGATGCTGCGGACCGTCGTCGTCTTCCCCGCGCCGTTGCGGCCGAGGAGCGTGACGACCTCGCCCTCGTCGATATCGAACGAGACGCCGCGGAGAATGTGGCTCGGCCCGTAGTAGGCGTGCACGCCGTCCAGTTCGAGCAGGCTCATTGCTCCCCACCTCCGAGGTAGGCCTCGCGGACGGCCGGATTCTCCCGAATCTCCTCGGGAGTCCCCTGCGCGATGAGCCGTCCTTGGTGGAGCGTGAAGATGCGGTCGGACACGTCGAAGACGATGTCCATGTCGTGTTCGACGAGGAAGATGGTCATCCCCCAGTCGGCCAGCAGGTCGTGGATGAGGTTCACCGTCATCTGCGTCTCCGTCGGGGACATGCCGGCGGTCGGCTCGTCCATGAACAGCAGGTCGGGGTCGGTCGCCAGCCCGATGGCGACCTCCAAGCGCCGCTTGTCGCCGTACGGGAGCGAGCCGGCTTCCATCCGGGCCTTCGAGTCGAGGCCGATGGTGTCGAGGATGTCGTTCGTTCGCGATTGGACCTCGTCGAAGGAGTCCCGTCGGCGGAAGAAGTTGACCCGAAAGGAGCCGTGTTCGGCCGCGAACGACGCGACCTGCACGTTCTCGCGTACCGTGAGTTCGGGGAGAATCGACGCGGTCTGGAACGACCGGCCGACCCCGAGCTGTGCGATTTCGAACGGTTTCATCCCGACGAGCTCGGTGCCGGCGTAGGACACTTGGCCCTCGGTCGGGGGCAGGCGTCCGGTAATCGTGTTGATGAGCGTGGATTTACCCGCTCCGTTGGGGCCGATGAGCGAGACGAGTTCGCCTTCTTCGACGTCGATGTCGACGTCGTCGAGCGCCGTGAGCCCGCCGAACTCCTTGGTGAGTCCGCGGGTTTCGAGCAGCGCCATCAGTCCTCACCTCCCGGGGCGTCGCCGGTCGAGTCGCCGCCCGTGACTCGGGCCGTGATCGCGGCGACCAGCTCTCGGGGGTCGCGGAGCGCGCCGGTGAGCGCGGTAATCATCCCCCAGATGCCGTCGCGGTAGACCCACACGACCGTGGTAAAGGAAAGCGACAGCAGGAGCAGCCAGTAGTTGCCGAGCGTCGGGAAGCCGTTGACGATGCCCTTGAAGTAGAAGAACACGAACGTCCCGATGACCGGGCCGGCGAGCGTCCCGAGGCCGCCGAGGACGGTCATGACGACCACGTCGCCGCTGACGGACCAGTAGAGGCGCTCGACGCCCGCGAACTGGGTGTTGACGGCCATCAGTCCGCCGGCGAGGCCGACGATGGCCGCAGAGAGGAGAAACGCCGCGAACTTGTAGCGCCAGACGTCGAGACCGACGAACGCCGTCCGCGTCTCGTTCTCGCGAATCGCCTTGAAGATGAGCCCGTAGGGCGACTTGCGGATGCGCGTGATGGAGGCGACGACGGCGACGAAGAAGACGCCGACGAAGAGATAGAGGTTGTTCACGACGAGTTCCCCGAGGAGGCCGCCGTACTGGTGTTCCAGCTCGAAGACCCCGAGAACGTCCGACCGCGGCACTTCGAGGCCGTTTATCCCCTTCGTGATTTCCACGAGCGGCTCGCGGGCGAGGAAGTAGAGGAACTGCCCGATGGCGAGCGCCACGATGGAGAAGTACACCGTGTGGAGGCGCAGGAGAATCAGCGCCGCGACCGCCCCGAGGGCGACCGCGGCCAGCGTCCCGACGACGATGACCGCCAGCGGGTCGTTGTACACGTGAATCGCAAACAGCGCCGCGGCGTAGCTCGCGGTCCCGAAGAACATGGCGTGGCCGAACGAGAGGAGGCCGGTCTGTCCCAAAAGGAGGTTGAATCCGAGCGCGAATATCGACCAGATGAGGATGGTAATCGCCAGCCCGTGATAGCCCTGGAAGACGTCCGAGACGACCGGCGCGCGGCCGAATGCGTACGAGAACAGGAGGACGAAAAGCACCGACGACAGGAGGACGAACGACTCGGTGTGTTTGATTCGGTCCCAGGTGTCCCAGCTAATCAACGACGATGCTTCGGCTACGGTCTTGTGGATGTTGTCCGTGCTCATTGTCCGATCTCCGCCGAGGGGAAGATACCGCTCGGCCTAATCGTCAGCACCACGATGGCGAGCAGGTAGATGCTGGCCTGCGTCATGCTCGGTTCGAGTTCCGTCGCCACCGCGAAGGTGAGCCCGGCGAGGAGCGCGCCGACGACGGTCCCGCGCAAACTGCCGACGCCGCCCATGATGACGATGACCAGCGACGGGATGATTATCTCCATGCCGATTTCGGAGGTCACGTTGAAAAGCGACCCGCCGAGAACGCCCGCGAGCCCGGCGTACGCGGCTCCGACGGCGAATATCAGGAGGAACGGCCGCCCGATACGGATGCCGAGCATCTGCGTCATCTCGGAGTCTTCGGTCCCCGCCCGGACGGCGAGGCCGTAATCGGTGTACTTGAAGAACGCGAAGATACCGGCGACGAGCAACAGCGTGAGCGCGACGACGAGGACGCGTATCGTCGAAGCCGCGCTCATCCCCGGCGGCGTTCCGATGACGGGAAGGGATATCGCGCCCGTGAGCCACTCCGGGCGCGGGTAGATGGTCCCCGTTCGGCCGAAGAGGATGGCGACCAGCTCTTGGGCGGCGATGAGGATGCCGAACGTGACGAGCAGTTGGTCGAGGAGTTCTCGTTCGTAGAACGGTTTCGCAATCCAGCGCTCCATCGCGACGCCGACGACGAAGATGACCACCGGCGTCAACACGAGCGCGGGGACGAACCCCCAGTCGAGGCCGACCTGCCCGAAGTCGCTCAACAGCCCGCCGTACTGTTCGCTCGACGCGATGAGTAGGCCGATGTACGCGCCGCTCAGGTAGAGGACGCCGTGGGCCATGTTCACGTACTTGAGCGACCCGAACACGATAGACAGTCCGACCGCGACGAGCAGATACAGCGACGCGACGCTCAGCGCGATGAAGAGGAATCCGACGACGCCGTCGACGTTCATCGCAGCCACCTCGGTACAGCTGTGAGTAAGCAGTTCATGGTGTGCACGATTATCCATGAATTCTTCAGTATGTTAATCTTGCGTTTCGCTGACTTTTGACACGGCAGCGGCCCGCTCTCCGGGTGCGGCGCGGGTCGTCTCCGGGCGTCAACGCGAGGTCCGTGCGACCGAGAAAAAGCGGCGTTCGAGCAGTCGAACGCGGGTGAACTGACCGCGGAGGGAGCCTCGACTGCCCAAAATGGAGTTGGTACGTTGTATTCGTATCGAGGCGCTGTCAGGCTGTCACTCGTCTCCGTACTCGTTGTCGCCCATGGCGCAGTTGGACGCCGGGAACTCGCTGCACTCGTAGACGAGCGGGTCGGTCGTCTCGACGATTTCGGTCCGGATGCCGAGTTCCTCGGCGCGGTCGTCGCCGACGCCCTGCACCATGTACCACGGGCGTTCGACCTGGTGGTCGCACGTCCGGAACGCGGAGTCGCCCCACGCGAGGCTCCACTCGAAGTCTTCGAGCGTTCGGACCACGGTCGGCGGGTGGAACGTGCCGGCCTCCTCGACGGCGGCGGCGTACACCATCATCGACTCGTAGGTGTGCAGCGAACTCTGATTCGGCGTCTCGTCGTACTCCGCCTGGTAGGACTCGACGAACGCTTGGCTCGCCTCGTTGTCGGCGTTCGGGTTCCACGGCTCCATGCCGAGGACGCCCTCGGCGTCCGCGCCGAGCGGGTCGAGGGTGAACGCGCTGACGTGCGGGATGATGACGTCGATGTCGTCGGTCAGGCCGGCGTCTCGCAGTTGCGCGAGGCCGCTGGCGGCGAAGTTGCCGAAGCTGGAGAAGTACAGCGTGTCGGCACCGGAGTCTTCGAGCGCCTGAATCTGGAAGCTGTGGTCGGTCTCGCCCTCCGCGATGGCGGCACCGCCGGCGTCCTCCCACGGCCCCTGCTCGGTGAGGTACTTGCGGGCGGCGTCGCGGTTCGACTGCCCGTAGGAGTAGTCCATGTAGATGTGGAACAGCGAGCGGTCCTCACCGAGGACCGAGGGCGCGGCCTCGCCCATCGCCATCCCGATAATCTCCGCGTGGAACGTCGGGTGGAAGTAGTATCGCGAGCAGTTCTCCCCGGAGATGCCGGCGGACGTTGAGTTCCCACCCATGAACGGAACTTTCTCTCGCTGGGCGACGTTCTGCATCGCCATCGTCACCGTACTGGACATGCCGCCCGTCCAGAACTGGATGTTGTCCCGCTGAATCATCCGCTCGATGTTGTCCTGTGCCGTGTCGGCGCTCCCGGCGGTGTCGGCCTTCGTCGGCTCGACCTGGTAGCCCATGATGCCGTCGCCGCTCAGTCGGTCCCAGTAGTCGACGAGGCCGCCGCCCTCGTTCAGGTGCTTCACCGCGAGGTCGAAGCCCTTCTCCTGGTCTTGGCCGTCGGGACCCAACGCGCCGGAGGTCGGCCCGTTGAAACCGATGCTCACGGAGTTCCCCTCGGGCGGGAAGTTCCCGATTGCCTCGTAGTCTTCGCCGCCGCCGGAGGAGTCGTCACCCCCGCCGCCCCCGGCGTTGTTCTCGCCGTCAGAATCTCCGCCGCCGTCACCGCCGCCGCCGTTACCGCCGCCCCCGCCGGAACAGCCCGCGAGACCGGCGGTGAGTCCGGCCGTCCCGATTGCTTTCAGATAGCGTCGCCTGGATTCGTCAGTTAGCGCTGGTTGATCAGTCATGTTTCTTCGGAACGCTGGTAGTGACATGGTGTCATGATATAGTTAAACTTTGTGATTATACAGGTAGAAAACAGGTCGAACGACCGACTGCGAGCGGGAAATTCCGCCGGTCGGTGTTTCGAGCGTCGCTGCTCGCGGGGCGACACGCGGCCGTCTCGGTGGAGCTATTGGGTCGTCGGAGGCGGCCTCACGTCGATGTCGGTCGTCTCACGCCGCCGCCCGCATCCGGCGGTCGATAGCTTCCGCGAGGGTGAGCGCGAACTCGTCGTCGTTGATGTTCGCCGGCGATTGGATGAGTTCGACGTCGTCGTCGAGGTGTTCGCGGAGCGCGTCGAACAGCGCGTCGTCGGCCTCGGGGTCGTAGAACGCCTCGCCCTCCGCGTCGAGCATCGAGACGCCGCCGAGCGGGAGCGCGAGCGTGGTCGGCCCGGTCGCGGCGTTGAGTTTCTCCGCGATGATGCGGCCGAGTTCGGCGTTCTCCTCGGGCGTCGTCCGCATCAGCGTCACTTGCGGATTGTGGACGTGGAACTGCCGACCGTCGAACTCGTCTGAGATGGAGTCTTTCGGCCCGAAGTTGACCATGTCGAGCGCGCCGGTCGAGACGACCTGCGGGATGCCGCGTTCGGCCGCGGCGTCGAGTCGGCCGGGCCCCGCCGCGAGGACGCCGCCGACCAGTTCGTCGGCCCACTCGGTCGTCGTGACGTCGAGCACGCCGTCGATGACGCCCTCCTCGATGAGTGACTCCATCGCCCGGCCGCCGGTCCCGGTCGCGTGGAAGACGATGGTCTCGTAGCCGCGCGCTTCGAGCCAGTCGCGCGCCCTCTGGACGCACGGCGTGGTGACGCCGAACATCGTGATGCCGATGGTGGGCTTCTCCTCGGTCTCCACGTCCGGTTCGTTCGACACCATGCCGACCATCGCGAGCGCCGCGTTGGAGATGACGGTCCGCGAGAGCTGATTGAGGCCCTCGATGTCCGCGACGGAGTACATCATGGCGATGTCGTGGTAGCCGATGTACGGCTCCGTGTCGCCCGACGCCATCGTCGACAGCATCAGTTTGGGAACGCCCATCGGCAGCGCGCGCATCGCGGCCGTCGCGACCGACGTGTTCCCCCCGCCGCCCAGCCCGAGGATGCCGTCGAGTCGGCCCTCGCTGTGGAGTCGGGACACGACGACGGCGGCACCGTCGCCCATGATTTCGATGGCCTTGCCGCGGTCGCCGGCCTCCCGAAGCGTTTCGAGGGTGCTCCCGCCCGCCTCGGCGACGGCCGCGGCGTCGGTGTCCGGTTCGATTTCCGGCTCGCCCAGCACGCCCACGTCGACGAGGTGGACTTCGACCCCCTGTTCTTCGAGCACGTCGCGGGCGAACCCGATTTCCTCGCCTTTGGTGTCGAGCGTGCCGACGATGACGACGCTCATCGGCCACCCGCTTCGGGCCGCTCGCGCCCGGTCGGTCCGCCCCCGTGGTTCGAACCCGCGACGCCCCTTGGCGTCGCCGCCGGTACGACAGACTGTGTGTGTGCGCGGTTCATACGTGCAACTGAAGCAACACGACAGACAATAATTAACATTGGGGTTAGGCCAACGTTCACCGGCGACTGAGGCGGTGAACCGGGCGGTCGCTCCTTGCCGCCGGACAGTACATTCAAGTAATGTTAGTTCATGAAATTCGGTAGCCCACCACAATGAGCCTGCGGACGTAACGGCGATACACCCGTCACACCTCGTCGAGCGGTTCGGGCGAGCGCGCGGGGGGAGAGCCGTCTGTCCGCTCGGCCCGTTGGCGGGGGACGCGGCCGGGGTGCGCTCCCCGAGAGCAGCGCAACCCTGAATCGAACGGTAACCGACGACAGCGACCGACGCAACACTATGACACACGACGACACGACACGGGAATCGAACCCGGACGACGACGGCGACCGACTGAACATCAACAGACGCGACTTCATGAAGGTAAGCGGCGCGGGGGCGGCGAACTTCCTCGGGGCCAGCGGCGTCGCGCAGGCGCAACAGCTCACCGCCACCGACACGATTCGCCTCGTGGCGACGGAGGGCGACGTCCTCGCGGCGTACACGAACGAGGAGTCCGTCATCGAGGGGTCGGGTCTCGCGGACGCGATATCCGACTGGCGCGAGGGCGACCTGACGACCAACTCCCTGTTGACGGGCATCAACAGCTGGCGAAACGGGACGGAAATCGAGACCGCGGCGGACTCGTTTTCGTGGGTCGCGACCGAGCCAGACGAGATGGCGGACACGGCCAATCCGACGCTCGTCGTGCACGAGGGCGAGGAGTACGAAATCGAGCTCTCGAACGCCATGGACGAGGACATCACGTTCGTGCTCGCGGACCCGACCGGCGAGGTGATGGAGTCGTTCTCCACGATGCAGGCGTCGGGCGGCTCGGAGACGGTCACGTTCACCGCCGAGTCGTCGATGGCGATGTACTACGCCGAAGAACACCCCGAGCAGATGCGGGGAAGCGTCGAGATAACGCCGCCGCCGGCCGAGGACACCATCAGCGTCCTCATGATGGGTGGCCCGCAGGGCGGCAGCCACAACGCGCCCGCACGGCAGGTCCAGCTCACCGGGTACATGCTGAACCGCGGTATCGAGGTCCAGTACACCGACCGACTCGAAGACCTCGAACCCGACGTGCTCCACCGCTACGACGCGTGGGTTATGATAGACAACCGCGGCGCGAACTACGGTCAATCGCTGACCGCGGAACAGGAGCAGTCCATCGTCGAGTTCGTCGAGAACGGCGGCGGCTTCATCCCGATTCACAGCGCTTCGGCCTGTTTCACCGGCTCGGACGCTTACATGAACCTCGTCGGCGGCGAGTTCGCCGCCCACAACTACGGCGAGATGACGACGAACTTCGCCCAGCCGAGCCACCCCATCCTGTCGACCCTCGACCCCATCACGGTCGAAGACGAGACGTATCGCCACACGAACCTCAACGACGATATCGACGTACTCGCCTACGCGCAGTTCCCCGAGGGCGACAGCATCCCCGAGTACGACGAGGGACGCGACCAAGGCGAACCGTGGTCGTGGACCCGCACGCAGGGCGACGGCCGCGTCTTCTACACCGCGTGGGGTCACGGCAGAGCGCCGTGGGCGACCGACGGCTTCAAGGCGCTCATCGAGAACGCGATTCGCTGGGTCACGAAGAACGAAGATACCATCGCCGACGACACCACGGTCCTCAACGACTTGGAGTTCATCGACGCCGACATCCCGTACTATCCGCCGCCGGAGGGGAGCCTCCTGACGCCGGAGGTCCCCGAGGAGGTCGGCAGCGGGACGAGTTGGAACAGGATGCAGCGGGCGCTGAACCCCAGCGAGACGGTCCGGCGGACGATTACGCCGGAGGGGTTCGACCTCGAACCGTTCGTCACCGAGGCCGACCTGCCGGACGACGCGCGGGGGAACATCCTCGACGCGAAGTTCGACGCGCGGGGTCGCGTCTGGCTGTCTGTCACCCGCGACTACCCGAACGAACTCGGGCAGAACCGCGACAAAATCGTCGTCTGCGAGGACACCGACGGCGACGGCGAGGCCGACGAGTTCACCGTCTTCGCGGACGGCCTCTCGATTCCGACGAGCATGGTGGTCGTCGACGACGGCGTCGTCGTTGCGGACCTCGACGACCCCGGCGAGAGCGGGAAGATGGTCCACCTCGCTGACACGGACGGCGACGGAGAGGCCGACGAGCGGACGGTCCTGTTCTCCGGGTTCGGCAACGGCGACACCCACGCCGGCCCCAACGAACTGGCCCACGGCATCGACAACTGGATTTGGGGACAGGTCGGCTACTCCGGCTTCAGCGGCACCGTCGCCGGCGAGGAGCGAAACTTCAGCTCCTCAGTCTTCCGATTCAAGCTGGAAGACGGCTCAGTCACGGACTTCGAAATCGTCGGCACGCTCCCGGGGAACCAGGCCGGCCTCGGCTTCACCGAGGAGGGCCTCGCCTTCGGCTCGGCGGCGACCTCCGGGCGACCGAGCAACTACTTCGCCATCCCGCATCAGTACTACGACCTCATCGAGGGGACCGGGCCGAACGACTTCGGCGCGGCGTCCGACACGAACCGATTCCTTCCGGTCACGGACCGCGTCCGGCAGGTCGACCTCCACGGTGGCTACACCGCGGCGACCGGTCACACCATCTACACGGCGCGTGAATATCCCGAGAAGTACTGGAACAACACCGGCTTCGTCGGCGGCGGAACGGGTAACCTGCTCGGGACGTTCTTCCTCTCGCAGGACGGCGCGGGCTACACCAACCATTACGCCCACAACATCGCGGCCGCGACAGATGCGTGGTTCGCACCGTCGTACTCCTCCGTCGGCCCGGACGGCATGCTCTGGTTCATCGACTGGTACAACTACATCTACCAGCACAACCCGACACCCGACGGCTTCGAGAACGGCCCCGGAAACGCGTACATGTCCGAGGTGCGCGACCACGCGACCGCCCGACTCTTCCGCGTCGTCTACGGCGACGACGACGGCTACGAGCCGACCGACCTCTCGGACGCGAGCGTCTCAGAACTCGTGGCGGCGCTGTCGAACACGAACATGTTCTGGCGGCAGACGGCCCAACGGCTGTTGGTCGAACGGAACGAGACCGGCGCGCTCTCGGCGCTCGTCGACCTCGTCGCGACGGAGACGCTCGACGAAACCGGCCTCGACCCGGCGGCGATTCACGCGCTGCGGACGATGCACGGCCTCGGCGCGCTCGACGCCGACACCGGAAACGCGACCGCGATTCAGGCCGCGCTCGGCGCGCTGACCCACTCCTCGGCGGGCGTCAGGCTCACCGCACTCCGCGTCCTCCCGTCGACGGCGGAGACGCGGGGGGCGATTCTCGACAACGGCCTCCTCGACGACGAAGACGGGCGAGTCGCCATGTGGGCGCTCGTCGCGCTCGCGCAGACGCCGGCCGACGACGCGTCCGGCGAGGCGGTCTACCAGATGATTAGCGACGAGTCGAACTACCGGGACACGGTTCTCGTCGACGCGGCGTCGCTCGCCGGCGCGACCCACGCCGACGGCTTCATCCCGGCGTACGAGGCAAACGAGGACACGAGCGACGGCGGCGACGGCGGCGACGACCTGCCGAACCTCCTCGAAAACCCCTCGTTCGAGACGCCCGCCGGCGGCGACACCGGCGACGCCGACGCGATGCCCGTCGGCTGGTCGAACACGGACTACTCCGGGTCGCCCGAGTTCTCGTACGCCGAGACGGGCTACGAGGGCGACCGGAGCGTCCAGGTGTCGTCCTCCGAGGGCGCGGACGCCTCGTGGAACACGACCGTCGCGGTCGACCCGAACACCGAGTACACCCTCTCCGCGTACGTCAGGACCGACGGCCTCGAACTCGTCGACGGGACCGCAATCGGTGAGGGACCGCTCGGCGCGACCATCAACGTCGAGCAGATAGCGAACACGGACTCGGGCACGCAGTGGGACACCATCCCGTCCGGACTGGCCGGCACCAACGACTGGACGGAACTGAGCACCACCATCGACAGCGGCGACCTCGAAGAGCTCCAGATTAACTGCCTGTTCGGCGGCTACGGCGAGGCGACGGGGACGGCGTGGTTCGACGGCGTCTCGTTGACCGACCCGGACGGCACCGACGTGCTCTCGAACGGTTCCTTCGAAGAGAGCACCGGCAGCAGCGAGCCGGCGATGCCCGCCGACTGGTCGACGAACACGTTCACGGGCACCGCCGAGTACACCTACGCGGACGCGGGCCAAGACGGCAGTCAGAGCGTCCAAATCTCGTCCACCGAGGGCGCGGACGCGGTCTGGCTCGTCGACGGCATCTCGGTCCAGCCCGAGACGGAGTACACCCTCAGCGGCTGGATACGGACCGAGAACGTGCAGGCCAGCGACTCTGCCCGCGGCGCGCTGTTCAACGTCCACAGCACGGACTTCGAGACGGAGCCGCTGACCGGGACGAACGACTGGACGGAGGTGAGTACCACGTTCACCACGGGCGCGGACACCACGACGGTCCAGATTAACTGCCTGTTCGGCGGCTACGGCACGGCCACCGGGACGGCGTGGTTCGACAACGTCTCGCTGACCGACCCCGACGGGAACAACCTCCTGCCGAACGCGTCGTTCGAGGAGGGAGCGGGAACCGACTCCCCGTCGGACCCCGAGACCCCGGCGAACTGGGAGGGGACTACCTACGGCGGCACGGCCGAGTTCACCTACACCTCGGACGTTTCGCGGACGGGCGAGTACAGCGTCCGCGTCGACTCCACGGAGGGTGCGGATGCGTCGTGGACCCAGTACCGCGACGACCTCGAACCGAACTCGGAGTACCGCTTCCGGGCGTGGGTCAGGACCTCGGACGACTTCAGCAACTCCGAGGACGGAACCGGGGAAATCGGAAGCTCCTACGGTGTCACCATCAACGTCCACTCACTCGGACAGGGCTCTGTCACCGACTACTACACGGAGCCCGTCGAGGGCTGGCAACTGCTCGAAACGACGTTCTCGACCGGGGCGTCGCCCGGCGAGTTCCAGCTTAACCTGCTGTTCGGCGGCTGGGGAGACGCCACCGGCACCGTCTGGTTCGACGATACCGAACTGACGCGCATCGGCGGCTCCGGCAACGGGCTGGAGCTCGTCTACGACCGCGTCACTGCGCACGTCGAGGCGACGAGCGGCGGCGGCGACGACGGCGGCAGCGACGACGACGGGAGCGATGTCATCCCGTCGGGCTCGACCATCGAACTCGAAGCCGAGAGCAACGAGGGCTGGACCGGCGTCGCGCCGTCCGGAATCGCGGACGCGACGAATCCGACGCTCACCCTCGAAGCCGGCGGCGAGTACACGCTCACGTGGACGAACCGCAACGGCGCGCCCCACAACTTCGAAATCGTCAACGGCGACGACTCCACCGTCAACGACATCTCCACGTCGTACCTCTCGACGCAGGGCGAGTCACAGACCGTCACGTTCACCGTCACCGACGCGATGGCGGAGTACGTCTGTCGCGCCCACCAGCTACGGATGCGCGGCACCATCGAAATCGCGAGTTCGGGCGGGAACTGAGCGGGCGAGACGCGTTCCGACCGCGGTCCGCGGCGGCTTTTCTTTTGTATCTATCGTACGTTCGCTGTCGTCGAGCGGAGCGGAAAAGCAGTTCTGGAGCGCGTCGCGGCGGTGTCGAACCTACACTTGCGGCCCGGCGAACAGCGACGGGCGCTCGAACGCGAGCGACACGTCCTCTGCGATGCCGAGGAGGTCCGCGACCGTCGGCGCGAACCGCCGCGCATCGACGATTCGGTCGGACGGGCCGTCGGGTGCCGCCGGCCCGCCGAAGCCGTAGAAGCCGCGCGTGTCTGGGTCGATGCGGCCGTGCGACCCCGACACCTTCGTCGGGTCGAGCGTCACGAGTCCCTCGTCGCCGAGGAACAGTTCGCACGGGTCGAAGCCGGGCTTGGCGTGGATGTCTATCTCCGTCGCGTACGACGGCGCATCGGCGTCGTCGGTCCACCAGTAGTACTGGAACCACGCGTCCGCGTCCGCGACGACGACGAGGTCGCCGGCGTTCGGGTGGTCCGCGTCGCCCCGGGCCTCCCCTTCGAGCACCGCGTCGACGCCGGGGAGCGATTCGAGCACCTTTCGGGCGGCCGTCGGGCGGTCGGTGTAGACATGCGCGATTTGGTGATCGACCATGGCGAACGCCGACGACCCGGCGATATCGACTTTCTCGCCGCCCGCGTCGTCGTTGCGCACGGCGAGCAGGCCCGCCTCGCGGAGCGCCCGGTTCGGAAACACCGGGGTGTCGACCGCGTTGAAGCCGTACTCGTTGACGACGCCGACCGCCGTCTCGGCCCAGCGGGGCGTCGTTTCGAGCCGGTCGAGGAACTCCCCGACGAGGTCGTCGACGACGCCGACGGCCTCCCGGAGTTCCGGCGAGTCGGGGCCGTGCCGCTGGGCGTCGTAGTCGAGGTACGGCACGTACACCCACAGGAGGTCCGGGTCGGACCGCGCTATCGACTCCCGCGCGGCCGCGAGAATCCACTCGCTGCTCCGCTCGTCGGCGACCGGCCCCCAGTAGTTGTGCAGCGGGAAGTGGCCGTACTCCTCGCGGAGGTCGTCGTAGAAGCCGTCGGGGGTCGTCCAGCAGTCCATCTCGATGAGATTGTTGTCCTCGTCTTCGATGGGCGACGGCGTGACGGCCACGTCGGCGCTCGTGCCGATGAGGTGCTGGAAGAACAGCGCGCCCGTGGTGAGGCCCGCCTCGTCGCTCGCGACCTCCCACAGCCGGGTTCGGCCTCCTCGGTCGCGCTCCCAGAACTCGGCGACCTGTCGCTCGCGGTCGAACTCGCCGCTGGACACGTCGCCGTGGGCCGCGGGCGACTGCCCGGTCGAGAGCGTCGTCTGCGCGGGCACCGTGACGCTCGGAAACGAGGGTTCGAGCGGGCCGGACGGCTTGCCGGCCAGCAAGTCGGCGACGTTCGGTGCCAGCCCCTCGTCGAGGTGCGTTTGTTGGAGGCCGACGATATCGAGGACGACGACGCGCCCGGCACCGGACGCGCCAGCGGCCGAGGGGTCGCGAGTCGTCACGCTCCCTCCGCGTGGCGCTCCGCGTAGTCGTAGAGGAGGCGGAACTGCTCGGAGAGTTCGTGGCGGTCGACGCCCTCGGGCGACTTGAAGAAGGACGCGAGGTGGGACATCGTCCCGCCCTCTCCGCGCTCGTCGGCAAGGGCGGCCAGCCGAACCAAGTCGAGAACGAGCGGGGCCGCGAGCGCCGAGTCAGCCCCCTCCCACGTGAACTGCATCTTCATCTCCGTCCCGAGGAAGCCCTCGAAGTGGACGTGGTCCCACGCGGTCTTCCAGTCACCGAGCGACGGCGTGTAGTCGATGCGGACGGCGTTGTGGGTCTCGTAGCCGAGGATGTCGTCCAGCAGGCTCCCCTTGCTCTCTATCTTCCCCGCCTTGTTCGCGTCGTCTTCGAGGACGAGTCCGTCGCTGTTGCCGAGGATGTTGTGGCCCTCCCACGAGAGGACGCGCAGGTTCCGCCCCGCGAACATCGGCCCGAGCGCGGACTTCATCAGCGTCTCGCCGGTCTTCCCGTCGCGGCCCATGTGCGGCACCTCGTTTCGCTCCGCGAGTTCGCGGAGGCCGCCGAGTGAGGAGCCGGTACTGGGGGTGAAGTTCACGTACGGGTGGCCGTCGAGGAGCGCCGCGTAGGCGTACAGGGCGCTCGCGGGGAGGTTCGGGTCGTCGCGCTCGACCGCCGTCTCGAACGCCGCCAGCGTGTCGTAGTCGCCGGGCGTCGGAATCGGCGGCTCGGTCGACGCGGCGTTCACGACGACCAACCGGTCGACGCCCTGCGAGTCCGCGAAGGCGGCGTAGTCGGCCCGTATCTCCTCGACGATGTCGGCAACCGACACGTCCTCTCCCGTCGTCTCCGAGGACATCCCTTCGACCGCCTCGCCGCACCGCCGGGCGGTCCCGAGTTCGACGCGCTCGTCGATTTCGCGGAGGTCCTCGCGGACCGCGTCGAGGGTGTCTGGTGCCACGACGCCGCCGTGGCCCGCCATCTCCTCGGCGGTCTCCTCGATTCGCTGGGACCGGATGTCGTGGCCCCCGAACACGAGGTCGTCGACGGCGGGGAGGTCCAGCGCGGCCACCGGCTCGCGGGCCGTCACCATCCCGGTCGTGTCCGCGACTCCGCGAGCGATTGCGCGCGCGCCGGTCATCGAGACGCTCGCGACGTTACCTCTGGCTCCGATAATCCACACTCCGACTGTCATCGACTCACGATTGCGGTGGCCGATACATAACCTTGTCCGTCAATCATGATTGTTTCCGCGTCGGTACCGGCGGGCGACCGTTCACCAGTCGAGGTCGGTGTCGGCGTCCCGCCTGTCGAGTTGGTCGCCGTGCTTGCTGAAATCGAGAGACCGGTCGAGAACCGTCTCCTCGGGGTGTCGCCACGTCTCGTCGCAGTCGGCGCAGCGCCACTCCTCGTAGGGGCGACCGTCCTCGGGCGTGACGCGGGTCGATTCTATCGGCTCGCCGCAGAACGGACAGTGTTCCGGCATCGACTACGGCGTCGGCGCGGACGAGTAAATAGCTGTCTCCGCCGTCGCTCGCGGCCGCGTCGGCCGGGCGTTGCGCGGCCGTGGCGCCCCCGCCCCCCGGCCGTCACCGAATCCACCGAAACAATGATTAACTACCATCAGAGAGGTAGGTCACATGTCGATACCAATTATCGACCCGCACATGCACATGGTGTCTCGCTCGACGAGCGACTACGAGCGCGCCCGACTCGCGGGCGTGGAATGCTGCGTCGAACCGGCGTTCTGGAGCGGGACGGACAAGCAGCACGCGGCGTCGTTCTTCGACTACTTCGAGCAGATAATCGAGTTCGAGACCGACCGCGCGGAGCGGGCGGCGGGCATCGACCACTACGTCACGGTCGGCCTCGAACCGAAGGAGGCGAACTACCCCGAGATGGCCGAGGCCGTGATGGACGGCCTCCCCGAGTACCTCGACCGCGAGCACGTCGTCGGACTCGGTGAAATCGGGCTCGACCAGGGGACCGAGGCCGAGGAGTACGCGTTCAGACGCCAACTCAGGATGGCGGAGGAGCGCGAACTGCCGGTCATCATCCACACCCCGCACACCCAGAAACCCGAGGGGACCGAGCGACTCGTCGAGATGATTCAAGACGAGGACGTGACCGAGGAGCGAATCGTCATCGACCACAACACCGAGAACACGGTCGACATCTCGCTGCAAACCGACTGCTGGCTCGGCTTCACCCTCTACCCCGGAAAGATAGACGCCGAGACGACCATCGACATCCTCGAAGAGTACGGCACCGACAGGATGCTGCTCAACAGCGCCGCCGACTGGGACCCCTCGGACCCGCTCGCGGTCCCGAAGGCCCGAGACAAGATGCTCGACCGGGGCTGGGACCGAGACGAGGTCCGGAAGGTCGTCTGCGACAACCCCCGGGAGTTCTTCGGCCAGTCACCGAACTTCCACTACGAGCTGTGACCGATGGAGTTCGGCTTCTCGATGAACGCGTTCCGCCAGCGAACTCTCACCGAGGGGGTCGAGGCAATCGCCGACGCCGGCTACGACGGCGTCGAAATCCTGCTCGACGACCCGCATCTGTTCCCGGGGACGGCCGACGGCGACGATTTCGAACGCGTTCGGACGCTTCTCGACGACTGCGGCATCGAAGTCAGCAACTGTAACGCGTTCATGCTCAGCGCCATCGAGCCCTCCGCGGCGAGTCGGGCGGCGACGTTCAACCGCGACACCGAGGCGTTTCACCACCCCTCGTTCGTCGAACTCGCGGCCGAGGACCGACAGGCGCGGGTCGAGCACACGCAGAACGCGCTCGCCACCGCGGCCGCGCTCGGCGCGGACAGCATCTCGGTCCCGCCGGGCGGCCCCGTCCCGGAGCGCATGACGCGGGCGGACGCGCTCGACGCCTTCGTCCGAGGGCTCCGCGAGGTCGCTGACACCGCGGAGAAACTCGGCGTCGACGTGCTGGTCGAACCCGAACCGCACCTGCTCATCGAGACCCCCGAGGACTTCCTCGACCTCGTCGACCGGGTCGACTCGCCCCGAATCGGCTGTAACTTCGACGCGGGACACTTCTACTCGGTCGGCGAGGACCCGGTCGAACTGGTGGAGACGCTCGAACCCCACACGCCACATTATCACCTCGAAGACATCCCCGCGGACCGCACCCACGAACACACCCAACTCGGTGAGGGGGCGATGGACATCGACGGCTTCCTCGACGCGGTCGAGGCGACCGGCTACGACGGCCACGTCACGGTCGAACTGTACCCCTATCAGGAGACTGCGGCGGAGACGGCCCGAACCGCGATGGAGTACCTCGAAGCCCATGGGTGGACCTGACCGCCTCGCTCGAACGCGAGCACCCGTCCCAGCGACTGGCCGACGATGAACCGAACGAACGCGACACCCGCGACCGGCGGTCTTCGACGCTCGCTTTCGAGCCTCGCCAGACTCGTCCGCGTCCCGAACCTGTTCACCGCGCCGCCCGACGTTATCCTCGGGGCGGTGCTGGTCAGCGGCGGCCGCCCAGCGGTTCCGCTCTCGTCGCTCGCCGGCACCGCGCTCGCCTCGGTGCTGCTCTACGCGGCCGGCACGACGCTCAACGACTACGCCGACGCCGACGAGGACGCCCGGCTCCGCCCGGAGCGACCGATTCCGTCGGGAGACGTGTCGCGCACGCGAGCGAGAAATCTCGGCCTCGCGCTGCTCGGTGCCGGGGTCGTCGTCGCCGCGGCCGCCGGGGGACCGACCGCCGGAATCGTCGCCGCCGTCCTCGGTTCGTTCATCGCGCTCTACGACGGCGCGCTCAAGGGCACGCCGCTGGGCTTCGCCGCCATGGGTGGCTGTCGGGGGGCGAACGTCGCTCTCGGCATGGCGGTCGTCGCTGGGTCGCCCTCCGCCCCGACGACCCTGACGCTCCCGGCGTGGGTGTTCTTCGTGCCGGTCGTCGTCGCGCTCTACATCGCCGGCGTCACGTACATGGCCGAGCGCGAGACCGGTGCGGGCGACTCGCGGGCGGTGCTGGTCGGAATGGCCGGTGTCGGACTCGCCGTCGGGTCGGTGGTCGCGGCCGGCGCGGCGGTCGGCGTCGGCCCGAGCGATACCGCGACGGTCGTCGTGGCCGGTGGCTTGCTCTGCTGGTTCGCGGCGTGGACCGGCCGCGACCTCCTGACCGCCTACGCCGACCCTCGACCGAGCACTATCGGCCCCGCCGTCGGCGCGTGCGTCCTCGGTCTCGTCGTCCTCAACGGGGCGCTTTCCGGACTGCTGACACCCGTGTGGGGCGTCGTCGCGGCGGCGTTCGTCGTCCCGGCGGTCGGCCTCTCGTCGGCGTTCGACGTGTCGTGAACCGACGGGCTCCCTCGGCGGCTCGCTTCACGTTTTTCGGCCCGAATGAGTGACAGTACCAAAACAATTATTCATGTGTGACTGTACCACGACGTATGGTACAGTTAGCCTTCTCCACGAACGCGTACACGCGTTTCGACCTGCCGGAGGCAATCAGACGAATCGCAGACCACGGCTACGACGGGGTCGAAATACTGGCGGACGTGCCGCACGCGTTCCTCGCGGACTTCGACGAGCGCGACCGCGAGCGCGTCTTGACCGCGCTTGACGAGACCGGCCTCTCCGTGTCGAACGTCAACGCGAACACGACCCGCGGCTACTACGACGACGCGCCGCCCTCGGCGTTCTTCGACCCGACGCTCATCTCGGGCGACGAGGAGGACCGCCGGTGGCGCATCGATTACACGAAGGCCGCGCTCGACTTCGCGGCGCTGGTCGGCGCGCCCGCGGCGTGCGTCGCGAGCGGGTCGGCGCTCCCCGGAACGCCGCCGGACGAGGCCTACGACCACCTGCTCGACTCGCTCGACGAACTCACCGACTACGCCGAACGCGTCGGCGTCGACCTCGGCATCGAGTTCGAACCCGAACTACTCGTCGAGGACACCGAGGAGGTGCTCACCCTCATCGACGACGTGGGGAGCGACGCGCTCGGCGTCAACTTCGACGTCGGCCACGCGGCCGTCTGCGGCGAGGACCCGGCCGAGAGCATCCGCCAGTGCGCCGGCCGCATCACGGGCGTCCACCTCGAAGACATCGCGGGCGGCCGCGGCGGGAAACACTACCACCTCGTCCCCGGCGAAGGTGACATCGAGTTCGACCCCGTCTTCGGCGCGCTCGACGACATCGGGTACGACGGCTTCGCCACGTTCGAACTGTACACCTACCCCGACGACCCCGACGACGCGGCCCGGCGCGCGCGAGACGAACTGGCCGACTACGTCCGCTGAAACGCCGAAAACGGGCGCGGATTCGCGGCGCGACTCACCGAATATCGCCCCGAATGGGGCTCGGACTCCGACGAGCGGCGTCCCGCGAGTGGCGTCGCGGCCCGCCGAGCGCGGGACCGAGTCAGATGATCGTTAACTATTTGCATGGCGATTTCGATTCACACGCTGATTGCATGCGTTCCAACGAGAGCCAGCTATCGGCGTTCAGAGGTAGCGCGCGCCCGAGACGCCCGTCTCCAGACCGACGAGTCGAACAGACACCGCCGGCGGCCGCGACCCGTCACACGACCGCGACCCGCCGGGGCGAATCGAAGCCCCCGACGGCCGCTTCGCACGTCGCTCGCGGAACGAGTGACCCGTCGGGACCGAACCTCGCTCGCTCACCATGAGACCGGACAGTTCACGCCCGAGGCTGTCGTCGGAGGTGCGACGTGCGCTCCCCGTCGTCGTGATGGCGGCCCTTCTGGTGGTCGGGTCGCTCGGGCTGGGGGCGGCTATCGCGCCGGTCGCCGCGGACGCCCACGGCGGGACGCTCACTCGGACGGTCGACGAGTCGTCGCTCGCGCCCGGCGAGTCGACGACGGTCACGGTGGCGATAAACGCCTCCGAACGGGGGAACTTCACGGTGGTCGAAGAGCTGAGTCCGGGCTTCGCGTCGGTCGAAATCGTCGACGCCGACGGCGCGGACTTCTCCGGGGTGCGCGACGGCAACGACGAGCTGTTCGCGACCTACGGCGACCGCGAGAACGTCACCCTCGTCTACGAGGTGACCGCGGCCGATAACGCGACCGCGACGACCCACGACCTCACCGGCTACGGCGACTTCGGGCTCGAAGATATTCGTGCCTCGACGACCGGCGACGAGGAGATTAGCGTCTCGTCCGACGCCGGCGCGAGCGTGGTCCGGTCGGTCGACGAGGCGACGCTCGAACCGGGCGAATCGACGACCGTCCGCGTCGAGGTCAACCGCGACCGGGCGGCGAACTTCACGCTGGTCGAGGCGTTCACCCCCGCGTTCGACTCGGTGGCAATCGTCGACGCCGACGGCGCGGACTTCTCCGGCGTCCGTGACGCCAACGACGAACTGTTCGCGACCTACGGCGACCGCGAGACGGTCTCGCTCGTCTACGAGGTGACAGCGGCCGACGACGGGGACGCCGGAACGGCCTATCAGTTCGACGGCTTCGCCGACGTCAACGGCTCCGAGGCGGCGACCGGTGGAACGGACGAGCTCGACGTCCAAAGCGGGTCCGACGACGACGACAACTGGGACCTCACCCGGTCGGTCGACGACGAGACGCTCGACCCCGGCGAATCGGCCGTCGTCTCGGTCGAAATCACCGGCGACGAGGCGACGAACTTCACCGTCGTCGAGGAGTTCAACCCCGGCTTCGCGTCGGTCGAAATCGTCGACGCCGACGGCGCGGACTTCTCCGGGGTGCGCGACGCCAACGACGAACTGTTCGCCACTTACGGCGACCGCGAGAACGTCACGCTCCAGTATCGCGTGACCGCCGGCGAGGACGTGGACGAAGACGCCTCGTACCGGCTCAACGGGTTCACCCAGTTCGACGCCGACGGCAAGGAGATGAGCGTCGACGGCGTCGAGACGCTCGCGGTCGGTTCCGACGACGACGCCGGTGGCGGCGGTGGTGGTGGTGGCGGCGGCAGTGACGATGACGACGACGATAGAGATGACGACGATAACGACGAGAGTGATGATGACGATACGGACGACGGGAACTCCGACACGCCCGAGTCCACGGACTCCCCGGACGACGGCGACGATGACGACACTGGTGACGACAGCGACGACTCGAACGACGGCGATGACGACTCGGGCGACAGCGACGACTCGAACGACGGCGACGATGACGACACTGGTGACGACAGCGACGACTCGAACGACGGTGACGACGCAGGCGACGGTTCCGACGGGTCGGACGGCGACTCGGGAGGGACTCCGGAGACGACGACCGACGATAACACGCCCGCGACGACCACCACCGACACGCCCGTCCCCGGGTTCGGCGTCTCGGTCGCGCTCGCCGCGCTGGTAATCGGCTCGGTCCTCCTCGCGCGCCGGCGAGCGACCTAGCGAAGCGAGACGGCCCGCCCGTCTCGCACTCGAATCGCCGCGGTCAGCCACGCTCTCGACGCCCGTTCTCGGGCCTGATTCGGACATTCAGAAGATTTAATATAATAACTCCCAAGTCGTAGTTCAGGGTCCATCATGACAGACTGGTCTAGGCGGCGGTTCTTACAGACAGGCGCAGCCCTCGGCATCGCCGGAACGCTCCCGCAGACGACGACGGAGGTGTCGGCGGCGTCACCGACGTTGGAGAAGTTCGTCCAACCGCTTCCGATTCCGTCGGTCCGAGAGCCCGACGGACAGCGAGACGGCGCGGACGCGTACGAGATAGCGGTCACCGAGTTCACCCAACAGCTTCACCCGGACCTGCCGGAGACGACGGTCTGGGGGTTCGACGGGTCGTATCCCGGCCCGACCATCGAGGCGGACGCCGGGAGCCCGGTCCACGTTCGCTTCGACAACAGCGGCCTCCCGAGCGAACACCTCTTTCCCGTCGACGACCGACTCGGCGGCACGACCGCGGAGAACCACCCCGGCTACGACGGTCCCGTGCCGGAGGTTCGGACCGTCACGCACTTCCACGGCCTTGAACTCGACCCCGCGAACGACGGGCAGTCCGATATGTGGACCTCGCCGGGCGGGGTCGAGGGACCGCGGTTCGACTCGGCGTGGCAGGAGCTTCCGATGGAACAGGGGCGAACGACGTCGACGTACCACGACCACACGCTGGGCATCACGCGACTCAACGCCTACGCCGGGCTTCTCGGTCTCTACTCGATTACGACCGACGCGGAGCGCGAACTCGGCCTGCCGTCGGGCGACTACGACATCCCGCTGTTGCTGCAAGACAAGGAGTTCAACGACGACGGCTCGCTGCACTACCCCGAGGAGTTCGTCTCGGCGTTCCTCGGCGATACCGCCGTCGTCAACGGGGCCGTGTGGCCGTACGTCGAGGTCGAACCGCGGCGGTACCGGTTCCGCATCCTGAACGGCGCGAATCACCGCTCGTTCGACCTGCAACTGGAGAGCGAAAGCGGGTCGGGCGTCCCGACGATGTACCAGTTCGCCCCCGGTCACGGCTTCCTCGAATCGGTCGTCCCCATCGGCCCGAACGGCGACCTCGACTCCCTGCTGCTCACGCCGTTCGAGCGCGGCGAACTCGTCGTCGACTTCTCCGACCACGCGGGCGAGACGCTCACGCTCGCCAACGGGGCCGACATGGGTCCCGAACTGACCGACCTCGTCGAGTTCCGCGTCTCGGACCCGTCGACGCCGCCGGAGGACGCGAGCGCCGACCCGACGAGTCTGTCGCTTCCGACGCCGGCCTCGTACGACGAGAGCGACGCGCGGGTGACCCGCGAGATGACGCTCGGGACCGAGGTTCGAAACGGCCTCATCACGCACACGCTGAACGGCCACGTCTTCGGCGACGAGGACGCGCCGGTCTACCCGCAACTCGGAGCGACCGAGATATGGGAACTGCAAAACGAGTCGGGCGGGCGACACCCGATTCACCTGCATCTGGTCACGTTCAGAGTCATCGGCCGCGGACCCGACGGGACGCAACCGCCGGACCCCAACGAACTTGGGCCGAAAGACACCGTCCGCGTCGACCCCGGCGAACGCGTGCGGATACTCGTGACGTTCGAGGGCTACACCGGACAGTTCCCGTGGCACTGCCACATGCTCGAACACGAGGACAACAAGATGATGATTCCGTTCGTCGTCGAGAACCCCGTCGCGGACTACGCGAACGAGGAGAACGTCGTCGACGCGACGGGGCTGACCGACGCGGTCGGTGACTGGCGCAACGAAACCCTCGAAACCGAGGTGCTGCTCGAAGTCATCGACCAGTGGCGAAGCGGCGACGAAGTCGCCTGACCGCGGTTCCGCCGACTTACTGCACCGGCTCGGCCGAGCGGTCCGAGAACCACCGATTGCGGACGACGTACGCGACGAGGACGACCGCGGTGGCGACGCCGATAATCGAGTACACGTCGACCTCGGTGAGCGACCGGGCGGCCTCGCCGAGATAGACCGCGAGCAGCGCTTCGATGGTGTACCGACTGCCGCGCCCGAGCACTGACGCCGCCAGATACGTCCGGAGGTCGAGGTCGAACACGCCGGACCCGATAGAGAGCAGTTCGTACCCCTCGGGAATCGGCGCGAACGCCCCGAACGCGACCGTCACGAACCCGGAGCGCTCGAAGTATCGCTCGACCTTGTGAATCCGCTCGCCCGCGAACCGCGAGTCCAGCGCGCGCCGGCCGCCTTTCTTGCCCATGAGGAAGCCGACCAGCCCCGCCGACACCGACCCGACGGTCGCGACGACTGCGTACGGGAGCGCGAACTCGGGGTTCGTCGCCGACAGCGGGACCAGCACCAAGTCCGGCGGGACGGGTAGCAAGAAGAATTCGAGAAACGCCACGAGCAACAGCCCCGGCGCGCCGAGCGAGGCGAAAAACGCGGTCGAGAGTTCGACGGTCTCCAGTACGTCTAGCATCGTCGTCTCTACGCAGCCGCTGCTGTCAGTAATAAGTATCGCCGGCCGTGAACGTCGGCTCCGCGGGTGGGAACTGACGGCACGAAACGTCGCCGCGGGTGCAAGGCGGCGAGTTCGGTGCTGGTTCGTGAACCGCGTCAGGCTGGCTGGTTCGGGGGGAGCGCGTCAGGCTATCGGCTGTCGGCTGTCGGTGGCGTGGTCAGTCGAGGGCTTCGGCCATCTTCTCGATGGGGTGGGGCGGGCGGGACTCGCCGGGTCTGTCGCCGAGTTGGGAGCGACACGACGCGCCGGGTGCCGTGACGACGTCGCCGGGGCTGTCGTCGACCTGTCCGAACAGGATTTCGCCGATGCCCTTCGAGAGTTCGTAGTGCTCTTCCTCGTAGCCGAACGACCCGGCCATCCCGCAGCAACTGGAGTCGAGCGGGTCGACGGCGTAGCCGGAGCGTCGCAGGACGCCCACGGCGTGGTGGTCCTTGTTCGTCGCCTTCTGGTTGCAGTGGCCGTGGTACGTCAGCGTCTCGGCGGAGGCGTCGAAGTCGAGGTGGTCGTCGGCGCGCGCGGCGTCGAGGTACTCCATGACGCCGTAGGCCGACCCCGAGACGAGTTCGACGGCCGTCCCGTCGAGGAGGTCGAGATACTCGTCTTGGAACATCACCGCGTCGGAGGGCTCGACGAAGACGACCGACCAGCCGTCGTCGACGTAGGGGCGAAGTCGCCCGACGTTGTGTCGCGCTCGGTCGCGGGCCGTATCGAGCATCCCCATCGAGAACGCGGCGCGACCGCTCGATTCGAGGTCGCTCGGAATCCGAACGTGGACGTTCGCGGCTTCGAGGACCTCGACCGCGGCCTTGCCGGGTTCGGGGTAGTTGTAGTTGGTGTAGGTGTCGGGGAACAGAAGCACCTTCCCGCGGGCCTCGGCGGGCGGCACCGACGACCCGCCGCGGGCCTCGAACCACTCCTCCAGCGACTCGCTGCTGAAACTCGGCAGGTCGCGCTCGCTGGCGATGCCGAGGACCTTCTCCAGCAGGAGACGGCTCCCCGGAAGCTCCGCGGCGACGTTCGAAAGCGGGGCGAGTTTGCTCCCGAGTTTCGACAGCGTGTCGACGTTGGCGAACACCCGCGAGCGGAGGCTGGTGCCCTCTTTCTGGTGGTACTGGTGTTTCACCTCGGATTTCAGCTTCGCCATGTCGACGCCGGTCGGGCAGTCGCTCTGACAGCCCTTACAGCCGACACAGAGGTCCAGCACCTCGGTCTGGAAGCGCTCGGAGTACAGTTCGTCCTCGGGGAGTTCGCCCGAGATGGCGGCCCGGAGCATGTTCGCGCGCCCGCGAGTGGTCTGGACCTCCTCTTTCGAGGCGCGGTAGGTCGGGCACATGGTGTTCGAGTCGGTCTGCCGGCAAGTGCCACAGCCGTTACAGAGTTCGACGAGGTGCGAGAAGCCGCCCTCGTCGTCGAAGTCGAGGTCGGTCTGGGGCTCGACGGACTGGTAGTCGGGACCGTAGCGGAGGTTCTCGCGCATGTCCGCGCCGACGCCCCGGTCGCTGTCCGGGCCGGGGTCCGAGGGTCCGTCGCGGTAGACGACGTTTCCGGGGTTGAACAGCCAGTCGGGGTCGAACGCCGTCTTCAGTTCCTTGAACGCGCCCCAGAGTTCGGGTCCGTACATCTTCGGGTTGAACTCGGTCCGGGCCATCCCGTCGCCGTGCTCGCCCGAGAAGGCCCCGTGGTGTTCGACGACGAGGTCGGTCACGTCGTCGGTGATGGAGTGCATCTTCTCGATGCCCTCGTTCTCCTTGAGGTTCAGAATCGGGCGGATGTGGAGCGTCCCCGACCCGGCGTGGGCGAAGTACGCGGCCGACGTGCCGTGGTTCTCAAGGACGTCCTCGAACTTCTGGACGTACTCCGCGAGTTCTTCGGGCGGGACGGTCGCGTCCTCGATGAACGGGTACGGCTTCGGGTCGCCTTCGAGGCTCATCAACAGCGGAATCGCCGCCTTGCGGAGCTTCCACAGTCGGCCTTGGCTCTCCTCGGAGTAGGCTTCGAGCACGTCGAACGCCGCGCCGGAGTCGACGAAGTGGGCGTTCGTGTCCGCGACCGCGGCCTCGAAGTCGTCGACGAGTTCGTCGTCCCACTCCAGCATCAGCGCCGCCTTCGCGCCCTCGGGGATGGGTTCGGCGTACTCGGCGTAGCCCTCCGACTCGCGGGCGAGGCGGAACACCTCGTCGTCCATGAGTTCGACGGCGCTGACGGGGAATTCGAGCGCCTCCGGGACGGCCTCCATCGCGTCCACGAGGTCGTCGAAGCAGTACAGCGCGAGCGCCGTCTCGTCCGGCTTGGTGACGAGCGAGACGGTCGCCTCGACGATGACGCCGAGGGTGCCCTCCGCGCCGACGAACAGCTTCGAGAGGTTGATGACCGCCTCGCCGTCGTCGTTCTCGTAGATGACTTTCTGGAGGTTATACCCCGACACCGAGCGCTTGAGGCTCGGATACTTGTTCTCTATTTCCGACTCGTGGTTCTCGACGAGCGCCCGGACCGTCCGGTAGATGTTCGCCTCCAGGTCGTCTTGGGCGAGAATCGAGTCGTACTCGTCGCTGTCGAGGACGACCTCGCGGGTGTGAATCAGCGAGCCGTCGGCCAGAATCACTTCCAACTCCTCGGTGTAGGCGCCGGTGATGCCGTAGCGGACCGAGTGCGCGCCCGTGGAGTTGTTGCCGATGCCGCCGCCCACGGTCGAGCGATTCGAGGAGGCGGGGTCCGGCGCGAACTTGAGGCCGTGGTCCGCGAGCGCGGCGTCGAGGTGGTCCTGAACGCACCCCGGCTGGACGGTGGCACGCCTCGCCTGCGGGTCGATATCGACGATATCGTCCATGTACTTCGTGAAATCGATGACGACGCAGCCACGTCCGACGGTTTGGCCGCCCAGCGAGGAGCCCGTTCCGCGTGGCAGAACGGGGACGCCGTGGTTTGCCCCGGTCTCCACGGTGGCGCGAACGTCGTCGGCGTCCCTCGGCAGGACGACCCCCGCGGGTCGCGCCTGATAGATGCTGCCGTCGGTCGCGTACAGCACCTGCGCGTACTCGTCGAACTTCACGTCGCCGTCGACGCGGTCCCGTAACTCCGTCGCCAGTGCGGTGTAGGCCGTCGCGTCCGGACGGTCCACGTCGAGCGTCGTCGCCGATGTCTCTCCTCCCCGTGGGGAGTCGAGCACGTCTTCAACTGCCATCATCAATGATACAAATACGCACGGATTAAATCCTCTGGTGTTGCGACACGTTCTCGTCCCCCGAACGGCCCTCACGACCGACGTGGGGATTTATAGTCGCGTCCTCGGTACGTATCCTCATTCATGGTCAGGTCACCGAACTGGAATCAAACTGACGTGGCGCGCGCCATCCCGACGGCGTCCAAGACGGAGGTCGACCAACTGCTCGCGAGCCTCCAGCGACTGACCGGTATCGGCGTGTGGTCCTACGACGTGTCGCGCGACGAACTGTGGTGGAGCGACGAGGCAAAGCGAATACACGGGTTCGACGCGGCGGCGACGCCGACCGTCTCGGACGTCGTCGAGCAGTACGCCGAAGGCGACCAAGACGGCGTGTTGGTTCGCCTCGGCGACGCTATCGAACACGGCGAGCCCTTTGCTATCGACGTGCGGTACGCGAGCGAGCGAACGACCGAGCGGTCGATACGGCTTTCGTGCGACCCGCTGGTAGAGGACGGTCAGACGGTCACGCTCTACGGTGTCGTGCGGGACGTGACGGACACGAAGCGTCAGGAACAGCGCATCGAGATTCTTCGCCGGACGAGCCAGGAGTTACGGAACGCGAGTTCGAAGGCGGAGGTGGCGGAGATACTGGCCGACGCGGCGAAGAACGTCCTCGGCCTCGTCAACACGACCGTCCGGTTGGTCGACGAGAACCGGAACATGCTCCAAACCATCGAAGCGACCGAGGAGTGTCTGGAACGCGCCGGCGACCGGCCGAACTACTCGGTCAGCGAGGACACGCCGGCCGCGCGGACGTACCGGACGGGCGAGCCGGTCATCCACGCGAACCACGAGCACACCGAAGACGACCACAGTCGGGGCGCGCTCCAATCGGGGCTGTACGTTCCCATCGGGAGCCACGGCGTGCTCAGCGCCGGCGACGTGGTCGTCGACGCGTTCGAGGAACACGACCTCGAAGCCGCGGGCCTCCTCGGACAACTCGGCGCGGAGGCAATCACGCGAATCGGCTGGGTGAAACGGTCGCGGGCGATTTGACGGCCGACCGAACAGCCACGACGCACGCGAACCGAACAGCGTTCGACGCATCCCACCGTTCTATTTCGTTTGTTCCCGCGGGAATACGAGAGAAACATGCCCGGATTGACCGGGCTGGCGGGGCAGTTCAGCTGATTTACATTATGGCAACAGTTATGAACCATCATGATAATAATTGGTGTATGATTGAGAACGTGACCGGGCGACGGCTCAAGACGACCCAGGCCTCGCTGGAGATTCTCAGCCTCATTCTGGAACACGACGGTCTCACACTCGCTGAACTGGACACGATGGTCGACAGTTCGAAAAGCTCCATTTGTAGTCACCTCAACACGCTCCTGGAGAGTCGGTATCTGGTCAAGCGCGACGGCGTCTACCGCGTCAGTTTCAGGGTGGCGCTGTTGGGCGAGCGCGCCCGACATCGGTATCCGAGCGACGAGGTCGTCGAGCGGGTCGTCGACGAACTGGCCGACGCGACCGGCCAAGAGGCGAACTTCACTATCTTCGAACACGGTCGGCTGCTCATGTGTTACGGCTCGTCGACCGACGAGGGACGGGACGCGAACGGCATCCGCTACCGGTCGGAGTACCATCTGCACAACACGGCCGCGGGGAAAGCCATCCTCTCGGAACTGGACCGCGACGAGGTGGCGTCGATAGTCGACCACTGGGGGCTGCCGCGGGAGTCGGAGGGTACGATTACGAACGCCGACCGGCTGTTCGACGCGTTGGACGAAATCGCGACTCAGGAGTACGCCGTCGTCGACGAGGAGTTCGCGCCGAATCTCATCGCCGTCGGCGCGCCGGTCCACGACGGCGACGGGCGTATCGTCGGCGGCCTCAGCGTCGGCGGCCCGAAGTATCAGGTGGATATGACGCGACTCGAACGCGAATTCGCCGACGAACTGCTGAACGCCGTCGAGTCGCTGGAAGCGGCGCTCTCGTAGGCAAACACCGCCGTCTCAGGTACCAAGCGCGAAAATGGCGGGTGCGGGTTGGCTGGCGTTGTCAGGCTGACTGCTGGTCGTTAGTCGTCCGTCCCGACGGCCATCGCGCGCTCGACGATGCCCTCGCCGTACATCTCCTCGAGGGCGTCGTGTTGGTCCGGGCGGTGCTCGTACACGTCTTGGAACAGGGCGACGGGCGTCATCGCGGCCTGATAGGTCGCCTCGTCCCACATGCGGTCCTTGGCGATGTCGACTTCGACGCCGTCGATGACGAGCGTCGTCGCCTGCGTCATCGCAATCGCGCCCTTGCCGGCCTCCTTGGCCGCCTCGAACTCCTCCATGGAGTCGACGATGTCGTCCATGCTCGGGACGTAGGTGGTGAGGTCGAGCAGCTCCTCGTGGAGTTCCTCGGCGTCGAGTTCCTGTTCTTCGCCGTCGACGCGGAGCACGTAGCTGTCGTCGCCGACCTGTTCGAGCGAGAGTTCGTCGCCGTCGTACACCTGTCGACCGTCCTCGGCGTCGAGTTCGATTTCGTCGTCGTCGAGTTCGAGGAGCCAACTGCCGGTCTTCGGCGGCAGCGGTGCCTCGTTTGCGGTGACGACCTGCCCGGGCGTGAGCGCCCAGATACCCGTCATCCCCATGGCGCGGTTCTCGACCATGCGTTCGCGGTAGCCCTCCACGTCGCGGATGTCGTCGTAGGGGCCGTCCACGGCGATACAGCCGGCGGCGCTGGCCCCGCGGGAGGTGTTGTGCCGCAGTTCGGCCCACGCCGGAAGCTCGCCGGTCGGCGTCATCGCACGCATGTCCTTCGTGTAGTCGACCTGCCCGTCGACGAGGAGGAACAGCCGTTCGAGGTTGTTGGACGGCTTGCCCTTCTCCGCGCGGAGGTCGCTCATCGCGAGTTCGGCCTCGCCGCTCTCGATGATGACCGACATCGAGAGGCTTCCCTCGTCGAGACCGTGTTCGTGCTCGATGATGGTGATGAACTCGTCGGCCTTCTTCCAGTCGTCGAGGTCACCGACCTCGGGGATGACGAACCCGTCGATGTGCTCGACCGCACCGTTTTCGGGGTCGGTGATTTCGAGCATCTGCTTGAAGCCCTCGTAGCGGGTCGAGGGGTCGTCGCGGTGCCACACGACGCGGGGGTGAATCTCGCCGGGGAAGTCGGCTCCGTGTTCGGAGACGACCTCGACGAGGTTCTGGACGCCCTCGGCCCGCATCGACGGTGCCGTGGCGTCCTCGTTGTCCGGAATCCATGTGTCGGGGGCCTGCATCCCCCGAAGTTGGGCCGCGCTCTGCAACATCTTCGCCGAGTTCTCGCCGCTGACCGCCGTCGGCGAGGTGAAGAACGTCCGTACGAACTCTCGTTCGTAGTTTCTGTCGCTACTCATATCGACAGTCGAAACGTCTCTTGCGAAACATATTAAATATTTAGACTCGCCCAACTTCGAGTCGAACTCGGGCGGTTCGCCGTGATTTCGTTCCTGAGCTCACCCGACGAGTGCGACCGACGATACACTCCACCGTTCGGTCACCGCACCGCCTTATCACCACTATCATCACTAACTTACATTATGTAAATATGTATGGTGTCATGTGTGCACATTATACAGATATATGGGATTAAGTGAAAATCGATTACAAGCATATGGTTGTAATGATTTGCGGTGGTTCGCCGTGAGGTAGACCATCGTTCGAATTATGTAAATACTCGTTGTCGCTCAGTCCGAGCGCAACGTCTCGTCTCGATAACGGCCGACGACGGGTCGGTCCGTAGCTTGACGTGACTTCACCGAGTTGCCCGTTCGTATCAATTTTCAATATTACTAAGAGAACAATTAGGTAGTCAGATACAGGAGGCTCGGCTTGCGAACGACGGCCGTCGTCGAACGTACCTCATCGACCGCCGAACTGAGTAGTACACCCATTACAGAGCACAAACAGCCGTTTGGTGCACGAATGAGAGATTCGGAGACGAGATGGAGCGGTTCCGAACACGTCGCTCGATTCGAACGCGCCCTCGTCAGCCGTGAATATACAGCTAGAGGAGATACGCCGCCGGTATCGACATTCAGATTCAGCGAGTGGGCCCGAACGCTCGTCGATACGGTGTCGACCTGTGAATGTAGCTGTGATTGATATTTGATACGGGTGTTCGAATGAACTATTGAATCTCTGACTGTTCGAAACGCCCGATGCTCCGGGCGTTCGCGCTCCGGTTGAGTCGGCGTTCGTCGCGGTGGTTGGCTGGCTCCTACCACTCGTACTCCCGGTGAACCCGCCGGGCCTCGTCGTTCAGCACGGGGCCGACGACCTCGGTGACGGCGTCGAGAACTGCGGCCGACCGAACGCCGGGATTCGAACCCGTGAACTCCCCGATTTCGTCGCCGCCGACACCGTACACGACGCGCGCGAACCCGGCGGTCGCCATTCCGCCGGCGCACATGGGACAGGGCTCCGTGCTGGTGTACATCACCATCGCCGCTCGCTCGTCGGCGTCGTACTCCCGACACGCCCGATAGGCGAGTTGTAACTCGGGATGGCGTCGGATATCGGACTCCGTCACGATTCGGTTCGAGTCGCGCATGATGACCTCGTCGTCGCGGACGAGTACGGACCCGAACGGTTCGTCGCCGCGAGCGGCCGCCTTTCGGGCGAGTTCGAAACTCTCGCGCATGTGTCTCTCGTGGTCGAAGTCGTCGAAGTGCGTCGTCACGGTCGCCTGTGCTCACTCCCGAGACCGAGTTAAATCGAACGGCGGGTCGTAATTCGGGTTTGTCGAGTTATCTAAATTATCCTGATTTCGTGGATTCTTTCGATATTCTGAGCTAGTAGGATTTTCCGGAAAATCGAACACCACCGGATTCCTCAACGATGTGCAGTTCCGGGGGGACATCCGAGCAATTCTGATAATTTAAACAATTTACAGTATCTGGATGTGGAACAGTATCTCGACTGTGGGCCATAGAGGTAACCTACGATAGCGAAATAATCTGAATAACGAGACGAATAATGATAAGCCGAAGTAGACCGATTATGTATCTCCTCTCATCTGGGTGGATACTGCGACGACGACGAACGAGCCACAGAATTGCAGTTAATTGAACTACTCGACGAATCTAGATAATTTGGATTATCTACAATATCCTTGTTACGCACGTTTAGACAGCTGACTCCGACGCGCCCGAATCCGCGGCCGTGGTGATACACTCCGAGACTGTGGGTAATTCAGATAATGTGAAGTATGTGACTTAGATAGGGTATCTAAATACTGTAAAGTTGGTCGATAATGGCCTACTGTCGAATTATGTATCGACTCGATGGAGCCGTATCGACAGTATCGACACTACCGAAGTACTCCAGACAATCCACATAATTCACAAATCGAGGTAGTTCGGGAAATTCAAATCATTCGGATTACTCAGATGGGGTAGGTGTGGTCGGTCGAATACACTCCGTGGGGAGGGTTGAGACTGGCACCGTTCGCGCTGGACTGGACGGCGGCGCGGTGACGACAAACGCGAGAACGGATTAGCCCAACTTCGACAGCAGTTTGCGACCGGTCCACCGGCTAACTCCCGGGAGGGGACGAGCCATTCGACGCGACAGCACGACGTAACACGACCGACCGAACGCCCGTCACCGCGGACGCGAGCGTCGAAAACCGACGCGAGAGTTGTTAGTAACCCCATCTGATAATTCGGATATTCGCTAACTGGACAACCCGGATTAGAGATGGGTGATACCACAGTTATAATCATTATATCTACGGTCGAAATATGCGTGTGTCCCGACATTGTCGTGCGACACCCCGTTATTAGGGTTGCCTAAACTTCGAAACGGTTATCTGTCTTTAGGCAGGCCTAAATAATATGGTTCGAAGACGACAGATACTCGCAGGAAGTGCAGGACTCTTCGCATCGGCTCTCGCTGGCTGTACCGCGGGCGGGAGCGCGGATTCCGAGTCGACGGCCGCCGCGGAATCCGAAACCGAGGCCGCCACCGAGTCGACGACGACCGAACAGACGACCGAGAGCGCCGGGCAGTACACCGTCGAGATAGAACCGAACGACCCGTACACGTTCGAAGCAGTGCCGGAGACGTACGGCGTCGCCTCCGGGCCCTTCCTCGATATGGGGATGGCGCTCGGCATCCATCCGAGTGCGACCACCGGCCTCGAACGCGCGCCGCTCAAGTTCTACGACCTCCTCGGGCTCGAATTCGACGAGAGTCGAATCACCAAGCTCGCGAGCGGTGCGGAATCCGGCTTCGACAAGGAGAACTTCTACGCCGCCGACGCCGACGTGTGGCTCATCGCCCGCGCCACGCTCGGCCGCTACGTCAGTTGGGACGCCTCGGACTACGAGGAAGTCGAATCCCAGACCGGACCCTTCCTCGGCACGACTCTCCGGTTCGCCCCGACGGCCGCCGTCAGCAACGAGCCGAATCCGTACACGCTCTACGAGGCGTTCGAGAAGGTCGCAACGGTGTTCCAGCGCCGACAGCAGTTCCAGGCGTGGCAGTCGTTCCACGACGACCTCATGAGCACTATCGAAGCCGGTCTCCCGCCGGAGGACGAACGCCCCACCGTCGCCGCCATCTGGCGCGGCGTCAGCCCCGACTCCGGCCAGTTCCGCGTCGCGCCCCTCCACCGCCTCGGCAACAACACCAAGTCGTACTTCCGGGTCGGTATGAAAGACGCCTTCGAGGGACGCTACCCCGAGGGACCCATCGGCTACGAGGAGCTCATCAACGTCGACCCCGACTACATCGGCGCGGTGGGCGCGCTCACCTCCTCGACCCGCGAGGAGTTCGTCGACACCGTCGTCGAGCCGTTCGAGAACAACGAGAGCGGACAGCGGCTCACGGCCGTTCAGGAGGGCAACCTCATCCGGAGCGCCGGGCAGTACATGGGCCCAATCGTCGATATGTTCTCGACGGAAGCCGTCGCCAAGATGGTGTATCCCGACCAGTTCGGTGAGTGGCCGGGTGCGGTCGGAGACGTGCCCGAAGACGAACAGCTGTTCGACCGCGAGCGCCTCGTCGACATCGTCAACGGGAACTTCTGACGCCCGATGAGCAAGGTTACAGACGCGGTCGGTGCGGTTCGCGCGGAGTGGCGCGACCGGTACGCCGACTCGATGCTCGCCCTCGTCATCGTCGGCAGCCTCGCGGTCCTCCTCGGGGCGACGCTCTTACAGGTGAGCTTCGGCGCGTACCCCCTCACCCTCTCCGAAGCGTGGGGTGCTGTCTTCGACTCGGCGGTCGTGTTCGACGCCGACGTGTGGCGTGCGTTCCTGCTCGGCGGCGACATCCCCGAATGGTTCACCCAGCGCCAGTTCGTCGTCTGGAACATTCGCCTGCCGCGGGTTCTCGTCGGCGTCCTCGTCGGTGCCAACCTCGCGGTCTCGGGCGCAATCTTCCAGGTCGTCACCCGAAACGAACTGGCGAGTCCGTACGTCCTCGGCATCAGCGACGGCGCGGGGCTCGTCGTGCTCGTCACGCTGACGTTCCTGTCGGGACTGCTCCCGCTCATGCCGGTGCTCGCCGCCGTCGGAGGCGCAATCGCGTTCCTCCTCGTCTACCTCATCGCGTGGAAGAACGGCACCTCGCCGGTCAGACTCGTCCTTGCGGGCGTCGTCGTCGGGACGGTCTTCGGCTCCGTCCAGCGCGCGATGTTCTTTTTCATCAACGACCTCGGCGTCGTGATGTCCGCGCAGGCGTGGCTGTCCGGGTCGCTGCTCGGAACCGACTGGGCGCAGGTGCGTATCGCGCTCCCGTTCACCATCGTCGCGCTCGGACTCGCGCTCGCGGTCACCAAGGAACTCGACGTGCTGCTCCTCGGCGAGGAGACTGCGCAGTCGCTCGGCATGCCCGTCGAGAAGGTCCGCTTCGCCGTCGCCGGTATCGCCATCCTCTCGACGGCGGCGGCGATAGCCGTCGCGGGACTGGTCGGCTTCGTCGGCCTCATCGTCCCGCATATGGTCCGGAACCTCGTCGGTAGCAACTCGAAGCGGCTCCTCATCGGCTGTGCGTTCCTCGGGCCGGCGCTCCTCGTCGGTGCCGACGTGGGCGCGCGACTCGCGCTGAGTCCGATTCAGCTCCCGGTCGGCATCATCACCGGCCTCGTCGGGGGACCGTACTTCCTCTACCTCATGCGGAAAAAAGAGGACATCGGGTCGGTCTGAGGCCGTCGCCCCGCGTTCTCGGGCGGCGAGGCCGATACAGCCGCGTCAGTGCTCCGGCGTGGGGAGCCTGACTTCGACCGTCGACCCACCGCCGGCGCGGTCGACGATAGAAACCTCGCCGTCGAACTGCGTGACGAACCAGGAGACGGTCCACAGTCCCATCCCGCTCCCGTGCGACAGCGGCGTTTCCTCCCCGCGTTCCAAGATTTCGCGTTCCGTCTGCGGGATTCCCGGCCCGTTGTCTTCGACCGTGATTTCGACTCGCTCGCCCGAGATGCGGCACGACGCGACGGTGACCACGGGGTCATCCTCGTCGTTGTGGACGATGGCGTTCTGCACGAGTTCGTCGAGCGCGAGGGAAAGCGAGTGCGCGCTCGCGAGCACGGTCTGCTCGCCTGCCCGGAATCGAATCGTCGCATCGGGATATCGCCGCTCGTACGTCCGCTTGATATCCGACAACACGTCGTCGACGCGGACCGGCTGCTTGTCGGTGGATTCCTCCACGACGTTCTCGAACCGCCGGGCCTTCTCGCCGGTCGACATGAGGTCGTCGGCGTTCTCGATGATTCGGTCCGTCTTCGAGACCATCGCCTCGACCGAAAACTGACTCGCCGCGGTGACTATCTCGTCGAGCGCTCGAAGTTCGGCATCGATACCGCTGGTCGTCTCGCTGAGGTTCGTCACCGTCTCGGCCAACTGGTCGTAGTCGCCCTTCTCGGTCGGGAGGTCGACCGCGTCGAGGTCTCGGCGCAACTCTCGTGCGTACCCGCTGACGATATTAAGATTGTTCCGCAGGTTGTGCCGAAGCATCCGATTCAGCACCATGAGTCGCTCTTCGCGCTCTTTTCGGTTCGCTTTGATTCGTCTCGCGCCCTCGTTCCACGTTGCGACGTATCCGTCCGCATCGAGGAGAAATATCGCGTATTCAGTTACCTCCTGAAAGAACTCTCGTAGGATGAGATCGGATTCGATGTGTTCGAACAGCTCTCTCCGCTCGCTTGACATTATCGGTTGAGTACCATCCGCACGCGCATAAACTCCCCGGCGTTCGAGGCGTGTACGGTCGGAAGCGCCGTCGACCGGTCGTCGAGTCACCCGTCAGCGAGTCGAGCAACGAGCGTCGTCTCGGCGACGAACGTCTGCACCAGACCCACTGGAGGGCGCAGACCAACGCCCGCGTTCGCGTCGAAGGCGTCGTGGAGGGCGACATATCAGACCCGTCTCGCGCCTTGCGCGTGTAGCTATCGGTCCGGTGGGCGCTCGGCCCGGCGTCCAGAAGTATTTAGCCGTCGGCACTCCGACACGCAGTCGAACTTCCGCCAGAGTGCTTCCAGTATGACCCGCCCTCCACTCCGACTCAACCGACGCACGCTCGCCGCGTTCGTGCTCGTCGCCGTCGCGCTCTCCGCGGTCCTCTGGACGACGGGGGGCGCGATAGGCGACGCGAGCCCCGCAGTCGACGCGAACGTGACCGAGCGCTACCGCGGCATCGACGCGCTCACCGGAACACAGACGGTCGAGGTCCGAGCCGACGACACGGTTACGTCTCGGACCGTCGCCGACGTGACGCTCGTCCCGGAGACAGAACGGAAGCGCGTGAACTTCCGGAACGCCGCGAATCGACAGTACGACCGGCAGGTCTCGAACGGGTCGACGCTCTGGCTTCACGAGACAGACAGGGATGCGGTGACCGTCATCGAACTGACGGGGCCGCCGACCGAGTCGCGGACGGCCGAACGGCTCCAACTGCTCGTCGCGGCCGCGGGGCTGACCGACGACGCCGGTCGTCCGCAGTCCATCGGCGTGTCACCGCTCCCCGTCGTACCGCGGCACGCCGGTGTCGCCCCCGGAGCCGACGCGAACCGTAGCTACACCGTCGAGTTCGTCGAGACCGACACCGTCGGCGGGCGCGAGGCGTACGTCCTCGACATCGTACCCGAGACGAACCGGAGCGAGGCGGGCTACCGCCAGCGGTTGTGGCTCGACACCGAGCGGTTCTACCCGCTTCGCAAGCAGACGGCGTGGACGGCCGACGGGACTCGGCGGTCGGTGACGACGACGTACACGAACGTGACGTTCGACGCGGCGGTGTCGGCCGACACGTTCCGCCCGGACATCGACGCCGGCACGACCGTCGAGCGTCAGGAGACGCCGAACACGTCGTGGTTCCGGAGCAGGGCCGACTTGGTGGCGCGGAGTTCGATTTCGGTTCCCGAGCCGACGGTTCCGTCCGCGTACGAACTGGTCTACGCCACGCGGACCACCGGCCGCATCGACGGGGTCGGACTCCGCTACGCCGCCGGCGGCCGCGAACTCACGGTCGCGAAGTTCAACTACACCCTCGACATCGACGCCGACGAGCGCGACGCGACGGTCGGCGGCCGGCCGGCGACTATCGACTACGGACCGACCACCTCGGTGTCGTGGAACTGCGACGGCTACGGGTACACCGTCCGCGGGACCGGCGTCGAGACGGACCGCCTCGTCGAAGTCGGTCGCTCGGTCGGCTGTCCCGCCTGAAAACGGGCGAGTTTCTGGGTCAGAAACTGGCCCCCGTTTTATATGGGCTAACGGCGCGTCGGTCGAACTGCGATGGGCCCCGCCGAACTGACGCCGGACTGCCCTCCCGAGCAGTACCGGACTGTGCCCTCTGACAGCACCCCGGCACCCATCGCGGTCATCGCTGACGCAGCAGCCCCTCCACAGCATCGCCGTACGACCCCGCAGTATCGACGCACTAACCCGTACCATCGTGCTCTCTCGACAGCCCCGCCGTGCTCCAGCCCCGATTCGGACTCCAACTCGGTCGCCGCGACCAACAGGGGTGGAAACCCGTGGGCCTATTAATCCGACGAGCAGTCATTCGACCACCGTGAGTGAGGATCCGGCGCTGGGCGATATTCTCGACCTCCTCAGCGACGAGTACGCCCGAGACATCCTCGCAGCGACGAGTACCAAACCAATGTCCGCACAAGAGCTTGCCGACGAGTGTGAGATGTCCAAACCGACGGTCTACCGCCGGGTGGAACGATTACAAGCGTACGGACTCCTCGACGAGCAGACCGAGATTCGAACCAGTAACAACCATTACAGCGTCTACACCGCCACGCTCTCCGAGTTCTCCGTGGCGCTAGACGACGGGTCGTTCGAGGCGTCGCTGACGCGTACCGACGACGAGTCGTTCCCCGGCGAGGGGGAATCCGACACCGCCGACCGCTTCAAACGGATGTGGGAGGACCTCTGAGATGGCGACGCTGTCGGCCGTCCTCGACTGGCTTATCGTCTCGCTCGCCCTCGGGTCGACGCTCGTCGGGAGCTACGTCGGCTATCAGGCCTATCGCGGCTACCGCCGTCACGACAGCCGGACGATGCGGGCGCTGTCCGCGGGCCTGTTCCTCCTCACGGCCGTCGCGTTCGGCGTCGCCTTCGTCGGCTCGGTGCTCCTGCGTCAGGGTTACATCGGCCTCCAGTACCAACAGCCGCTCACGCTCGTCACGCGGCTGTTCCAGTTCTGCGGCGTGGTGCTCATCGCCTACTCGTTACATTCGCGAGGGTAGTCCGCCCGCGGGCCGTCGCGGGCGACCTCGTCGTGACGCTACTCGTTCACTCACGCGCTTTCTGCTTCTCATCTTTTCGTTCGTCACAAACCGCTCTAGTCGTCTCACCTCACGAGTGCGCGAGCTTCCAGAACCCCTTGGGAACGATGGCGAACGCCGGGAACAGGAACAACGCGAGCAGCCAACTCGTGGACGGGCCGAGCGGGGTGACCACCACGGTGACGACGCCGACCGCCGTGAGGACGACCGAAGCGACGGCGGCCCAGACGAAGCGCCGGTCGAGCGGCGGGAGCGTCGTGGACTCGACCGGCAGGTCGAACGCCTCGACGACTCTCTCGGCGTCCGCGACCGGCCCGAATGCGCGCTCCGTCTCGTCGTCGCCCCGGCCGACCGTCGCCGCGATGGTTCGCGTTCCGAGATAGCGGTCTGTGGGACGGGCCGCCACGACCTCGGCGTCGCGGAAGTCACCGACCGCCGCCGCCCACTGCGGTTCGCCGGTCAAGCGGTCGTGAGCGACGAGTCGGCCGCCGAACCGCCGGTAGGTCAGCCACCCGCTCGCGAGCGTGTCCTCGACCACGTCGCCGGCGAGCATGAACCCGAGGAGGGCGAGTCCGAAAAGGCCGAATCCGACCCAGACCGCGAGCGAGGCTTCCTCGGCGACGAAGGCGGTTCCGCCAATCCAGACCATCGCGGCCATGGTGACGTAGAACGGACCCGTCGTCGTGACCGCGCGCCAGACCGCGGCCGCGACGACCGCACGGCGGTCCACGTCGATTTCGGCCGCGGGTCGGCCGTCGGGAACGTCGAGCGCCTCGCGGGTCGCCTCGCTGTCGGGGCCGGCGAGCCAACTAGTGAGCCGGCCGCCGCCCCGGTCCGCGCGGAAGCCGGACCACTCGAAGAGGAGTTTCACGAGCACGAACGCCGCGAGGGCGACCGTCGCGCCGCCGAGGACGACGACGAACAGGAAGCACGCGAGGAACATCGCTTGGCGAGCGGGGATTTCGACGAGGGCGTACGGCGAGCGCTCCGCGTATCGGTCGCCGCGGAGGAACGCGGCCGCCGTCTCGCCGACCTGCCCGACGACGAGCGCGGCGACGCTGACGACCGCCTCCGGGCGGGCGAGCACGTCGAGCACCGAGACGACCTCCGAGAGCGGCGCGAGGAGGAAGACGCCGACCCACGCGCCGCCGCCGACGACGGCCGTCGCGAAGGGGACGTTGCGGGGATACACCGGCGGGAGTCGGTCGTGAATAGTGACGCTCCCGCGCTTATCCACGAGGTCGCTTTCGGACCGGTTGAGCACGCCGCCCTCGCGGGACGAGGTCGGCGGTCGGCCGGCGAACAGCGCTTTCACGCCCGAAAGCGGGAACAACAACAGCAGTTCGAGCGCGTAGACCGCGAGGAGGGTTTCGGGGTTCCAGCCGAACCACAGCACGCCGACGAGGGGGAGAAGGTTCGCGGAGAGCACCGGGAGAAACCCGATGCCGGCGGGGAGAGACGACGGTGAGGCGTCATCGTACCGTGGAGAGGCCATCGGATGCGTCGTTTTACGCATCCAATCATATAACTGCTGAAACCCGCGCTCGAATCGGCCCGGCGGCGCGCGACGACTCGGGGAGCGACTCCGACGCCCGACGCGAGTCAGACCACCTAACTGTCCCGAGTGAACTGTCCCTGTATCGACAATGCTCACTCCCAGCGAGAGGCGGCGAGCGAAAGTGGCGGTGTTGCTGGCGGTCAACGCCGTGCCACTGGAGCGCGTCCGAAGCGCCACCGACCGCCTGTTCGGAACCGAGACGCTCCGCCTCGAACGCGATGACCGCGTGTACCGACTGCCGCACCTCTCCTCGGACGCCGTCGCACTCGCGCCGCTACGGCCGAGTCACCAGCTGACGAACGGGAGGTCGGGCGCGTCGAGCGCGACGAACTCCGAGACGAACTCGGTCGCCGGCGATTCGTAGATCTCTCGGGGCGTGCCGACCTGTTCGACGCGACCCTCGTTCAACACGGCGACGCGGTCGCACATCACCATCGCCTCCGCTTGGTCGTGGGTGACGTAGAGGCCGGTGACGTCCAACTCGGCGAGGAGCGCGCCGACTTCGGTCCGCAGGCGCGCCTTCAGTTGGGCGTCGAGTCCCGTCATCGGCTCGTCCAACAGGAGGACGTTCGGCTCGATGGCGAGCGCGCGCGCCAGCCCGACGCGCTGTTGTTGGCCGCCGGAGAGTGTCGTCGGGTCGCGGTCGCCCATCTCGTCGATGTCGAGCATGTCGAGCAGTTCTGCGGCCCGGTTCCGTCGCTCGCGCTTCCCGACGCCCCGCATCTTCAGCCCGAACGCGACGTTCTCGGTGACCGTCATGTTGTCGAACAGGGCGTACTCCTGGAACACCAACCCGACGTTGCGGTTCTCCGGGGGGACGTTCGTCACGTCCTCGCCGTCGAACCTGACCGTCCCGTCGGTCGGCGTCTCGAAGCCGGCGACGGTTCGCAGGGTCGTCGTCTTCCCGCACCCCGAGGGGCCGAGGACGCCCAGAATCTCGCCGTCCGAGACGGTGAGCGAAACGCCGTCCAGCGCCGTCGTGTCGTCGTAGTCCTTCCGAACCGCGTCTAGTGCCACGTCTGCCATTAGCTACCTCTGATGTCGAAGCCGCGGCGACCGACCCGCTGCAAGAGGAGGGTGACCGCGACGATGATGAAAAAGAACATCGACACGGCGGCCGCCGCCTTGGTGAACGAGCTGTTCGAGATGTGTCGCTGCAAGAAGAGCGCGAGCGGTTGGGTACCGTTCGCCCAGACGATGTACGAGAAGTTGAACTCCGCGGCCGCGAGCGCCCAGCAGATGATGGCTCCCGAGACGATGCCCGAGCGGGCGTTCGGCACGATGACCGTCAGGAACGTCCGCGGCCACGACGCGCCCAGCGAGCGCGCCGATTCCTCCAGTTGCCGGAGCGGCATCGACTCGAACTCGCTTTGGACTGCCATCACCATGAACGGCGCTTTCAACAGGGAGTAGCCGACGATGAGCCCGAAACTCGTCGCCGAGAGGTCCGGATACGCCCGGAGGAACGCGACGCCCAGGATGACGCCCGGCACGAGCGGGAGCACCGAGACGGCGTTGACCCACTCTCTGCCCGGGAACTCGTAGCGAGCGACCGCGTACGCGATGGGGACGCCGACGACGAGGTTGATGAGGACGCCGCCGAGCGCCAGCCCGATGCTGAACGCCAACTCCGCCGGGACCAACACCGTCAGCGTCTCGCCGCCGAGCGGGAGCCTGAACAGCGGGCTCCATCCCATACTGCGCTGGGAACCAATCGTGTCCGCGAGCCCCAGCACCGCCCGCCAGTTCTCGAAGGTGACGAAGCCCGAGGGGAGAACGCCGGTCCAACTCGCGGCGAACGAGGCGACGACGGTGAGGACGATGGGCGCGATGAGGAACGCGACCGTCGCGAACAGGGTCAGCGCCACGACAGACCGCCCGAGCCGACGCGAGAGGGACGGGGACGGGGACGGCCTCATATGCCGACCTCCGCGCTGGTGTACCGAAGTCCGAGGACGGTGAACAGGAACGTGAACGCGAAGTAGACGGTCGCCATCGCACCGGCGACCTGCACGTCGTAGCCGACGCCGAGTTCCCGCGAGAGTTGGAGCGTCCAGACGACGAGCGTCTGGATGACGACGAGCGTCCCGAAAATCGCCAGCCCCGTCCGGAACGTGAGAATCAGCGCGCCGGTGATACCCGGTCGAATCTGCGGAAGCGTGACGTACCGAAACGTCTCGAACGGCGTCGCGCCGAGGGCTTGGGCGGCCTCCTCGGCTGCCGAATCGACCTCGGCGTACGTCCCGCGGAGGATGAGCGTCGCGCGCGGCACCATCGAGTACACGAAGGCGACGAACAGCCCCGGGACGCTGACCGCAAAGGCGAGGTCGGTGGGGCGGCTCCCGGTGAGGGCGGCCGCGACCGCGGTGACGACGCCGTTGTTTCCGAACAGCACCAGAATCATGAACGCGGCGACGATGCCGGGGAGGCTGATGGGAAACGAGACGAGCGTGACGAGGAGGTCCTCGCCGGGGAGGTCGTACTTTTCGAGAGCGTGCGCGATGGGGACGGCGAGCCCGACCGAGACGAGCGTCGTTCCCGTGGTCAGCCACAGAGAGTCGAACGCCACCCGGCGGTAATAGGGGTCCCCGAACAGCGTCGCGTAGGCGTCGAGCGAGAACCCGACCGACCGATACTGGGCGGTCGAGACGCTGATGCGAACGACTTCGGAGAGGGGATACAGCCCCGCGACGAGCACCAACGCGGCAAACGGCGCGCACAGCGCGACGATGCGGCGGTACTCGCGCTCCCGTTCGGTGACGGGGTTCGCGACGGTCTCGACCGCGCCGACGACTCGCGCCGTGAGCGCCCGGACTGTCGAGAGCGAGCTGTTCTCGGCGTGTCGGTCGGACATCCTCAGATGTTCGCGCCGCGCGTTATCTCTTGGATGATGTCCTCCTGCTGGTCGACCAACTGGCCGTAGTCGACTTGGAACTCCGTCCGGTCGTACTCTGCCGGGTCGATGAACTCCTCGGGAAGCTCCAGCTCCGAGGAGCGAATCGGCCTGACGTAGGCGTCGAGGAACTGCTGTTGGCCCTCCAGCGAGAGGACGTAGTCCATGAACAGTTTGCCGGCCGCCGGGTTCGGCGCGCCCTCCAAGAGCGCGTAGCCGTACGGCATGTTGAGCGCGCCTTTGTTCCCGTTTTCGCCGCCCAAGAGCGCGACGCCGACGTTCTCTTCCGCGACCTCGTCGTTGTTGTACTTGAGGTCGAGGCCGGAGTAGTCGTACCGGATGAACGTGGCGTACTCCCCGCGGGAGAACTGCGCGAGGAAGTTGTCGGTGAACTCCGCGCCGCCCTCCTGAATCCGCTCGTAGTAGTCGATGACGGGCTGGAGGTCGTTCATGCTACCGCCACGGGCGTTGTTAATCGACAGCGCCGCCGCGAGCCCGACCGCCGCCTGCGGGGTCTGGAGCGCGAGGTCCTGCATGAGTTCGGGCTGGAGCAGGTCCTCCCACGTGGTCGGCTCGTCGAGGCCGCGTTCCTCGTAGATGTCCTTCCGATAGGTCACGGCCGTCGTCACTCGACGGGTCGCCGTGACGTGGCCGTCGTCGGTCTTGAGCGAGTCAGGCACCTTGTCCCACCCCTGCGGCTTGTACGCCTGCGTGAAGCCCTCGTTCCGGGCGACGATGCCGTAGGTGTAGCCGCCGTTGTACCCCGAGTGGGTCACGTTGTTCGAGTGCGAGCGCATGTGCTGGAGCGCCTCGCCCGACGAGCGGTCGTCGTCGTGGACGGCCACGCCGTAGGAGTCCTCGAACGACTGCATCAGCGACGGCCAGTTCATCCACCCGGACTGGACGCAGTAGAAGTACAGCATATCGGGGAACGCGGTGGCCTCGATGTTCGTCTGGAAGTCCCGATAGCCGACCTCGTACGTTTCCGCGTCGCCGCCACCGGACCCCGTCGCGTCGGCGTCACCCTCGGAACTGCTCGTCGTCAGACAGCCGGCGAGACCCGCCACCGCCGCGGCAGAACCTCCGATGAAACTTCTCCTGGTTGATACCATCACCCGGTCAACATGACTGGGTGATAAAGGCCGTTACTATGAGCTGTCCGTACTGATTGCAGGGCTATGCCAACCCCAAAAGAGCTACCGGGCACTCAATAGGCGGCGGGAAACACGAGTCCCCCCGTCGGTCGGATCGCGGTCACTCCAGTCGAGGTTGCTCGAATAGAGAGCCGTCACCTGGATTAGACATCTCAAATTCTATTTTCAGATAACTTCATTTTCCACCCGGCCATCGGTTGGCATGCGTTCCACGAGGAACGCGCAGTCGTATCGTGGTCAGGTGAGTTCCTGACGAGCGGACGGGAACGTTCGTAGCTCTATCAACGTTCCGTCCTCATCGTTCGCGACGACGAGCGCCGTGAGGGGCGTCTCACGCGCGTTCGCGTTCTACCCGGTCGGACTCTGTCGCGGAGAGCGCCGCCCGAAGTCCGTCGCCGAGGAGGTTGAACCCCAGCGCGGTGAGCAGTATCATGCCGCCCGGAGCGTTCACCAGCCACCAGGCGTCGCGGAGGTGGTTCCGGCCGCCGGCGAGCATCGCCCCCCACTCCGGGGTCGGGGGTTGGACACCGAGACCGAGAAACGACAGGCCGGCGGCACCGAGAATCACGCCGCCGACGTCGAGCGTCGCGAGGACGACGACCGGACCGACCACGCTCGGAAGGACGTGCCGGCGAATCACGTGCAGCCGAGAGGACCCGAGCAGCCGCGACGCGGCGACGAACTCCCGCTCTCGCACCGAGAGGACGGTGCTTCGAACGAGTCGGGCGTAGGAGGCCCAGCCGACGACCGCGAGCGCGACCATGGCGTTGAGAAGGCTGGGGCCGCGGATACCCGCGACGACGATGGCGAGGACGATACCCGGGAACGACAGCAGCGTGTCGAGGAGTCGCATCAGCGCCGCGTCGACCCAGCCGCCGACGTAGCCGGCGACGAGGCCGACGGCCGTCCCGAGCGCGAGACGGACCCCCGTGACGACGACGGCGACGCCGAGCGAGAGGCGCGCACCGTGGAGCAGTCGGGCGAGCACGTCGCGGCCGAGCCGGTCGGTCCCGAGCGGGTGCGCGAGCGAAGGAGGTTCGAGCCGGTGTACGAGGTGCTGTTCGACGGGATCACGAGGCCACAGGAGCGGGCCGAACGCCGTGAAGACGACCAGTGCGACGACGATGAGGCCGCCCACCCTCGCAGCGCGGTTCGTCGCGAGCGCGGCGTACCACCGTCGCCACCCGCGTTCCGCCTCCGACGCGACCGATTCGTCGGTCCCGTTCACGGCCGCGTCCCTCCGATATCGATACGCGGGTCGAGATAGCGGTACGTCAGGTCGACGAGGAGGTTGACGCTCACGAACGCGACGCCGACGAGGAGCGTCACGCCCTGCACGACGGGGTAGTCCCGCGCGAACACCGCGTCGACGAGGAGCGTCCCCAACCCCGGCCGCTGGAAGACGGCTTCGACGACGACCGCCCCGTTCAGGACGTAGCCGAACTGGAGCCCGATGACCGTCACGACGGGGACGAGCGCGTTCCGGAACGCGTGTTTGTACACCACGACGCGCTCGTGCAGCCCTTTCGACCGGGCCGTCCGGACGTACTCCGTCCCGAGCGTGTCGAGTATTGACGTTCGAACCAGCCGCGCGATGACGCCGGCCATCCCCGAGCCGAGCGTCACCGCCGGGAGCACGAGGTGCGAGATGTCGCCCGCTCCCGAAACCGGAAACAGACCCAGTTGGAGCGCGCCGCCGATGATGAGCAAGTAGCCGAGCCAGAAGTTCGGCATCGACACGCCGACGAGGGACGCGACCCGCGTCAGGTCGTCGACGTAGCCACCGGCCCGCACGGCGCTCGTCACGCCCGCGGGGACGGCGACCGCGACCGCGACGACCGTCGACGCGACCGCCAGTTCGACCGTGTTGGGCAGGCGCTGAACGAGCATCGACCGCACCGGCCGCCCCGACTGGTACGAGGTGCCGAAGTCGCCGCGCGCGACCTCGCTGAGCCAGTCCGCGTACCGGACCGGAAGCGGGCGGTTCAGCCCGTGAGTCGCCCGGAACTGTTCGACCGCCGCCGCCGACGGTTGGTGGCCGAGTTGCTGGGAGAGCGCGGCGACCGCCGGGTCCCCCGGCGTGAGGAAGACGAAGCCGTAGGTGAGGGCGGACACGCCGAACAGCACCAGCACCGCCCCGCCGACTCGACGCAGCAGGTGCCGGCTCACGACTGCCTCCGACGGCTCTGACCGCGGCGGTCGCTGCGGCCGCTGCGGTGGCCGCTCAGTCCTGTGGGTGGCACTCGCTCCGTCATGCCCTCGACTGGTGCGTCACGTCTTCGAGGTGGTAGCACGTCTCCGTCGGCAGCGGCCGGTAGCCCTCGACGTCGGCGCTCGTGCCCACGACGTTCGTGACGTGTGTTACCCAGCCAATCGGAACGTCTCGCTGGGCGATGGCCTGCACCTCGTCGTACCGGCGCTTCCGCTCGGCGCGGTGTGTGGTCGTCCGGGCTGCTTCGAGCAGTCGGTCGACCCGCTCGTTCTCGTAGCCGCTGAACATCGTTGCCTCCGTCGAGTGGACGAAGTCCGCGAGCCGGTCCGGGTCCGGGTACCACAAAAGGGAGTTCGACCACAGCACGGCGTCGAACGAGTCCCGATTCGCCCGTTCCCGGATGGTGCTGTACGCCAGTTGTCGCAGCGAGACGTCGAAGCCGACCGCCGAGAGCTGTTCTTGGACGACCTGCGCGACGATTGGGAGCGACCACGCGTCGTAGGTCCACAGTTCGATTTCCAGCGGTTCCCCGTCGCGGACGCGGCCGCTTTCGGTCGCCTTCCACCCCGCCGCTTCGAGCAGTTCCCGGGCCTTCTCGGGGTCGTACGCGTACGGCTCGAGGTCCTCGTTGGCCCATTCGGTCAGCTCCGGCGGGTACGGTCCGACGGCGGCCGGCCCGCCGCCGTTCAGCACGCTCTCGACGATGCCAGCCCGGTCGAGGGCGTACATGGCCGCTCGGCGAACCTCGCGGTCCCCGAACGGCGTCGAGGTCGTGTCGAAGACGAGATAGCGAGTTCTCGGCACTTCGTACTCGTAGGCCGTCAAGTGGTCGTGCGCTTCTAGACCCGGCGTCGTTTCTGTGGAGAGCTGACGAGCCATGTCCAACTCCCCATTTTCGAGTTTGAGGAGACGGGTCTGTTCGTCCGCGACGCGCTCGTAGACGAGTTCGTCGATACTCGGAACCGTTCCGTGATACGACTCGAACGCGACAGCCGTGATTCGTTCGCCCGGCTCCCACGAGTCGAACCTGAACGGGCCGGTCCCGATCAACTCGGTTACCGCCCCGTCGTCGTCGTACGATTCGGACGAGACGATACTGGTCTCGGCGCGGGTGAGGTGGGCCGGCAGCGGCGCGAACGGACGTTCGGTCCGGATGCGAACGGTCCGGTCGTCCGCGGCCGAAACCGACTCGACGGGAAGGCCGGCAAGCGACGTAGACGCGAAGCTCCGGCGGAGCGATTCGACTGCCAACGCGGCCGAAAGTGGCGTTCCGTCGTGGAACGTCACGTCGTCGCGGAGGGTGAACTCCCACTGTCGACTCTCGTCGGTGGCGCTCCAATCGGTCGCCAAGCCCGGCGCGACCGAGGCATCGTAGTCCGTGATTACCAGCGGCTCGATGACGCTCAGTTTCCTGAACACCCACCCTTTGACGAGGGGGTCGAGCGAGTCCGGGTTCCACTGTGTTCCCACTCGGAACGTCGTGGATTCGTTCTCACTCGCGTCCGGGGCGCTGTCGTCGGCCCCTCCGAGACAGCCGGCGAGACCACCGAGACTCGCCGCTGTGAGTACTGATAGTACGGTACGGCGTCGTAGAGGGCGTGCTTCGTTCATGATTCCTGAGAGTGGGTAGCGACCGTTGTCTCCTCGATATTCTCCGCCCGCCGCAAAAATCAATTGTGGTTTAATTTTGTAAAGTGTAATTGTACAGGAGGTGTGGTCACCGCCGATTCAGGACCGCGTCGCGGCCGCCGAACGGCCGCGTGGCGTTTTCGGCCATCGGATTACTATCTGCTCAAGCGAGTCACTCCCCACTGAGTGGGTGGTTCCTTAGTTACGCCACGGACCCGAAGTCGCTCGCGAAGGGTGGGAACTGACATCCCGACGACCGAACTCCGCTATCCGTCTACCCGTCCCGCGAGGCTTCGTTCGACGGCCCGCTCGACGTGGAGCGCCGTCGTGTCGAACAGCGGAACGTCCGGCCGGTCGGCCTGTTCGACGAGGAGTTCGATTTCCGTGCAGCCGAGGACAATTCCGTCGGCACCTCGTTCGACTAACTGGTCGACGGCTTTCAGGTAGTAGTCGCGGGACGCCTCGCGAATCTCGCCCTTGGTCAGTTCCTCGAAGACGATTCGGTCGATTTCGTCTCGACGCGACTCCTCGGGGACGATGACATCGATGCCGTGTTCCTCGAACCGCTCCCGGTAAAACGCGCCGTCCATCGTCGCCCGAGTTCCAAGGACGCCGACGGTCTCCAGTCCGTCGGCGAGAATCGCGTCCGCGGCCGCGTCGACGATATGGAGGAAGGGAATCGAAAGCGCCGCTTCGATGCGCGGTGCGACCCTGTGCATCGTGTTCGTCGCCATGACGACGAAGTCCGCGCCGCCGGCTTCGAGGTCCGTCGCGGCGGCTGCGAGATAGTCAGCCGCGTCGTCCCACCGCTCGGTCCGAATGTAGCGCTCGACGGTGCCGAAGTCGACGCTCCGAATCAGGAGTTCCGCCGCGTGGTGGCCGCCATGCACGTCGTTGATACCCTCGTCGATGAGCCGGTAGTACTCGACCGTCGATTGACTGCTCATGCCGCCGAGGATACCGACCGTTCGTAGTTCGCCGCCGACCGCGTCGTCTTCGTTCATGTTGGGTGAGCAACCACTCGCTCACGAGGATAAATATCGCTCGGCGGGGCGCGTAGCCCCGCTAGTTCTTGAACGCGCCGGCGACGAGGAGCGGGAAGACCAGCGTCGCCTCGGCTTCGACCTGCGTGTAGTTCGTGTCGTGGTCCTTGACTTTCCCCCACGATACGGCTTCGTTCGGGGGCGCACCCGACAGCGAGCCGTCGCCCTCCATCCCCGTCGAGATGTAGACGACGTAGTCCGCGCCGCCGCGGAAGAGGTTCGTCATGATGGCGTGGTGCTTGGGGACGCCGCCGCCGACGGCGATGAGACCGGTTTCGTCCGCGAGGAGGCCGTCCTGGATGAGCGAGTCGTAGTCGTCGAGAATCTCGATGCCGACCTCCTTGTCGTAGCCCTGCCGGTAGTAGTAGAGGAAGTTACCGACCTCGGCGTCGGTGAGCGCCGGGCAGTAGACCGGCACGTCGTTGTCGGCCGCCTGCTTCAACACCGAGTGCTCGTCGTCGAGCGTCGCGCCCAGTTCGCGGGCGAACGCCGTCGGCGTTCGCACTTTCTCCTCCGCGAAGAAGTCCTCGAAGAAGTCGTAGAGGTACTGTTCGAGCCAGACGTACCGGTCGGAGGGGACGTAGATGTTGCCGAGGCGGTTGATGCCGCGCTCGCGGAGTTCGCCCTCGTCGGCGTCCCACGAGCCCATCTTGAACGGCTTGGCGGTCTTGATGACGTCCTCGGTCAGCGACCCAGAGGTCGTGATGAGCACGTCGACGAACCCCTCGCGGACGAGGTAGGCGACGGCCTCGCGCAGGCCTGACGAGACGATGTTCGAGGTGAACGTCAGGTAGACGGTCGCATCCGCCTCCTGCATCTCCTCCGCGATGTCGATGGCTTCGGCGAGCTGCGTCGCCTGAAAGCCGGTCGTCGCGTACGCGTCGAGGAACTCGTCGAAGTCGAACGCGCCGTCGAAGTCGTAGCCCCGAACGTCGGCCGAGTCGATGGCCTCGTCGCTTCCGGGGACGACGCGGTCGTGAGTGTCATCTTCGGTCATCGGGTACGGCTCGCACCGGCGCGCTTGAATCAGTTCCGTTTGGACGCGAAAAACCGCGTGACAGCGTGGTGATTCACACCAATTCGCTTGGAGACAGTCACCGCACCGAACGCGACTCGTCGGCCTCGACGGACTCGGGGCGAGTGTACCACCACGCCCACGCGACGAGTACGCCCTGAAGCGGCAGGCGAAGCCACAGCGCGGCGTCCGAGGGCTCCCGAAACGCCGCCGGAACGCCGTCGAGCACGATGTCGCTCGTCGCCATGTAGACGTTCGCGGGGAAGACCGCAATCAGCAGTGCGATGAGCCCCCACGCGGCGACGCGCTGAGTGCGGCGGACGCCGACGCCGACGCCGAGGGCGATTTCGACGACGCCGGAGACGTAGACGAGCGCGAGCGCCGCCGGGAAGACGGGCGGAACGACCTGCGCGTACGCGTTCGGCACGACGAAGTGCATCACGCCGGCGAGGACGTAGAGGCAACCCATCGCGTACCGGAGCGGCGTCTTGAATCGGCGGAGTCGTTCGGTGGCGAGAGTCATCTCGAATCGACGTTGGGCCGGCGGTGGAAGACGCTGTCGGCGGCAACGACGCGGCGGCCACGGACGCTTTCGAAGCTCACTAATCAAACAGTAAGACAGTAGTTATACTGATAAGTTTGTCTGTCCGTCTCGTGGCCGAAGCGACCGAAGTCGGGGCAAACCGCCGGCGGGCTGGGAGCCGACCACGGGACTCCCGCGTCGATAGCCCCACCCACGACGACGGCGTCGTTTGCCACGAACAGGTAAAATTCGGGCGATTTAGAGTGTTTCGGTGATATCTTAGTGGCGGTGTGAACGCGGTCGCACGCTCCGCGGTGGAGCGGGTGCGTTTCGGGGCATCCAACAGTTCGGGAACGCGTCCAAATCACGACCGAGATGGGACGTTCCCGACTGCTCGGCTCGCTCGAACGAAGAAACGCCGAGTGTGGCGCTGTACGCCCCCGAATCGACAGGGAGTGAGACAGACGATTCGTCGGAAGAACGTCGTCGTTCCAAGCCGCGGTCGGGACCGCGACCGGCGAGAGAGAACTATCATAATATCTAGTAGAAAATAGTTTGCTTTCCGAGTATTCTCCCGATCCCGGCGTCGTCGAACGCGGCGTCCGAACTACGGATAGTACGGTCGGATATATATCGCTACTAGCAACTGACTTGTGGGTGTTGTCGAGAGCCTGGGCTATGTCCGCAGATGGACGACAGACAGAGCCGTTCGTAGAGACGTTGATAGAGGGCTGTGAGAACATCCCGGCGGAGCCGACGCCGGGCGACTACGTGGTGGTGGACGTGACCCACTTCTCGGCGACCGTCGCGGAACTGCTCGCGCTCGGGGCGGAGTACGTCCACGTGACCGACGAGCGCGGCGACGAACCGGCGTACCAAGAGGACCACCCCGACAGTCTCATCGGCGGCGGCAAGACCGACGACTACGAGCCGAACCCCGGCTACGACTTCTTCAACTCGCCGAGCTACGTCCAGCAGTTGGACCTCGACGGGCGACCGACCGCGATGACCTCCACGAACGGCGGGCGCGCCGTCTCGACGCTCCGCGAGCGCGGCGGGTCCGACGTCGAGGTGTTCGTCGGCGGCTACACGAACGCCGCGGCGGTCGCGGACCTGCTCGAAGCCCGCGGGCGGCCGGTCACTATCGTCGCCAGCGGGTCGAGCGGCCAGCCGACGCCCGACGACACCCTCGGCGCGGCGCTCATCGACGAGTGCCTCCACGGCGACGGCCTCACCGACCGCGACCGCGAGCGGTACGCGCGCCTCCTCGTGACCGCGAAGGGGCCGCGATACGAGCAGAAACACGAGATTCGGCGGCGCGACCTCCACGAGTTCGAGACGGCTATCGACTCCCGGTCGGTCGTGCCGGTCCTCCGCGGCGACCGACTCGTCCCCGCGAGCCGGGTCGATGTCTGAGGCGACGCCCGTCCAGCGACCGCGGTTCGGCGCGTCGATGGACATCCGCTACGCCGACGAGGTGGCCTCGTTCGCCGGGTTCCTCCGGCGGTTCGACCTGAACCACGTCGAACTCCGCGCGGGGTATCTGGACGTGCAACCGGGCGAGCGAGACGCCGAGCGCCTGCGGGCGGTCGCCGAGGAGTTCGACGTGAGCTACACGGTCCACGGCCCGCACCTCGACGTCGCGCCCGGGAACGTCAACGAGCGCCTTCGGAACGCCGCGGTCGCGGCGACCAAAGAGGCAATCGAGCTCGCCGCGGCAATCGACGCCGGCGGCGTCATCGTCCACGGGGGGTCGGTTCGGACGCGCTACCCCGACCACGTCCGCGAGCACACCCGCGAGCAGGCGGTTCGAACGCTCCGCGAGTGCGCCGAGTTCGCCGCCGAAGTGGGCGTCCCGGTCTGCCTCGAAAACCAGCGCGACAAACCGGGCACGCGTCGGCACACGGCGACCCCGGACCGACTCGCCGCGTTCCTCGACGACGTCGGCGTCGGCGACGAGTTCCTGAAGTTGACGCTCGACGTGGGGCACGCGAAGGCGACCGGCGTCGATTACGAGCGGTTTGTCGAGCGGTTCGGTGACCGCATTCAGGTCGCGCACCTCCACGACAACGACGGCACCGAAGACGCGCACGAACCGCTCCCGTCGTTCCGGTCGGTCGCCGCGGACATCGACGCCCCGTACAACGTCTTGGAGATGAAGTCCCGCGCTGACGTTGAGCGCTGCGTGAGCGGGACCGACGCCTGACGGTCGGGGTCGGTATCGGCGTCAGCGTCGGTGTCGGCGTCGGCGGCATCGCCACCGCTCGATTCCCGGTTCCGTGCCGTTCTTTTTTTTGACGCGAGCAGTTCGTGCAGTCGCATCCGAATCGGTTCGCGAGCGCCGCGGCCGGTCGGCGTCCGGAGCGCGATATACTGATGCGATTGCTATGTACTGCCACCGATTACTCCACAGAGTATAGTCGGATATACAGTCGTACGCTGTGCTCATACCAACGATTAACCAATTCGCTTAACGACCACCACCCGGATGGTGACAACGTCCAACAACTCGAGTAGTGCGTTCAGTTTCGACCACAGGGACATGATAGCGTTCATCCTCGTCATGTCGCTGCACGGTTTGCAGAGCATGATTACGGAACTCCTGCCGGAGTTCTCGATAGGCGGGTTAGGCGTCTCTATCGGACCGTTCTGGTTCGTCGCGATGTCGGTCGTTCTCCTCTTCCGGTCGTTTTGGGGCTGTCTCGCGATTCCGGTCGGCGGCATCGTCTTCGGTGAAATTCTCATCGGTGACTTCAGCGCGCTCGGCGCGGTCGAGGGCCTCATCGTCATCACGCTGTCGTGGTTCTTCGCGATGTCGCTCATCACGGACCCGAAGAACGTCAAGCAAATCGCGGCGGTGGGCTTCCTCGCGAAGGCGATGGAAGAGACCGCGGCGTGGTTCATCGACGTCGGGAAGTTCTACGTCGGCGTCGAAGAGCTCGAAGCGATTTCGTGGCTCCCCGAGACTGTGTGGGCAACCGAGGGAATCGGGGCGCTGCTTCAGATTATCATCGCCGGCGTCGTCTTCGGGGCGATTCCGACGCTGTTCCTCTACCCGCGACTCCGCGGGAAAATCGAACCGCTGCTCGGCATGAGCCCCGTCGAGGGCCGCGACGGCCCGATGTTCACGCGCACGTCGCTGAAGCGACTCATCGCGTGGGTGGCGCTGATACCCGTCGCGTTCGCGTTCGAGACGCTGAGCGAGACCAGCGGCGGGCTCGTCACGTTCACGCCGGAGTTCGTCGAAACGTACGGCCAAGCGTTCCTGTTCGTGCCGATTGCCATCGCGGCGGTCATCTCGTTCGGGCTCGTCGCCTACCGCCAGCGCAAGGTCGACGGCTTGCAGGACTAAACCCCCATCTTTTGTTTTCATGAGCAGCAACAACATCGTCGTCGAGGACCTGACGTTTCAGTACCCCGGCGGCGACGAGGCGGTACTGCGCGACGCGAGCGTGACGATAGAGCCGGGCGAGTTCACGGCCGTCGTCGGTGGCAACGGCAGCGGCAAGACGACCCTGTGTAAGACGTTCAACGGCCTCATCCCGCACTTCTTCGAGGGGACGTTCGACGGGCGCGTCAGCGTCGCCGGCACCGACACCCGCGAGTCGGACGTGGCCGAACTCTCGAAGACGGTCGGCTACGTCTTTCAGGACTTCGAGAACCAACTCGTTCAGGAGACGGTCCGCGACGACGTGGAGTTCGCGCCCCTCAACCACGGGCTCGACGACTACGCCGAGCGGGCGACCCGCGCGCTCGAAACCCTCGGTCTCGACCACCTCGAAGACCGGTTCATCTGGGAGCTGAGCGGCGGCCAGCAACACCTCGTCGCGCTCGCGGGGGTGCTGGCGATGGACCCCGAGTTCATCTTCGTCGACGAGCCGGCCGCACAGCTCGACCCCCGAAACGCCCGCGAGACGTACGAACAGCTCCGACGACTCAACGAGGAGCGCGACAAGACGGTCATCGTGATCGAACACCACTCCGAGTTCATCGCCGACTACTGCGACGAGATGGTGCTCGTCTCCGACGGCGGCGTCGCCTGGAAGGAACCGGTCGAAGTCGGCCTCAACAGACTCGACGACCTACTCGCCCACGACATCCACCCGCCGCAGGTCACGCAAATCGCCGACGGCCTGCCGTCCGAGGCGGGCACCCTACCCAGTGGTCGGTATCCCGTGACCGTCGACGAGGCGGCAACGGCGTTTCAGCCCGCCACGGCACGCGGTTCGCGGGCCGCGGTCGACGGCGGCGCGGTGGCGACAGCCGGCGCGGACACCGGCGGCGCGCCGACCGACGGCGAACAGGATAGGGACGCGCTGGTGACGATGCGCGGTGTCGGTCACGGCTACCCCACGCTTCGAGAGGGGTACAACCACGTCCTCGATGGGCTGGACCTCGAACTGCACGCGGGCGACCGGGTCGCCCTCGTCGGTGCCAACGGCTCCGGGAAGTCGACGCTGTTGCGGTTGCTGACGGGGGTAGAGTCCCCCGACCGGGGGACGGTGACGGTTCTCGGACGCGACACGAGCGAGACGCTTCCCGAGCAGTTGGCCGACGACACCGTCTACATCCACCAGAACCCCGAGGAGATGTTCGTCGAGGACACCGTCCGCAAGGACATCGCCTACTACCTCGAGAACCGCGACACCCCGAACGTGGACGACCGCGTCGACGAGATTCTCGCGTATCTGGACCTCGAACACCTCGCGGACCGTGACGGTCGCCTGATGAGCCTCGGCCAACAGCGCCGCGCGTCGCTCGGCATCGGGCTCGCGACCGACCCGACGGTCGTCCTCCTGGACGAACCCACGGGCAGTCTCGACCTCCAGAGCCGCCGCGAGGTGACCGGCATGCTCCGGAAGGCCGAGAGCCGCGTCGAAACCGTCGTCGTCGCCTCGCACGACCTGCAACTGGTCGCGGCGTGGGCCAACCGCGTCCTCGTCATGGGCGAGGGCGAGGTGCTCGCGGACGCGCCGCCGGCGGCGGTGTTCTCCGACCCGGACCTCCTCGCCGAGACCGACCTGCGCCAGCCGCAGGTGGTCGAACTGAGCCGGCGACTCGGACTGGAATCCCCCGCCCTCAGCACCGACGCGATGTGCGAGACGCTGGCTCGGTCGCTCGGTGACGACGTGGTCGAAGCTGGCGGTGGCGGCGGCATCGGTGAGGCCGGCGATAGCGACGACGAAGCCGAGTCGGACGGAGGGGCGCGATGAAGTACGTCGACGCGCTCACCGACATCTCGGTCACCGACATCAAGGTGGACCTGATGCGGACCGCCTACGACAACGAGGACGCCCTGTTGAACAGCTTCGACCCGCGCGTGGTGCTCGTGTGGACCGTGCTGTTCATGATTATTCCGTGGCTGTTCTACGACACGCTCCCGCTGGCCATCCTGCTCGCGGCGGCCTTCGTGCTCGCCGCGCTCTCGCAGGTCAGCAAATACCTCCTCGCGTTGCTCCTGTTCGGCCAAGTCACCAACGTCGGCTTCTTCGTGGTGTTGGTCCCGCTCATCGGCGGGGCGATGCGAGCGGTGGGCCACCTGGGTGACAACGCCGGTCGGGTCGTCGAAGGCGTCACGACGGGTGATGTGAGCGTGTTCGCCGAGACCGGAACTATCGTCGCGGCCGCGGTCGGTCGGGGTATCCACACCGCCACGACCAGTCAGGAAGTCGGAATCGACGCCGTCGGGGCGCTCGTCCCGTTCTTCCTCAAGCTCACGATTATCTCGGTCATCAGCCTCGCCGTCTTCTCGGCGATGAGCCCGCAGAAGCTCAGCAAGGGGATGTTGCGTCTGGGCGTCCCCCGTCAGCTCACGTTCGCCATCGCCTACGGCTACCGGATGATGCCGCTTCTCGTCGAGGAGTACCACGCGCTCATCAACTCCTTCCGCCTCCGGAGCAAGGTTCCCGAAAAACAGGGACTGTTCAGGTGGCGCTACTTCTCCTACCTGCTGACGCTCTCGGTCAAGGCGTTCTACCCGCTGATTTTCAACGTGGCGAAGCGCTCGCGGGTCAACGTCGAGGCGATGGAGACGAAGGGGTTCTCGCGCTCGCTGGGCGACGAACAGAGCCAAGCCCTCCGGACCGAGGGCATGATGGTGCGGACCCGAGACGTCACGTTCGTCTTCGGGTCGCTGCTGTTCGTCGCCGCGGTCTGGGTGTTTACTTGAGCTGACGGCACGCGTCGGCACGCGTCGACCCGCGAACTATTTTCGACTCCGTACGACTACCGAACACGGGGGACGACTACCGAACGGAAAGTGAGGCAGACAATCCACATAGCAACCACTTCATCGGACATCGCCGTCAACGAGAGTATGCAAGCGAGACAGACGCCGCCGGTCGGACGCGGGAGACGCTCGGGGTGTGGTGAACCGAGATGAAACCCGAAACACCGACGCGAGGAATGGACGACGAATCAGCGGAGGCAAGCGAGGAACCCGCCGGAGCCACGCATCGATACCTCCCGTGGGCAGTCGCCGCCGGGTCGGCAATCCCGGTCGTCGCGCAGCTCGCGGCGCTCCCGCCGGACCCGACGACGGCGGCGCTCGACCTCGTCGGCGAGGGCGTCGTCGTCGCCGTGCTCTTCGCGTGTCTGTTCGTGGTGCGACGAATCCGCGACCCATCGGTCTTCTATCCGTTGGCGGGCGGCGTCGCGGCCTCGTACCTGTTCGCGCTGACCGACTTCCTCGACGAGTTCGTCGAACAGCCCGTCTGGTTCAGCTACCTGTTCGAAGACGGCGCGCAGGCGGTCGGCGCGGTGCTCCTCGTGTTCGGCCTCTATCGGTGGACCGTCGCGCGCCAGCGACGGGAGACAGAACTCCGCCAACAGCGCGAACAGCTCGCCGTCCTCAACCGCGTCCTCCAACACGACATCCGCAACGACGCGCTGGTCATCCGCGGGTGGGCGTCGGTCGTGCGGAAGGAGGCCGGGTCAGGGGCCGACGAGCGACTGGAGAACATCGTCGCCGCGAGCAACGGCATCATCGACCTCACCGAGAGCACGGCGCAGTTCACCGACGTGCTCACCTCGGACCGCGCCGCCGACCTCGAACCGAAGCCGCTTGTCGAAACCGTCGAGACCGAGCTTCAGAAGGTCCGCGCCGGGTACGACGCCGACGTGGTCGTCGCCGGCGACCTCCCCGAGGTAAACGTCCTCGCCCACAGCATGCTCTCCGCGGTCTTTCGGAACCTCCTCGTCACGGCGGTCGAGCGGGCGGACGCCGAGCGCCCGCAGGTCCGTCTGCGCGCCGATTGCGGCGCGGAGACCGTGACCGTCCGCATCTCCGACGACGGAGCGTCGTTCCCCGAGGACGCCCTCCTCGACGCGGGCGAGACCGTCGCGGAGACGCCCGACTCCCGAACCGGTCTCTCGCTCGTCGCCGCGCTCGTCGAGCAGTTCGGCGGGAGCATCGCGGTCGAAAACGACCCCGACGGCGGCACGACCGTCGCAGTCACCCTCAGAACCGCCGAGGACTCGACTGAGTCTCCCACCGACCGGGTCGCTGAGAACGCCGGCGACGCCGAATCGACGCCCGCGGGGTCGCCTGCGACGAGCGTCGGCGGGGACGCCCGAGACGACTTCGCCGCCGTACATTCGGACCGCGAATCGTCGGCCGGCCGAGGCCCGTCGGCCGGTCGCGGCGACGCCGCCAACTACTGAGGCTCCGTCTCGGCTTCTCGTTTGCACCCGCCGTCCTCTGTCTCCACCTTCGCACCCTCGCCCGGAACCACGTCTCCCCCCGCGTCAAGCATATGTGCACGCACCGAATAGCAGTCGGTAGTGAGCGATTCACACGACTCCCCGGGCGGGAAACGCGGCCCCGAGAGCAAGGTCAGCCGACTGCTCCGCGAGCGCGGCTTCGACGGCTTCGGCGCGGAGCTCGAACGCCGCTGGACCGCTGAGGCGGGCGCGCGGTCGAGCCTCCGCGACCTCGCTGACGCGTTCAACCGTCGGCTCCTCCGCGCGGCGCTCGACGGGCGAAACGAGCGCGCCCTCGACGGCGAAATCGAGACCCTGTACCGCGTGCTTACCGACGACGACGTGTCGAGCGGGGCGCGGACGAAAGCGGTCCACCGACTCGAACGCACCGGCGTCGACGTCGAGCGACTGGAGGCCGACTTCGTCTCGCATCGGGCGATGCGCACCTATCTCACCTCGTACCGCGGCGTGACGCCGCCCTCAGAGACCGACCGCGACGACGGCGACCTCCGCGAGCACCGCACCGAAACCATCCGACGCCTGCTTGGTCGCGTCGAGCGCGTCACCGAGAAGTCGCTGTCCGACCTCGCGGCCGCCGACGAACTCGACGTCGATCCCGAGACCGCCGAGGTGTACGTCGACGTTCGCGTCCACTGCCCGGACTGTAACGCTCACTACACCGTCGAATCCCTCATCGACCGCGGCGGTTGCGACTGCGACTAACGCCGCTTCGCGCATCGTCCTCCCCGATATCGAGCATCCCGAAGCGACTGGGTCCCGAGTTCGAAAGCCGTTCCGAAGCCCGCCGCGGTTCGAAACACGTTCCACCGATATCTGTGGAACGAGTTGTATGCCACCGCCGTCAGACGGAGATACGAGGCAGAAAGACGAATGGCACGAAGGCCGTCGCGGACGAATCGACGACTGAATCGACGATTGATTCCCGAGACGGCTCAAACCGCGGTCTCAAGACGCCGATACGCGGATTCGAACTCGGGGCGAGAAACACGTTCCAAAGATATCTATGGAACGGATTTCGGACTCGTCACCAACTGTTTTCACGGGGCCCGGTGTGGTCACCGTATGGCCACGACGAACAGACCGGCCCGCCTGACCGTCGCCGGAATCGGCGGCTTCGACGAGACCACCGTCGCGTTCGAACGCGGCGTCACCGTCCTCACGGCAGGGGACGCCGCCGACCGAACGTCGCTCCTTCGGGGTCTCGTGACCGCGCTGGGAAGCGACGAGCACTCGCCCGACTGCGACGCCGATACCGACGACAGTTGGGTCGAACTCGCCGTCGAGGGCGAGCGGTACGTGCGGACGTTCGCGGGAGAAGGCGACCGGGTCGTCGCGTCCGGCGACCCGTATCTCGACGACCCGGCGGCCGCCGACCTGTTCGCCTTCCTCCTCGGCTCGAACGAGGCCCGACAGGCGGTCACGGCCGAACGCGACCTGCGGAAACTCGTCGTGCATTCGGTCGACATCGACGCCGTCAACGAGGAAATCGCTGACCTCCGCGCCGAACGCGCCGAGTTGGACGACCGAATCGAGGCGCTCGCGGCGCTCGAATCCGAGCGGCCGGGGCTCCGCGACCGCCGCGACGAACTCGACGCGACTATCGAGCGACTCGAGGCCGAGTTAGCGGACCGGCAGGCGACCCTCGACGGAATCGAATCCGCGGCGGTCGACGGCGACACCGACGCCGAGGCGAATCCCGAACCCGACGCTAACGGGTCCGATGCAGAGGCGCGACAGGGCCGGCGACGGGAGTTGTACGCGGCGCTCGACGACATTGAGTTCGAACTCGAAGCAGAGCGAGAGTCGCTGGACGCGCTCGACGCAGAAATCGACGACATCGAATCGGAACTGGACTCGCGTCCCGCCGACCCGGCCGCCGAACTCGACGACTTGACCGCCGAACTCGCGGAGTCACGGGCGCGAAAACGACGACTGGATGCCGACATCACGGACGTGCAGCGGACGCTCCAGTTCAACGAGCAGTTCCTCACGTCGGAGACATCGCCCGTCGCCGCCGCGAGCGAGGTCGAACGCGAGAGCGAGAGCGAGAACGACGAAAGCGACGGCGAGTCGGACGACGGCGACAGCGTCGTCTGTTGGACGTGCGGAACGTCGGTTCCCGAAGCGAGCATCGAATCGACGCTCGACCAACTCCGAGCGCTCCGCGACGACCGCCGCGAGGAGCGTGCCGAACTCGCAGACCGCATCGAACGGCTCCAAGAACGCCGGTCGGAACTCGAAGCCCTGCGAGAGCGACGACGGGACCTCGAAACCCGACGCGAGGAGTTACGCCGCGAGCGCGCCGAGCGTCGGTCCCGCGTCGAAGACCTTCAAGCCCGACGCGACGATGTCGAATCGGACATCGTCGACCTGCAACGCGACGCCGAGGACGCCGAGGCGGGCGAGGGCGACCGCGCCGCGCTCCTCGACGCCCACCGCGAGGTCAACCGCGTCGAATTCGAGTTGGAACGGCGGCGCGAGGAACGCGACGCCGTCGTCGACGAACTCGAAGCCCTCGACGCCGAACTCGACCGACGGACGGACTTCGAAACACGGAAGGATGAAATCGACGACCGAATCGACGGCCTCCGAGACCGCATCGAACGGCTCGAACGCGCGACGGTGTCGGCGTTCAACGACCGCATGGCGGACGTTCTCGACGCCCTCGAACACGACCGACTCGCCCGTGTCTGGGTCGAACACCGGAACGACGGAGACGGCGGCGACGACGCGCTCTCGACCGGACGGTTCGTTCTCCACATCGAGCGCCGGACCGACGACGGGAAGACCTACGAAGACGTTATCGACCACCTCTCGGAGTCGGAGCGCGAACTCGTCGGCCTCGTGTTCGCCGTCGCCGGCTACCTCGTCCACGAGGTGTCCGACGACGTTCCGTTCCTCGTTTTCGACTCGCTGGAAGCCGTCGACGCCGAGCGCGTCCGCCGACTCCTCGACTACGTCCGCCCGCACACCGACTATCTCGTCGTTGACGTGTCCGGCGAGAGCGCGCGAGCGCTCTCCGAGTCGTACCGACGACTTCGGGCTCTGTGACTCTGAACTGCCGGGTCGAAAAGAGCTAGGCATGACAGACATATGCCTGTAATTACAATCGCTGAAAACGAAGTACTCGGGGAGCAGCCCGAAGCCACGCAGGGGGTACACGGGTGGGTCAGTTATGCACGGCCGGTCTTCATCGGTACGACGGCAGCGAGAGTCAAACCCACGTGCGACGGTGTCGACTGCGGTAGCTACCGATTTCTCGGTGTGATTCCACCATTAATAGAATTTATCTGTCCCCCGTCGAGGCCATGGGGTCCGTGTTACTGAACCTGAACGACCCCTTCAGGTCGTACTCTTGGCCGAGAACGTGGGGGAACTCGACGACGTTGCCTCCGTTTTCCCCGTGCTGGTAGTAGTACCATTGTATTCCTTTTGCCGTGCGGGCCAGCGTCGTCGATGGCGTGAGAGATGATTCGTCGTGTACCGACGGTGCAGCGCGCTGAGTCCGTCAACGACTGACACCGAGAGAAACGCCGAGGCGGGGTTACTACGGGAGTCTGTTTGTCACCAGTCATGTAGATAACTAACACTTCTAATATAGGCCGGGTGGAGTGAGAATATATCAGTATCTCATATCCCGATACAGTAGTACCTCAACAGCACAAAATATAAGCTTAAATCCGATGATAGACACAACCATATTACATTATTCAGATTATTCAACACATTTGGATTTTCCAGATTATACTTATCTTTTTCTCCGCCGGTAATATTGCTATTAGTAATCAATACAATCGGTCGCTAATCACGTCGCGGACGGCCGTGGTCAGTTCCGCTATGAACTGCATTAGTTATCCAGACGATTCGCTCATTACCAGTCGATATACCCGAATTCGGAGGGTTCATCCGTCCCCTACCACGGTTTTCTCATACATGGGCATACGTCGTTGTAGCCAGTGGCAATCTCTCTCTCTCACCGCCAGCGACCGAGGAGGGAGCGTTGACAGCATGGCGTCGGTCATCGCCGTCGACGAGTACGTCGTCATCCTCGGGTCCTGGTTCGCGATTCCGCTCGTCGAGGGCGTCTCGCGTACGGACTCGCGCGCGGCCTTCGAAGCGACGCCATCCCCGAAACCGTCGGGATTCCCGTCCTCGGTGGCGCGGTCGGCTACGCGTTGGCCAACATCCAGCTCACGGTCATTCCAACCGCAGCCGGTACACAGGGGTCAGTCGCCCGATACCTCGCCACCACGTACCAGTTCCTTCCGACGGTCGTCGGCGGCTCGTACACCCTCGGGATGGTCGTCGTGCGCGTGGTCGGCGGGCTCGTTGCGCTCGTCGGGACACGGGCGTTGCTCCACCGCGACGAGACCGCGGGCATCAATCAGTTCCTCGTCGCGCTGGGGCTCGTCGTCGTGTTCACGAGCGGCGGCACGCAAGTCGGCCTGGCGACCGGTCCGCTGGAAGCCGTGTTCGAGACTGACCTCCAGCTCTCGTCGATTTACCTGCTCGCGCTGGGTGGCGGCGGCATCCTCCTCGGGGCGTGGATTCGAGGGCCACGACTCGTTCAAGCCGTCTCGAACGAATACGCGTCGCTCGGGCCGAGGCGGTCGATAGCCGCCCTGATTCCCGCCTTTCTGATCGCACAGCTCGCGATTGTCCTTGGGATTCCAATCTCGTTCAACAAAGTGATGATTGCGAGTATCGTCGGAAGCGGACTCGCCGCCAGTTCGTCGGGCGGAAGCGGCGTCTCACCGCGGAAAGTCGGCATCACGATCGGGTCGTGGGTCGGGTCGATGCTGGGCGCGGGCGTCATCAGCTACGGCCTGTACCTCCTGTTGAACGCGGCCCCGGTCGTGGGGTAGTCAGGAGACGAGTTGGTCGATAATCTCTTCCTCCGCGGCCTGCGTTTTCATCCCCTCCCACGTCTCGAAATCGGTCGTGGCGACGATATACTCGTTGAGGCGGTCACGCGAGATGTCTCGGGCGTCGTCGATGTCGTCGAATTCCCACGGACTCTGCTCACAGAACCCGGCGAACGAGTCGAACTCGGTGTGGTCGCGCATGAACGACTGCGAGAAGAAGGTGTCCGACTGGACTCGGGTGCCCGCTTGCAGTTCACCGATTCGAGTGGGCGCGTTCCCGACTCTCTCCTCGAGGTCCTCCAGCTCGGTAATCTGAAGTTCCATAGCGGGGGTGGCGTCTCGACGCGGGTAAAAGCCACGACCAGTCACTGGCGTCAGTTCGAGGAGACACACGGCCCCCGCGTCCGGTTCGTACCTCGTCGGACCGGAGGGCCTGAGGACTCGTCGGAGCCGGATAGATTCCGAGACACGGAAATGGGCCACGTTCTGGGGATGCCGGTCAGGGCGTGTGTCATCCACCTCTCCGCGTCGAGCGCGGCACAGAGGCCGGCGACGAGCGCGATACCGGTCACCGGTGGCTGTCGTTCCATCGGCTCTCGCTTACGGTTTCGTCGCAGTCAACAGCCAGTCGTTCGGCGTTCGGCGTTCGACGCTGAACCCGTCGATTTCCGCGGGGGCGCGGTCGGTCAGCCCGCCGAGGAACCGCCGGACTGGCGTCGGGTCGCGGTCGCTGACGAGTGCGAACGTTTCGCCGCTCGCCAGCGCGGTGAACCGTTCTGCGACCCGCTCCTTCCGTCGTTCCGGCGGGTCCCCGCGGATGTCGAGTGCGCCGTCGGGAGCGTCGACATCCCACGCGGTCGCCGCCGCCTCGGAGACCGACTCCGCGAGTGTCTCGAACGCCGGTGCGGCGTCGCCGGGCGCGGGCGTCTCCTGAAACTGCGGGGAGAACGGTAGCTCGGCGAGCACCGTCGCGTCAAGCCGTTCGCTGGCGGCCTCACCGGGAAAGAGCCGGTGAGTGTCGCCGCAGGAGGGGCAGGCGAACTCGCGCATATTGACGACCGCCCCGAGAACCGGAACCTCGTTGTCCCGGAAGAGTTCGATGCTCCGCGCCGTGTCCTCCAGGCTCGACTCGAAGGGCGTCGTCACAACGACGACGCCGTCGACGGAAATCTCTTGAAGCGTCGTCAGAACCACGTCGCCGGTCCCCGGCGGAAGGTCCAAGACGAGCGTGTCGTCGGCGCTCCAAGCGGTGTCCGCGAACAGTTCGGTCAGCGCGTCGTGCGCCATCGCGCCCCGCCACGCCAGCGGCGCGCCCGACTCCATCAATCCGACGCTCATTACGTCGAGCGAGGCGTCGGGCCCCGCCACCGAGACGGGAAGCGGGTGGCCCTCGTCGTCCGAGTGGACGGGACCTTCGACGTCGAGCAATGACGGGACGTTCGGGCCGTGGATGTCCGCGTCGAACAGCCCGGCTGAGTGCTCGCCGGCGAGTGCGCACGCCAAGCCGGTCGAGACGGTCGACTTCCCGACGCCGCCCTTGGCACTGGCGACGGCGATGACGGTATCGAACGCGTCCACGCCCGTTGCACCGCCGCCGGACGACGGCGAGACGGGTTCGACGTGCGCACTCTCGACCGCGGGTACGTCGCGGACCGCCTGCGCCATCGCGCGCATGACCTGCGTCGCGTTCGCGTCGTCGAACTCCGTCACGGCCGCGCGGACGGTCACGCTCGCCCCGTCGACGGTTATCGATTCGACCAGTCCGGCCTCGAAAACGTCGAGGTCGGCATCGGGGTCTCGGACGGCTCGGAGCGCCGATTCGGCGCGGTCTCGAAGCTCGGGCTCGGTGTCTGGCTCGTCGTTCGCCGGTTCGTGGTTCGTCGGTTCGTGTTCGCTCATGGTCAGAGGTTCGGCGTTCGGTTGAGGTCGTCTTCGCCGGGCAGGGTGCGGTCGGTCTCGTCGAGGACGCCCGTGAACTGGCGTCGGAAGCTCCCGGAATCGACCTCTTGGGCCCGAACCGCCGTTTCTCGCACGACGCTCTGTTCGTCGTCGGCGAGTCGGGACAGCGCCTCGGCCGCCCGGTCGGTTTCGACCCCGCCGAGCAGGTGCGCCGCCCACTCTCGAACCCGCTCGCTCGGGTCGTCGGCGGCGGCAACGAGCGCGTCACACGCGCCCTCGCCGCGGAGTTTGAAAAGCGAGACGAGCGCGTTTCGCCGGGCGGCGTGGTGCTCGTCGTCAAGTGCGGCTTCGATGACCGCTTCGTGTTCTCCCCGGTCCAGGCGGTCGAGCGCGACGACGGCCTCGGCCCGAACCCACGGGTCGGGGTCGTCGGTCAGCGCCCGCGCGGTCTCGGCCGCGAGGTCGCCGCCGTGTTTCGCCAGCGCCTCCACGGCGAACTGCCGCACTTCGGCGTCCTCGTCTGTCGTCGCCGCGCGGGACAACGCTTCCACAACGACCCTGTCGCCCTCCCGTTCGGCGAGCGCGAGTGCGGCCCGCCGACGCTCGACCGCGCCGTCACCGGCGAGCGACGCGAGCAGGTCAGAGACCGGGTGGTCCTCGACGGGCTCCGTGTCGCTTGCGCCGAGGTCGGCGAGCGTCGCCTCGCCGATGGTCACGTCGCGGTCGACTTCGATGTCTTCGAGGCCCACAGGGTCGACACCGAATCCGGGGCTCTGTTCGGGGTGTAGCTGCGGGTCCGGCGGCCCGTCGGTCGCCTCCTCTTCGTCTCTCACGCTCGCTCACCCCCGTCGTACGCGACCAACGCAGCCGCGACGACGACCCCGGTTGCTCGGAGCACTGTCGCGGGGACGCCGGCCACGCAGAACAACGCGGCTCCGAGCGCGACGGCGGGCCGACCGTCGCGGAGCGCGGAGACGGCGCCGGCGGTTCCGCCGGCCGCGGCGAAGGCGACGAGACTCGTCGGAACGCCGACGACACCGCCGCCGACGAGCAGTACCGCACCCGCGACGTACGGGGCGCTTGCGACGATTCCGAATGTGGCGAGTCCCGCGGTTATGCCGGCTAGCGCACTGATTCTATCCCAGCCGACAGCGAGTGGGACGACGCCGACCGCGGCGAGCGCGACCCCGGAGCCGAGCGGTCGGAGCGTCGCCGGCCACACGCCGGCGGCCGCCGCGAGCGAGGTCGCCACACCGACCGCGGCGAAGCCGACCGGCGCGGCTCGTCGGGCTCCGTTCCACTCTCGTTTCCGTCCGGGCGCGACGAACCGGTCCGCCGCGACGACCGCGACCCCGACCGAAACGCCGATTGCAGCCGGCTGCCACGCCGCGGCCGCTGTCCCGAGTGCCAGGACTCCAAATCCGCCGGCGAAGGCGAGTCCCACGCGCTCGACTTTACTGTCGGCGGTCGCCGCGAGGAGCAGCCCCGCGAACGCGGGACCGACCACGGCCAGCGCCGACCAGTCGGCCGCAAGCGTCGTGACGCCCGCCGGGAGACCGCCGGGAACGTTGTGGCCGACGCGGTACGCCGTCACCGCGGCGAGCGGGACGACTGCGAGGACGCCTGCTAGTGTTCGAAGCACCCCGTCGGGCGTTCGAGACCGGAGCGCGGCGACTCCGGACGGCCGTGGATTCGAGCCGACGGCGTCCTCGACGCCCCGACCGGTCACGGTCCGTCACCTCCCTCGAAACGCGCGGCGAGCGCGCGCTGGTCGGCGGCGACGAACCGGTCGAGGAAGCTCGCGACTTCGCCGTACAGACCCGTACCGGGCGTGTCGGCCGCTCGTTCAGCCAAGCCCCCGGCGACGACGTGGAGGTGACGGTCGTGGAAATCGAGCCGTGCCCGCGCCGCGTCGTCGGCGCGCCCGTCACCCGGGTCGGCCGCGGCCTCCAGCCGCGCGAGGTAGCTCGCGAACTCCAGTTCGTACGGGAGGTAGTCGTGGTTGTCGCGGGCCTCTCGGTCGATTTCGAGCCCGAAGTAGTCGTAGGCGCGTGCGAGGTCGAGATTCACGTCGTTCCACGCCGCGTCCGGCCGGTACGACGACTCGTACAGCGAGATACGCGGCCCCTCGCTGTCGAGCGAGCCGTCCGTCCGGTCCGCGTACTCGGCGTAGCCCACCGTGAACAGGTCGTTGAACCGGGCGCAGGCCGTCTCGTAGTCGTCGTCGACGGTCAGTTCCGGCGGGGCGACCGAGAGTCCGGTCGCATCGAGGAGCCCCCGGACGGTCTCGTCGACTTCGCCGGCGGCGAGTCGCTCGTGGAGCCGCTCGTCTGGCTCGTCGAGCAACGTCGCCAGCGCGGTATAGATCGCCGCCTGCGCCGCCGCGGGTCGGTCGACCCCGCTCGAATCGACTCGGTCGGTGTCGCGGTTCGTGTCGTCAGTTCGCGTCTCCGCGTTGGTGTTCGTGTCCATCGTCGTGTCCTCAGTTCTTCCGCACCGCCTCGATAGTCACGAGCGCGACGCCGACGATGGCGAGGCCGGCGACGGTCCACAGTATCGACTCGTACGGCGGCCCCTGCGGTCCGGGGCCGAACGGGAAGTGGTACCACTCGCTGACCGACTTCCGGCCGGAGCGCTCCATCTCGGAGCCGTTCCACACCGCGAACGCCACGTCCACGTCGTTGTCGACGGCGAACGAGGTCCGGTTGGCGGCATCCGAATCGAGCGGGCGCGACATGACGACCGTCCACCGGCCGTCGTCGTGGCTCGCCGTCGTCTCCACCGCCGTCCGTTCGAACTCGGTCGTGGACCCCGGGCCGCCGGCGAGCAGTTCCTCGGTCTCCCCGTCGGCGCTCCAGTACCAGACGTTCACAAGGTTCCGCGTGCTCCCCATCGAAATCGGGGGGCGGACCGAGGTGTTGACCGGTACCTGCACCGCGGCCGCGTCGAGGAACGACCTCGGACTGGTGGCGTTGCGGTCGGCGGTTCCGTCGGCCCACGAGAGTCGGAGATACAACCGCTCGTCGGTCTGGGCCGACTGGACGCGAACCGATTCGACGGAGGTGTCGCTCGCGTTCGGAACGCCACTGGGCGCGCTCGTCAGCGGGACGTTCACCGACGGAACGGTGTTCCACGCCTCGCTCGTGGGCCGCTGGGGTCGGTCGTCGGCAGCGACCGATTGGACGGGAATCTCGTTCGCGGGGCGCGCGGACACCGCCGCGGGGCCGGCCACCGCGACGAGCAGGAGCAGCACCACGACGGCGACTGCGGCGACTGCGGCCGTTCGACGTTCACTCATCGTCGAACACCTCCGGAACGAGTCCCGGCGAGCCCGACTTCGCTCGCGTTGCTCGCATCAGTCGAACACCTCCAACCGGTACTTTCGGGCCGGGTTGGTGTCGGTCAGCATATCCAGCAGTTCGCTTTCCCCGCCGCGGTCGACCTTGTCGCGTTCCTTCTCGATGGTGTCGAGCGCGTCGTGGACGCGGTCGCCGAACAGCTCTTCGAGGTAGTTCCGCGGGATGCGGTCCACGTCCACCGTCTCGCCGTCTTCGGAGTGCTGCGGCGGCGCGAACGGCGGGATGTAGTAGACGTTCGGCTGCGTCTGGTACTCCGGATGCAGCGGGAGTGCGACCTCGTACTCCTCGACGAGCTTGTGAATCGGCCCCTGTTCGTCGTCGAGGAACCCGACGAGTCGCAACTGCGGCGGGCAGTCCTCCGCGCAGGCGGGGGCGAACGTCTCGCCGTCGGGGCCCTCGCCCTCGATGCGGGGGTAACAGAAGATGCACTTCTCGGAGGTCTTCTGCGTCGCGTTGTAGTACACCTTCTTGTACGGACAACCCTCGACGCAGTAGCGGTAGCCGCGGCAGCGCTCCTGGTCGATGAGGACGATGCCGTCCTCCTCGCGCTTGTAGATGGCCTTCCGCGGGCACGCCTCCACGCAGGACGGGTGCGTGCAGTGGTTGCAGATGCGCGGGAGGTAGAAGTAGTACGAGTTCGGATACTCGCCCGCGCCTTGGTCTTCGTCCCAGTTCGGCCCCCACTCGGGGTCGCTGTCGGGACGCAGCGGCCAGTCGCCGCCGTTGTACATGACCTCCTCGTGGTTGAACGACCACGCGTCACCGTAGTCCGCTTGGTCGGGGATGTCGCCGGGGCTTCGCTCGGTGTGTTCGGCGTCCGTCCAACCGCCGCCGGAGTCCTCCCAGTCGCGCGGGTAGCCCTTCCCGGGCTTCGTCTCGACGTTGTTCCAGTACATGTAGTCGCGGCCGCCGCCCTCCGTCCAGAGCGACTTGCACGCGACCGTGCAGGTCTGACAGCCGATGCACTTGTTCAGGTCCATCACCATGGCGACCTGATGGTCGACACCGTCGGCGAGGTCGACCCCGTCGCCGTCGGTCTGTGCTGCTGGCCCGTCGTCGGTGCTCATTCGGCATCACCCCCGCCTTTCCGCACGTCGACGCGGACGTCGCTGTTGACCCCCGTCGGCCCCCAGTAGTTGGGGAAGAAGTAGAGGTGTTCGCCGGAGTCTTCCGGATACTGGACCAACTGCGTCGGCTTCATGTACATCGGGACGAGCGAGTTGAAGTTCGTGTCGCCGTCGAACTGGAACCGCTCCCAGGCGAAGTACATCCGCGCCGTGCCGCGCTGGCTGCTCGGGTAGAGCTTCGCCTGCAGTTCGACCTCCGCGAGGTCGTTGAACACCTCGACGGTGTCGCCGTCTTCGATGCCGCGCTCGGCGGCGTCCTCGGGATGGAGGTAGACCACCGGCTCCCCGCGCTGGAGGCGGAGCAGTTTTTCGTTGTCTCGCCAAGTCGAGTGGATAGACCACCGCCCGTGGGGCGTGTTGTACTCCATCGGATAGTCGCCGCCCGTCCGCGTCGGCCCCTCTTTGTGCGTCGGCAACTGCTCGCCGAGTTCGAGGAACCAGTCGTGGTCGATGTAGTACTGCTGTCTGCCGGTGACGGTCGGCCACGGGTTTTTGTCCTGGACGAAGTCCTTCCACGGCGTGTACGCCGCCCCGTCCTCGATGTCGGAGGTCCAGTGGTCGCCGGCGGCCAAGAGCCGCTGGGGTTGTTCGACCGTGTCGGCGAACGTTATCTGGTCGTCGCTCTCGGACGGATTCGATTCCTCGGAGTGTTCGAGGATGTACTCGCAGGCGGCGCGGTCCTCGTCGAGCGCGTCGGCTTCGCCGGTCTCCCAGTCGCGGACGTAGTCGTCGTAGACGGACTGGAGGTCGATGTCGCGGTCGAACTTCCGGTCCGAAATCGGCCCGACGCCGCGCTCCGTGGCGACCTCCTGAATCTTCGCGGCGAGTTCGCGGAATATCTGCCAGTCGGTCTTCGACTCCCCCAGCGGTTCGACCGCGGGCGTGAAGGGATGCACGTAGCTGTGCATGTCCGTCATCGAGAGGTCGTGTTTCTCGTAGTGGCTCGCGGTCGGCAACACGATGTCCGAGTACAGCGCCGTCGAGTCCATCCGGAAGTTGATGTCGACGACGAGGTCGAGTTTCGGCCACAGTTCCTCCTCGACGGCGACGTTCCCCTTCGCCTGGTTGAAGTAGTTGCCGCGCCAGACGAACATGGTCGTCGGGTCGGGACGAGAGCCGTCGTCGCGTTCCTCGGGGTAGACCGGCATCCATCCCTCGTCGATGGACTCCCGTATCTTCGCGGCCGTGTCGGCGTCGGTGTTGTCGAGGATGCCCGCGTGGTAGTAGGTCCACAGCGTCGTCGGCACCCCGCGGACGTTGCCCGTCGGGAACGACAGCGACTTCCAGCCGTGGAACGTCCATATCTTCTCTTGGCCGACGTAGTGGTCGAGGCCGGTCCCCTGCTCGCCGAGGTTGCCCGTCAGCGTGACGAGCAACTGGAGCGCGCGGTTCCCGAGGTCGTTGTGGTACCAGTCGTTGACGCCCTTGCCCTGGATTATCTTCGCCTTGTCGGCCTCGGCGAACTCGCGGGCGACGCGCTGGTAGGTCTCTTCGCCGACGCCGGTCTCGTCGTGGACGGTCTCCGGGCCCCAGTCATCGAGTTCGTCCCGCAGTTCGGCCCACACGGTCCGGACGCGGACGCGCCCGTCTTCGGTTCGGACCGTGGTTTCGCCGTCCAGTTGCGGGTCGAAGTCGAGTTCGATGCTCTTGGAGTAGTCTTTCTGGCCGTCGCGTTCACCGAGCGACCCCGGTGCCTCGCGGAGGCGTCCGTCAGAGTCGAGCATGAGCAACATCCACTCGGGTCGGTCGGCGTCGGTCGAGACCGAGGGAACCTCGCTCGCGCGGAGGAACTTCCCGGTGTCCTGCCGGACCAAAAGCGGCATGTCGGTCTGCTCTTTGAGGTGGGCCTCGTCGTACAGTCCCTCGTCGACGATGGTCCGGGCCATACCGAGCGCGAGCGCGGTGTCGGTGCCCGAATCGGGGCTGAGCCACTCGTCGGTGTGGATGGCCGTCTGCGAGTAGTCGGTGAAGACGCCGACGCGCTTCGTCCCGTTGTAGCCCGATTCGAGGAAGTACTTCGCGTCGGGGATGCGGGTGACGTTGATGTTCGACCCCCACGCGATGATGTAGTCGGCGTTGTACCAGTCGGCGCTCTCGGCGTTGTCGGTCTGGGTGCCCCACGTGATGGGCTGGCCCGGCGGCAGGTCGGAGTACCAGTCGTAAAACGAGTGGCTGACGCCGCCGAGGAGGTTGATGAGCCGCGACCCGCTGGCGAACGAGACGGGGCTCATCGCCGGGATGGGAGTGAAGCCGCTGATGGCGTCGTAGCGACCGGCCTGCACCTCGTCGACGACGTGCTCGGCGATTTCGGTGAGCGCCTCGTCCCACGAGATGCGCCGCCACTTCCCCTCGCCGCGGTCGCCAACGCGCTTCAGCGGGTGTTTGATTCGCTCGTCCGCGTTGACGTAGTCGGTGTAACACGCCCCTTTCTGACAGCCGCGGGGGTTCGGGTCGGGCAGGCTCTCGTCGAACCGCGGGTAGTCACCGGCCTGCTCCTCGCGCCACACCTGCCCGTTTTTCACGTAGACGTCCCACGAGCAGCTGCCGGTACAGTTGACGCTATGCGTCGACCGAGAGACCGAGTCCCAGTCCCATTGCTCGCGGTAGAGGTCCTCCCAGTCCCGGTAGGGGTAGTTCCCGATGGGGTCGTCGACGGGGTTCAGCCCGCCCATCTGGAACAGCGGGTCGTCGTCGGCAGCGGACCGGCCGATGCCGAGAAGCGAGGCGATTCCGACGCCTTCGAGGAACCGACGACGGGAGACGCTCGTTCCCTCGGTCGCCGGCTCTCCCGGCGGGTCACCGACCGCCGGCGGGTCGTCCGTCTGTTCGGCTTGCGATTCGTCCGTTCCCGACTCGTCGTCGGGGGTCGAGGTGTTCGTTCGGTTCATGAATCTATCTGTAAAAAGACGGTCGTTAGTGCCAGCCCGGCGCCCAGAACGCCGAGCGAAATCCCCACGAGCGTGTCACCACCCGCGTCGAGGCCGACGGCGACGAGCGCCACGCCGAGGAGCTTACTCGCGCGGTCGAGGTGTCGGTACGTCCGAGGCGAGAGTTCGATGCGTCGCCGCGGAGCCCCGCCGGTGTTCGCGTCAGTCATCGCCGGCTTCCCCCGGAACGCGTCCGGTTCGGCTCTCGTCCGCGTCGTCGCCCAGCATGCGGTAGACGAGGGCTGCGGAGCCGATGGGGACGACGAACAACGCGACGGTCAAAATCGGATTGACGACGCCGGTTCCGACGCCGAGCGCCCGGCCGAGGAGGTTGTTCATGCCCGCGATGGAGGCAATCATGATGAACTGAATCGCGGCGACGCCGACGGCGGTCTGCCACGGCCGGTCGAGTGGGTCGGCCGTGAAGTGGACCGATTCGTCGTGGTAGTCGACGAACGGCCACACCGCCACCGCGCCGAACACGAGCGTCGGCAGCAGGACGCCGCCGACGAACTCCGTCGAGACGTGGATGTCGGTGAGCGGAACGGTGAATCCCATCCACGACGGGAGCAGTTTCAGCAGGCCGTAGACCCACATCAGGAACCAGTCGGGCATGATGAGTTCCGGCGTCCCAGCGGGGTTGTTCGGCCCGTACTCGGCGATGTTGTGGACCGGGAGGAACCCGGCCAGCATCGCCAGCGTGGCCAGCGTGAGGAAGAACACGACCGCGCTCACGGCCGCCTGATTGGGGAACGCCGGGAGGCCGACGACGACGCTGTCGTCGTCTCTCGAGACGGTCTGTTCGGTGCCGCCGTCGCTCGACGGGGACCCCTCGACCGGGCGTCGGTCCCGGCTTTCGAGTCCTCGCACGTCGTCATCGCGGGGGGCCTCCGTGTGCTTTTGGCGGACGAGAATCGCCATGTGGACGGCGAGGAGCCCCCCGATTGCCACGGGAATGACGAGGACGTGGAGGAAGTAGAGCCGCGGTATCGTCGCGCTCGACGGGAACTCCCCGCCGAAGAACGCCTTCCCGACCACGCCTCCGACGAGCGGAATCGACGTGGCGAGGTTGTAGCCGATGCCGGTTGCCGTCGCGGCGAACTCGTCGAAGGGAAGCGCGTACCCCGTGTAGGCCGCGCCCATAGAGAGGCCCGCTAGGCCGGTGCCGACGACCCAGTTCGGCTCGCGCGGATTGCGGTACGCCCCGGTGAAAAACACCCTGAGCATGTGCAGCCCGATGGACGCGACGAACAGGTGAGCCGCCCAGTGGTGCATCCGCCGGATGAACATGCCGAAGGGGATGTCGTAGGTGATGTGCAGGACGCTCGCGAACGCCTCGGGCACCTCTTGGCCTTGGAACTTCGCGACGCTCCCCTCGTATTCGACGCCGCTCGTCGACGGCTCGAAGAACATCCCGAGGAATATCCCGGTGAGGACGAGAAGCAGGAAGCAGAACAGCGCCACCTCGCCGAGGAGAAAGGAGTCCTCGGCGGGGAACGCCTTCCCGAGGAACGCGCGGCCGGTGTCGAGGTCGAACCGCTCGTCTACCCAGTCGTACGCCTCGTCGCCGGCGTCGTTGGCGCGGTCGGCGAGGCGGTCGAGTCGAGACATCACTCGCCCCCCGGGCCGACCGGCCCGTTGAAGTCGCCCGTCGCGATGAGATTGCCCTCGCTCGACAACGTGATTGGCAGTTGCGGGAGCGCCCTCGACGGCGGCCCACCGACCACCTTCGCGCCGGCGGTCGGGTCGAACTTGCCGAAGTGACACGGGCAGACGAGCGTCGCTCCGTCCTCGTTCGACACCATGCAGCCGGCGTGGGTGCAGACTTTCGAGTAGGCGGCGTAGCCCGACACCGTGTACTCAAGGTTCGTTGCGCCACCGTAGGCGTCCTCCGCGTGTCTCACGAGCAGCGTCGGTGCCTTTTCGATGCCCGGCCGGGGCTCCGGGAACACGGTCATCTTCTCACCTTCACTGAGGGCGTTCTCGCCGATGCGCTCGCCGTCGCCGTCGACGAGGTAGATGCCGTCCGAGTACACGGGGCCGGTGTACGAACGCTCGAAGACGCGAGTCAGCCCCGCCAACGGTGCCGCGAGGCTCGCGACGGCGGTCAATCCCCCGACGCTGGCGAGCAGTTTCGCGTAGTCGCGGCGGGCGAGCGAGGCGCGGTCGTCGGAGAAGATACTCGGCTGGTGGTTGCTGTCGTCCCCGCAGTCAGCGCAGTGCTCGTCGCAGTCGTCCGATGCGTGCTGATTGTCGAGTCTCATTAGTGTCCCCTCCGCTCTGCGACCTCGACGTGGGGGAGGAACCACGCGTAGTACGATACGGTGAGCAAAGCGAGCGCGGTGAACATCCCCGCGGCGTAGACGCCGAAGTACTGGGTCCGCGCGAGCGTCAGATACTCGCCGGTGAACAGCGCCGCAAAGACGATAGCGAGGATGGTCAGCCCGCCCATCGCCACGATTCCCTCGATAGCGTCGGAGGCGTCGTCGTACTCGACGACCCAGCGGTCCGCCGTCCAGAACCACGGAAGCCCGACCCGACCACCGTCTGCGACGGTCGGTTCGTCGCTCGGGCCGGCTCTGACCGCCGTGTCCATGAACCGGTGGACTGCGGCGAGGACGCCGACGAGCGCGAAGAGCGCGACCCACACGATGACGCCCACCTGACTCGGCGCGAGCTTCTCCGGCGTGTCGACGATCTCTTGTAGCGGCCGCATCTCGGTGACGCTCTGGTCGATTTCTATCTGTTCGCTCGGCGGCTCGCCGTGCAGCGCCACGTACCACGTCGGCAGGAGCACCGCGACGACGAGCAGCAACACGACGACCGTCCCGCGTCTCACGGTGACTCACCCCGCGTACCGACGCGCCGCCTCACACTCCAACCGGGCGCCGATCCGTTCACCCGTTTGGCCCCGAGCAAGCTCGTATATAGCATACTTCGATTCGTTCGAAAATCTGCACCGAGGCCAGTAACACCCGAACCATAGGGTGCGGGGACTTTATACCGCCCTCGTCGAGGAATCGGAGGGAATCCGAAGCGAAACCGCGTGACTGCGAACGGATTCGCCGAAGAATATTTCAGAACCACCACCGTACGCCGGCCTATGAATGAGGGCGTGCACGGTGAAATCCACGTGGCCGACCCGTCCATCTGTCGGGTGTCGGAGGCGTCGAAGGAGACCGCAGTCGAATCCGTCTCGCGGTCGGTCGGCGCTACCGGCGATACCGCCGCAGTCGAGTTTACCGCCCCCTCGTCGGCCGCGATTGATGACGCGGACGAGATATTTCACCACGAACAGAAGACGATTTATCGCGTCACCCACTCTTTCACCGAGGAGTCGCGGTGTGCCTGCGAACTCATCGAGGGTCACGGCTGTCCAGTCCGCCACCTCGAAGCGGACTGCGGCGCGGTCGTGCTGTCGTTCGTCGCCGCGGACCTCGAGTCGTTCCGCGACATCGTCGTCAACCTCAAATCGGCGTTCGACGGCGTGTCACTCCGGCGACTCACGCAGTCAGAGCCGGACTCCGCTACCGGCTCGCTCGTGTTCGTCGACCGCGACGAACTGACGGCGAGACAGCGGGAAGTCCTCGAGACGGCCCACGAGATGGGTTACTTCGAGCACCCCCGTGAGGCGAACGCGACGGAGGTCGCCGCGGCGCTCGATATCAACCGCTCGACGTTCACCGAACACCTTTCGGCCGCCCAGTCGAAGCTTCTCGATACGATTCTCGACGTGTAGTTGATAACTCGCCTATGTATTCCCGCCCTATGATGGGGTGTGATAGATACTGATTGGGGTCTGTGCTTCGGTCGTGATCGCCGTGCCAGGTCAGTTCGTCTTCGACTGCCCGGTGTGCAGCGTCGAGGTGTGTGTCGACGCGGGCATCCGCGAGCGGATTCTGGACGACGGGTGCGTGTTGTGCGCCTCGCCAGTCGAGACGGACGCATTCGACCCGCACCCGCGCAAGTCGTAACCTGGTCTGCCGTCCCTCGCTTCGCGGACGGCGACGGGGATTTCTGTCGGTGGCCGCGTTCATTCTTTGGTCGAGAGTCACCGCCTCGATTCCTTGGTCTTCGAGAGGACTCACCACGTACGCGCTTGCACCATCGCGCCGTCTCGTCGACAGCTGAACTCAAAGCCAGCTCATCCTCTCTAGCCAGCCTCGTTGGAACTCCGAGTCCGACAGTACCAAACTACACCCTCGAAATCCCCCGGGAATACAATCTACTCGTCGATTCAATTGGGGCAACTCAAAATCAACGAGCAAAAGCACACGCTCCATTCGAGAGACACAACCCGTGTGTCACGTCGAGAAGCCCCCCAGAGTACGCTCAGGAGCGCCATTGCACAAGATGGGTGGTCGTCGAAAAACCCAATACGAGCAGTCGTCAACCCCCACCCAATTTCGGCGTTGACGGCAATCGAATACAGTCGATACACCCCACCAACGAGAGGGTGTACTGACGAATTAGCGTATTGACGTTGTGTTTGGTGAGCATTACAGGAGGTGATGTTTCCATTGGCCAGTGTTGTATGTGGATGAGATTCGTGCAGTAGCGGGACTCCTGTGGGTAAACACAAGCAAATTAGAAATCAGTACTGTCGAATAAATCGGGCCGATAGTGATTCGTTTTCACCCTCGATTGGTTCCGATCTGCGTACACCCTTGCGGAAAATCGACGTGGGTACACCCCTGTAGACCATGGGTGTAGAGCCCGGAATCTAGTTCACCCTCGAATTCAGGGATGTAGAATTCCACTAGTTTTGGCCAAGGGTGTATCCGTTGACTCGACTAGTGATTCCAACGAAGGGGGACCTTAGAACACTCTGTCTTCCTCTGTGTGCTACTTCTTCTGTGTCCTCAGTTTGTCGGCTCTCTAGCTCAGTCGGCAGTGAATACACCGAGCGATAGTGTCGAGTTCACTGATCGTTCACACGAACGACATTGAACCGATGTGACGAGCTTCTGAACATCGCTGATTGGTGTGGTTGTCCGGATAACCTCGCTTAGGTGGAAAAGTGAGGGTGTTTGTTCTCTGAAAGGGTGAAGACTGTCACAGTAGGTCTCTGGATTGACTTTGGTCCTCATCTAATTCCTCTCAATTCACCGAAAGTTATAGGCCTCATCCATGGGTATCCAGTCATGCGTTCTAGTTTAGCAGAGAATGCGGTCGCTGTTTGTTGATTAGATATCGTCGCAACTACCCGGTTGAAGAACCCGGTGGATGATGTGTACTCACCACCGGACTCGGTAGTTGTTGACCGGATTCAAAGAGCGTTTCCCTCCGATGAGTTGCGCGAGCGCGCTCGCGCAACGAATCTCATCGAGCGTGAGCGCAAGTTCGACATCGTTGCACTGTTCTACACACTCTCGTTTGGCTTCGCTGCTGGCTCAGACCGCTCTTTGCAGGCGTTTCTCGACCGCTACGTCGAGATGGCTGACTGCGATGAGCTCTCCTACGCGGCGTTTCACGACTGGTTCGAACCGGGATTCGTTGCACTCCTCCGAGAGATTCTCGATGACGCCATCGAGAATCTCGATACCGGACGAGCAGACTTGAACGGACGTCTCGAACGCTTTCGAGACGTCCTCATTGCTGACGCAACCATCGTTTCGCTGTATCAAGACGCCGCTGATGTCTACGCAGCAACCGGCGAAGATCAAGCCGAACTGAAGCTCCACCTCACAGAGTCACTCTCGACGGGCCTTCCAACGCGATTCCGCACAACCGACGGAACAACTCACGAACGGAGTCAGCTACCCACCGGTGAGTGGGTAGCTGACGCCCTCATCTTGCTTGATTTAGGCTTCTACGACTTCTGGTTGTTCGACCGAATCGACCAGAACGGCGGGTGGTTCGTCTCCCGGGTGAAGGACAACGCGAACTTCGAGATCGTCGAAGAACTGCGAACGTGGCGAGGCAACAGCATTCCGCTGGAAGGAGAGTCGCTGCAGGCCGTCCTTGAGGACCTGCAGCGACAGGAAATCGACGTCCGCATCACGCTTTCATTCGAGCGCAAACGAGGGTCGGGCGCCAGCGCGACCCGGACGTTCCGACTGGTCGGCCTGCGCAACGAGGAGACCGACGAGTACCATCTGTATCTGACGAATCTGGCGAGAGAGGACTACAGCGCGCCCGATATCGCGCAGCTCTATCGGGCGCGCTGGGAGGTCGAACTGCTGTTCAAGGAGCTGAAGTCGCGGTTCGGCTTGGACGAGATCAAGACGACCGACGGCTACATCATCGAGGCGCTGATCATCATGGCCGCAATTTCGTTGATGATGAGTCGTGTAATCGTGGATGAGTTACGGTCGCTCGAGGCAAGACAGCGAGAGGGCGAAGCCGCCGCAGACGCCGACTCGTCGGCGTCGCGGCTCCCTCGGCGTCGCTGTTCGCTCGCCGTGGAACGCCACGGTCATCTAATCCAGTTGTATCTCATGATCGAGTTGGGCTACGAACTGCCGGATTTGGACGAGCTGTTGCTGTGGGCGTCACGAAATCCAAATCCACACAGAGATCGGTTACGTGAGCAGGTTGAACGAGGTGAGTTCGGCTTTGATCGCTACTAAACTAGAACGCATGGGTACCAGCCATAGCAGCATGGCCAGGTACTTGCGTCGCTTGTATTGGTTTGCTAGTTGAAATGGCGGCTAGTGGCGAAATTGAGCAAATCTGCTGTTGGTGTAATTTCGGCGGGGACTGGGTCTAACTTAATTCGGTGTCCGAGCTGGAGTCATTGAACGACCTTCAATTTCAGAGTTAACCAAGGACTCAAGATTGACCGTTCAAAATGTTCGCTTGATGGGCTTAGCGGTCGAGAGCCCAGAATTGTTGGTTATTGAGGATTCAAATAAAGCCCCTTGAGAATATTCTCTCTGTCCGTTTAGTTAGGTTTAGTATTATAAGAAGAAGTTGGTATCTTGATAAACTACTTAAAATATAGATCATCTCGTGACTCATGAGCCATGAGACGGTGGATGAGGCGTCTGGTGTGTTTCCTGCCCTGAACGGCAGCTGGAACAGGTCCATTTGTGGCTGAGGATTTCACAAGAGGCAGCGGAGCCGCTATAGATCGTTTGTCTCAGTCGCTGTCCTCTCCTGTTCCACCGGCGTCCTCGAGTTCTTCGATTGGCTTGAGATTCGCTTCCATACGTTCGTGTTTGGCTTCACGAAGCTTCTCTTCTGACGCCATCTTCGGCACCAAAGACGCCCCCTCAGGCAGATCAATCTCTTGATCCTCTACGGGTTCCGAATCGGTGACCATCTTGCGAATCTCCATATCTCGATTGAGCTTCCCAACCATCCGCTCGAACGCCGTCTCACGTTCGTGCTGAACCCGGCGAAGCTTCCGGACCTTCCGTTCGAATTCCGTTTGCGCTGCCCAATCGTAGATACGGCGTCCAAGAATCGTGAGCGCATACCGCTTCTCTGTCCCGTGTTCGGTTGGCTTATGGCTGACCGTGAGCACTTCGCGCTCAACACCTTCTGAGAGTCGCGAGGAAACTGTCGAGCCACTTACTGCAACCGCGTCAACGAGCGCGTTGAATGTCGCTGTTCCCGTCCCAATCTCCGTAATGAGTTCTGCCGCTCCCTTCTTCCGAAGAAACCCCTCAAGTTCGTCCAAGCCCATCGTACCTCCTTCTTCTCGCACGTTACTATAAATCCAACCGAAAATTGATTCATACTGATTCTTGACCCATACCGAATTATGGCCACAACTAATTCTCCAAGTATAGCGCGCATACCCCTTGATGTATCTCCCACAATAAGCTCAGAGCATACAATCATCGCAAAATGCTCTACACTATTTCCACTCTATTCTATACTGATCTCTGTTCTTGGATAGCGGATGTCTCTACACAGAATTACATCAGTATTTGGTCGAGCACACCTCAGAAGCAGATCAGTTCACCCCCGAGGTGGTTCAATGCTGACTGACCCGTCGGCTGTTGCTGACTCAATCATTGTCCACGCGGAGACGCTCTGTGAGCGTGAAGACCACCTCTGGGACGTGATTCGTCAGCTATCGATCCCCGTCGACAACCTCGAGGATGCTCGCGATCAGAACCGCGTGACGTTTGGAACCGATGAGATGTTCCGCACGCTCCTGTTCAAAGGGATTCGGGGTATCTCACAGAACGAATTAGCCCAACGACTCGGGCGGGAGCCGAGCTTGGTCAAGAGTTTCCACCTCGATACCACCGATCTCTCGAATACTCCGACCCAGCAACAGCTCTCGTATACGCACGCGCAGTTCAGTGAGAACACACAAGAGGTTCTGAACAGAACTGTCGCTGGCGTTCGACAGGCCGCGCTCAATCACGGCGTACTCACGGAAGGCCTTGTTCCAACCATTCCGACGGAACCTGAGAATTCGACTTCGAAGAGCGAGAGCGAGTACAAGAAGGAGAAAGCCCAGAAGACGCTGACGCTCGCTCGAAAACACGTCCTTCCCGAGTTCGATACGCACCGAGCGGCCCACAAGACGTACTCCGACGAGGTAATTCTGGATATGTTCGCGCGGATCTGTGCGAACAAGGGGAGTGCTCACTCGGAATCGGAGTACGGCTGGCTCACCGACGATGACCTCATCTGTGACGACTCGACGTTCCTGCGGGCGATGAAGAAGATTGCTACTCCAGAGGACTCGGATAGTCAGCTCACGTTCGAGGATTTCGAGGACGACGACTCAATGCCGGAAACCGACCGGATTCGAGACGCCATTATGACAGCGTTCGACGCCGCGACGGACAACATCATCAACTCGATTCGCGGTCAGAACCCCTTCGAGTCGCGTGAGACGATTGCAGCCATCGACATCACCCACGAGCAGTTCCACGTCTGGCCGTGGGAAGACAAGGAAGCGGGTATCGCCAAGCCGGACTACCCGAAGATGGTGAGCGGGTACAAGAAAGACGGCGAGTACAAGCGTGGATACAAATACGCGACGATCACACTGGTCGGTGACCACGCACCGATTGTTCTCGGTATCGAGCCGGTGAAAGAGAACTCCGCATGGGAACCCGACGACTCGCCATCGTACTCGAAAGCCGACCTCGTGAGTCGGCTGTTGGACAGCGCCGAGCGGTTCGTCGATCTGGACACGGTGATGTTCGACCGAGGATTCTACGTGAATCGTGTGTACGCGGACGTCCACGATCGGGAAATCACGTACCTCTCACCAGTTCCGAAGTATGAAGATGAGTTGACGGCGGTTCAGGATATTCAGGAGCATCCGACGGCAGACGCAGCTGTCAAGCACGACGTACCATTGGGAATCGATGGCGAGGTTCACCACGAAGCGGAGTTCCTCTACGCGCCGAGTACGAGCGACGATGCTGAGGGGAAGTACGCGGTGTTCGTGACGAATCAGGACCGCGTGGAACCTGAGAAGATTCGAAGTGTCGTGAACGGGTACAGTCGGCGCTGGGACATCGAGAACCAGTACAAGTCGATCAAGAGCTTCATGCCGAAGACGTCGTCGACGGACTATCGGCTTCGATTCTGTAACTTTGCGCTGTCGACGTTGATCTACAACCTGTGGCGGCTCACGGACTATCTGATCAAGGTCGCGCTCGACGAGCCGATTCGGTCGCCGCCTGTAATCACGGCGAAGACCTTCGTGCGAGCGTTAGGGGACTTCCTGCGTGAGTTCGGGTAACGCTTTTCTCATTCCGGTTTGAGAGTTCGGTAGCGGCTGCTCTGTCGATTTTCACTCGTTTTCTCGACATCTGTTGACCAGTAGACTCGTGTCCGGTCGCTGAATCGACTTCACCCGGTTTTCGCACCCTGATTTGGCCTACCCATTCGGAAATCAGACAGTCTCGTTTGTAGGCTTATAAGTGCGCCAAGAATGTGATAAGTTGAGACTGGTTCTCTCAATGCATAGGCCGCAGGCACGGTTTGCTCACTGACAACGGGTACTATTTCGACCGCTTGAACTCGAACCGTGCCCCGCCATTGCTTCCGTCTGTCACCGAAACTGTCCAACCGTGCGCCTTCGCGATGTCGGCCACAATCGAGAGGCCGAACCCGGTTCCCCCCTCGCTGGACGTGACGCCGTGTTTGAACACGTCGTCTTGCTGCTCCTGGGGAATCCCGCTGCCGGTATCCTCAACGTAGAATCCATCGTCTCCGTCCAGTCCACCCACGGTCACCGTGACATCAGCACCCCCGTGCTCGACTGCGTTCCGGAAGAGATTCTCGAAGAACTGAGTCAACCGCCCTGCGTCGCCGGTAACTTCCGGAACTCCATCTGCAACTGTAAGCGTTGCCTCCTCAGTGTCTACATATCCCCATGCTTCTGTCGTAATACTCTCGAGGTCGATCTCTCCTGCATTCTCGATCTTCGTCTCCCCACGTGCCAGCGTCAGGAGGTCCTCGATGAGTCGTTCAATTCGGTCGTGTGCGGATTCTACTTTTTCAAAGTGCTCCGCGTTCCCGGTCTCCTCCGCGATTTCGAGGAACCCCATTGCGACAGAGAGCGGGTTCCGAAGGTCGTGGGCAACGACGCTCGCGAACTGGTCGAGTCGCTCGTTCTGTCGGCGTAGTTCCTCTTCCCTGTTCGCTCGTGCGAGTGCTGCCTCGACAGTCGCACCGAGAATCCGGAACAGGTCGACGTCCGTATCAGAAAAGACCTTCGTGGAAACTGACCCTGTCGACATGAGTCCAGACTCACCCAGTGGGACGAGAATTTCGCTCCGTATCTCTGTGTTCGAATTGTGGGGTTGCCCCTCGGCCTGGACATCATCATATACCTGAGTTTCTCCGGACTCAAACGCGTCCCAAGCAAGGCTGTCTCCAGGAGTGAATCGGGGAGACTCGCCAAGCAGATCTCGTGCTGCAGGCGTTTCCGTGATCGGGACGAGCGCGTTCTCTCGCTCGTTGTATTCCCAGATTCCGGTAACACCGAGGTCGAGTATCTCAGCCGCGGCATCGACGGCAATCGCTCCGATCTCGTCGCTTGATTCAGCGCCGCTCAGCTGCTGTGCGGTGTCCTGAAGCGAGCGGAGGCGAGCTTCCAACCGTTTCTGTTCGGTGATGTCCTCCAAGACGGCAAGGACGCTCGTGACTTCCCCGTCGGAGCCCGTTATCGGCGCGACCGACAAGAGCAGGTCCAGTTCGTCTCCGTCTTTTGTCTCCCGCTGTATCTCCTTCGCCCGAATCCGCTCGCCACTCAAGGCGCGCTGCTTGTGTGAGGCAAACTCTTCTTGCTGCTCGTCCGGAACAATCGGGTTGAACTCACCAAGCACTTCGTCTCGCGACCAGCCGAACATATTCTCGGCCTCGTCGTTCCAACGGATGACGTTGCCATCGGTGTCGATTTCCATGACGGTGAGTGGCGTGGCCCCGATGAGCGATTCCAGTCGCTCGTTCGTCGCCTCGAGTTCGCGCTCTCGTTCGACCTGCTCGGTGACGTTTCGAGCGATGCCCACGACTCGAACAATCTCGTTGTCGACGAGTACTGGTGCGAGGCTGGTGTCCCAGAACTGAGCACCGTCACCGATGTCGAGTTCCTCGCGATACGAGACAGGGGCACCCTGATCGACGCAGCGAGTGTACTTGGTCTCGAGTTCAGCACCCTGCTCGTCGCCGAACACCTCTCGTGGCGACTTGCCGCGAACTTCCTCGGTCGTAATTCCGGTCTGTAACTCGTATCCGGGGCTGAGTCGGGCAAACTCGAACGAGGGGTTCTCACCAGCGGTATCGACGTCAAGCAAGAATATCGCGTCCCCGGACGTTTCGAGCAACGCCTCGTATTCCTCCGCGAGTTCTCGATGCTTCCGGCGTTCCGCTTCTCGCTCCGTGATGTCCTGAAAAACGCCTCGAAGTACTGGGTCACCCCGTGGTGTGTCCTCAACGTATTTCCCCCACGCCCGAACGTCACGCACCTCGCCGTCGGGTCGAACGATTCGAAGGTCGAGGTCGTAGGGTTCCCCGTCTTCGATTGTCTGGTCGACCGCTTCGGTAATCGTCTCTCTGTCGTCGGGGTGATAGAACTCGATTGCGCCGTCGAGAGAGGGCTCGTAGTCTTCGTCGACGCCGTGGATCTGGCGGACCCCATCAGACCAGGTGAGTTCGCCGCTCGATGGAACGAGTTCCCAGATACCGATGTTTGCGACGTCCTGAACGCGGTCGAAGAGGAACCCCTGACGTTCGAGTTCGGCACGGTCACGACGACGCGAGAGTTCGGTACTAACGAGTTGTGCAACCAGCTCGACGAACGTTCGTTCGAGCGTTCCAAACGGCGCGACTCGCGTCGTCGGACTCGAGAAATTGACGGTTCCGTAACGCGTGTCATCGACGATGAGGGGTACGCCGATGTACGATTCTAACTCGAAGTCACGGTAGGCAGGATGCGTCTCTTTCCCGGCGCTAACGGCGTCTGCAAACGAACAGACCGAATCCGTGCCGACGACTTCCGCACAGTACGTCGATTCGAGATCGAACTGATCGTCAGCTTCGATATCAGCCTCTGGTGCATGAACTGCTTCGACCGTGTAGTCGCTGTCCTGAATCCGCGAGATGATGCCGATTTCGAGTCCGAGCGTCTGACAACCGACTTCAAGGAGATTCTCGAGGCGTGACTCGATCGAGACATCGCTTTCTGCCATAACGGCTTGGAGATCCTGGAGTGCGTCCCGCTCTCGTTCCAATTGACGCTTCACCTCGCTTTCTTCGGTCACGTCTCGAGCGACAACGACGACCTGCTTACTCGCTCGACTCTGGAACGGGGTTACCCGGACGTCGAATGTCCGCTCGCTGGTCCCGACCACGACGTCGAGTTGGAGGTCTGCATCGTACAATCCCATCGACCCACCATCGCTCTCGATCTCGTCGAGCGTCGATTCGACTGCCTGGGAGAATCGCGTCATATCGGAATCGCTAACGCGGTCACCGACGACCGTTTCGAGCTGTTGTCCTGTGAGCTGGGCCGACGGATCCCCTGCGAGTAACCGCTTTGCAGCTGTATTCGCGGAATCGATATCACCTTGCTCGTTGAGGACGAACACGATGTCGTGGATGTTCTCCAGAACCGCGTTACTGCGCTCTAGCTTCAGTTCCCGTTCTCGCTCGGTAGTAATTTCACGCGAAAAGACAGTCAGCCCGTCGTCATCTGGGAACGCTCGCACTTCGACCCAGTAGTCGAGCGGCTCTTCCAGATACTGTTCGAACGATACTGGTTCACCAGTCTCCATTGCCGTTCGATACGTGTCTTCGAGTTCCGTTCCGACGACCGACGGGAACTCTTCCCAGATGGTTTCTCCGACGACCGAGTCCGGGTCACGGTCGACTCGCTCGGCCATTTTCTCGTTCATATACTCGATGCGCCAGTCGCTGTCGACGGCGTAAATCGCGTCAGTTGCGCGTTCGAGCGTTCGTCGGAAGCGCCGTTTCGTCTGCTCGGCCTCCGTGCGTTTGCGGGCAGCCGTCGTGAGTGTCCGAATACGGGCCGCGAGTAGTGTGAAGTTATCACGTTCCGACCGGACCGGGATGTAGTCCGAGACGCCGGCACGAGTCGCTTCACTCGCGATATACTCACTGCCTTTTCCGGTAAAGAGGAGTATCGGAATCTCGTCGTTCTCCTGGCGAATCGACTCCGTGAGCCCGATGCCGTCGGAATCTCCGAGCGAATACGCCGTCACGATACAGTCGACCCGATCCGAAGCAAGCCGGTGCAGTGCTTCGTCGATACCGTCGGCAGAAACACAGTCGATCTCGGGACTCGTCTGTTGGAGTTTGGTTTGAACCAACTCCGCGAACGCGGGATCGGAGTTCACGTAGAGAACGCGGATTGGTTCGTCCAGTTCGTCAGTAGTACCGAACACAGTTACAGAGATTCGACTGTCTAACCGGTTAACTATTTCTTGCGAGACACCCTCGTGGGCTATCGAGGTCGCTGACGACTGAAAAAACGCACTAATCGAGGGGATTTTCGTATGTCGGTCAATATAAGAATACGGGACGGATACGCTGCTAGTATGCCTGCGGAAATTCTGGCTGCCGACGACGACGAAGACATCAGAGAGATGATGGATGTTAGTCTTAGTGAGGAGTTCGATGTGGAGACTGTAAAAGATGGTCGGGAGGCATGGGAGTACTTAGAAGAGTCCCCGGATTCATTACCGAAAGCGGTCATTCTCGACGTCATGATGCCAGAGATGGACGGGTTTTCGGTTCTGGACCGTATCCGGGAGAACGACGGGATGCAGGATATGCCGGTTATTATGCTGACATCTCGGAGTCGGGAGGAGGACATCGTTCGAGCGCTCGAGGCAGGCGCGGACGATTTCCTGGCGAAGCCCTTCAATAAATCCGAACTGTACGGACGTGTACAGCAAACTCTCCAGTAAGCGACCGTACAGAATTGAAACTATAAAGGTGCATTAGCTGGTAGATAGTCACAATGTGGGTGGCCACACTAGTCGCCGTGATCGGTCTCTTGAGCGTCGGGGCTATCACTCAGTTCACCGGGTATCGTATGGGAGGGTCAATCACCATTCCCGTTCTTGCTGTATACTCTTTGAAGAACTTCGTCATGCTCCCCGTTTTTGTGTTGAGCGCGGCAGCCGCGTACGTTGGCCTATGGATCCTCCGTCGTCGAACGTTGATATTTGGTCGTGACGAGCTCATTGCAGCGATAGTCATCGGCACAGCCGTTCCAGTAGTCACGCTCTATTTTGTTCTGCAATTAGGACTTGAGGTGGGAGTGGTCGCGTTTCTGGGAAGTATTCTCCCTGGACTCGCAGCGTACAATTACCATCGAATCAAGCCGGAGTATCGCCGAAACGACCTCTTGGCGAGTGTCGGGTTGTTCGTTACCCTCACTGCGCTCGGTTGGGTGCTGGTTTCGAATGGATTTGCGCGTGAATTTGGTACGCTGACGCCCCCAGTCCTCTTCTCTTCGACGGCAGATGTCGCTATCTACAAAGGTGTTGCAGTGCCCATCGACCCCGAATCCGTCATCCTCTCTCGAGAGATTGTGGCCGGACTGTTCGCTGGTGGGCTAGTTCTATCTGAACGGCTCCGGGGCCGGTTCGGTGTTCGGGTCGGAATCATTGGTGCGGTCCTCCTCGCGATTTTCGCGCTAGCGAGCTATTGGCTTGTACTCCTGTACGTGCTTTTGCTTGCGCTATCGTTTGGCTTCATCCAGCTGTCGAACTACCTCACACTCCGGTACGGACGAGTGCTTCTTGGAGTGACTGTCGCAGTCGCGATCTTCGCCGCAGTATCGCTGACGTTTGTCGTACCAATCGAGCGAGGGCTATCGGCGTTCTTTACTGCGATTTTGGCAGGTATTGGGGCGTACAACGCGCATGCGTCGGCACCATTCGAGCGCCGCCTCGTCGTCCCGCTTCAGATCGTGGTCTTTGTCCCCGCTTTGATCGTCGCTCGACTGTTCAGTGCTCCCCAACCTCGTGGGTTTCCACAAGAGCTGACGGTGCCTGTCCTGGGGATTGCAGCGGTTCTCTGGGTGGCTGCCCTGGGTGTCGCGTACTGGTATACTGTGTCACCCCCGGGTGAAGATGAGGTTCTCTCTGCGTCGGTTCTCTCTGAAGGGGGTGAAACATGAGTCGGACTGCCTTCGAGATCTACGGCCGTGGGTTCGGGTGGTCGTGGCGTCTTAGGGGCCCAGCGGAGGTACTAGCAACCGGCAGCCGCCACTACGACACATCCCGAGCAGCACGCGATGCAATTGACATTGTTCGCGCCGCTGTTGCAGAACTATCGGGGAACGAAGAGTCCTTCCCAGACACCGATGTCGACGCGCCCGACATAATCGTCGAACAAGAGGCCACACCGTCAGGAGAGCTTCCGGAGGAACGAAACAACTGGGTCTGGCGGCTCCAAACTGCAAACGGGGTACTGGGACATAGTGCCGATCGCTTCCCGACGGAAATGGCAGCACAGTCCGCGGCGGACCAGTTCCTCGACTATGCGGCGGGGGCGCTGCCGATGTTCTTGGTTGGGGCAGAGTACGAGTGGAAGACTGGCCCGAAGCCAATCGAAGTCGGCTCGTCGAGTTTAACAGGGCTGGTTAGTGAAGCAACGAGAGGTATTCGACATCGTAAGGTCCTCGATCAGATCGATACCCAGATTGTCGTCTCGGGGACTCGCGGTAAGTCCTCAACCACCCAACGGCTCGACGACGTCTTCAACCGCCGAGGGTACGACACGCTCACGAAGATCACCGGCAACCATCCACTACTGATCCACAACGGCGAGGTCCATCCTATCGAACGACGGGGGCCTCGAACGACGCTCTACGAGAATATCAGTCTCATCGCTGAGTTCGTCCCCGAACTCGATGCGTACGAGCCAGACGACATCGCTATCTTCGAGAATCAGGGGATTACAGAGTATACGACCCGGCTGTTCAATCAGCGTCTGACCAACCCGGACATCATCGTGTTGACAAACGTCCGTCAGGACCACACAGATACCCTTGGAAAGACCAGGACAGACCTTGCACGTTCGTTTGCGCGGTCGGTCCCAGCGGGAACACACGTTGTGAGCGGCGAGCAACACCCGGTGTTGCACGAATATATGCAAAAAGAGATCGAACGCCGCGGAGGGACTATCGAGCAGGTTGATATTCCCGACGAACACGAAGGGCTAATCGGTTCTGAAACGATCCACGCAGTCAATGCGGTGTTAGATGTTGTTGGCGAACCGTCACTTCCAGCCGAGGAGATCGAATCGTTCCTCAGTGCGATCCAACCAACGTGGATAGAACTTGAAGACGGACTCATCTTCAACGCTGCCGAGGTGAACGACGTCGAAAGTACTGAGATGGTTCGACGGGTGCTCGTCGATGACGAATGTATCACCCCGTTCGTGTACCTCCGAAGAGACCGGCGGGGGCGTACAGCGTCATTTGCTCAATATATCGAGTTGCTATTCGAGCGAGAGTTAATCGATGAAGCTCACATCGGTGGGGCTAACACACGCGCATTCGCCGAAAACGTCGATGTTCCAACCAAGTGCCACAGTCAAAATGCGGACCCGGAGCAGGTTCTAACTGAACTGTTCACCGATGGCCGACCGGTCATCCTCATGGGTAACACGGTGGACGGATTTATGCGTGAGATGCAGGCGTCGATTGAACAACGAGTGAAAGAGAAAAGACAGGCTGCCTCGGCAAGCGAAGCTGTTGACATTTCTGAACAGGGGAGCGCGGAAGCGACTAAACCAAAAGATCACGAATAAAACGTCAGCTTCTGTAAGAAGCGGGCCTTTTCGTTAGATGTAGACGTGTTCTTAAGGGGGCCAGAACGATTGTCCGGTAGTGCCCATTACTACTGAATCTCGGAGAACCGTCTTTCGACAAATTGCACGACTGTCGTACGTTGAGTGGCCAGCGTACGATTCGACACCGTTGTACGACCACACCTCACTTACCGGATTAGAGTCGGATGTCCGGATCGTCTCAGGAGCTTGGTTCACGCACCATGAGCACATCTCTGTTGAGCAGTTCGTCTCCGAACTTCCGCTGGCCTACTTCCAATTCGAGGCCCACGACTGCTACGAGGATCCGACACACTACGAGATGGACACCCTGTTTCGCGTGTTCGTTCTGAAAGAACTTCACGGATGGGAGCACGAAACAGCACTCTACGAGTACCTCGAAAGTCATCCGGTACTTTGCGAGCGGCTTGGGCTGGAGACAGTGCCTGACCAATCGACACTCTGGCGCAGTTGGCACACGCGCTTCACGAATGCTCTTCGGAATACGGTCCAGAAATCGGCTCGAACGATTCTCATCAAAGCGCAGAACGCCGACGTCACCGTCCCCCGCGAACCGGAGCAGATCCTCCCGGCTCGTGGCGATGACGTGGACGAAGCGGTTCCAGACGATCGAGCCATTCTCAGTACATCACAAAGCCTGTTAGTTGAGACGTCTGCTTGCTGAAGATGTGTCCAAGCAACCACAGCAAGCAGACGATGAAATCCACGAGGACCAGCTCCTTAACTTCCTCGTCAACTCTCTTGACGAGGAAGTTGCTCTCTCACTCGCTGAAAACGCTGAACTCGATGCTGAAGACATCTACGAGGTCCTCGTCGGCGCCTGCGCCGACGGGACCTCGGTCTCAACGCTCTGTGAGAGAAGCGAAGATGAACCACACGAAAATTCCGTTCTCTACCATCTCCGCACTAAATTCGATCTAGAAACGCTCGAACAGGTTGGCAACATGCTCCTCCAGAAAGACGTTCTCGACGTCCTTCCCCAGCAGGTGGAGGTCTGCGCAGACCTCCACCTGCGGCCCTACTACGGCGACGAAGACGATACAGACGGCCTGTATCACTCACAAGCGAAGCGTGGAACCACCGCGTTTCACGCGTACGCGACACTGTACGCACGCGTGAAGAACAAACGCTACACGCTGGCGGTGCGCCGTCTCGAAGACGGCGACACCGCCAGCAGTGTCCTCGCAGAGTTCCTCGGTATTCTCGACGGCCTTGACCTCGGTGTCAAGGCCGTCTATCTTGACCGCGAATTCTACGACAGCAAGTGTTTGACGCTGCTTCAGGCGCACAACCACGCCTACGTCATGCCGATCGTCCGCTGGGGACGGACGATCAAGCGAGAACTCTCAGAAGGGTGGAGTCGCGTGATTCAGCACAGTCTGACAGCGAAACTCGACGGTCACAGCTGGACCGTCGAGTTTCCCGTCTACATCGACTGTACCTACCAGAACGGACGGTACGACGAACATGGGGTGGCGCGTCACGGCTACGCCGCTGACGCGCCGTTCATCGACTCACCACGGGACGCTCGATACCACTACGCGAAACGCTTCGGTATCGAGGCAAGCTATCGACTCTCCGAGCAAAGTATCGCGACGACCTCGACACAAAATCCGGTCGTACGGCTGTTGTACGTCGTGGTGAGCCTGCTGTTACAGAACGTCTGGCGGTATTTGCACTGGGAGTGCGTGGCGACGCCCCGCCGTGGGGGGCGTCGCCTCTGGGAGTGGTCGTTCAAGGAGTTCATCAATATGGTCCGTCGAGCAGCGTGGACGGCCCTCGCGGTGCGTCGGGCCGTCCCCGCGAACCGACCACCAGACGACCGGTTCCACCGGTAACTCCCGACCGGGCTAGCCAACGGTGGGAGTGGCGACGCTGTCGCGTCGGCGGCAGCCGCCGCCGACAGCGACGGCTCTCCGCCGATCCGTCCATGATTCTCTCGTCGAAACCGCCAGTCCAACCGCTCCGCCACAGAACTCAGGCTTCAGAAACAGCTAGCCGAGGATGCTTTGTGAGGTACTGAGTCTTCGACGCGAGATTTGAGCCATTGGTTTTGGCAACTCTCTCGACATATCAACCGGTTCTTGTGAGTTTCCCATCTAGAGCTGATACTAACGAAGATTGAAGTTCGTAGATGTTGCTAGGGGCGGCGTGAACGCAGAGAAGGGCAGCAGAATTAGTTCATGTCGGCCAGCGGGCCGAAGTCGTCGACGGGGAGTACTGAGTAGTCGATTGTGAGCGTGTCCTTCGTCGCCCGAATCTTTCCGACGAACGTCGAGATTTCTTCGAGCGACCCTTCCAACACGAACAGTTCCATGCAATGATGGCCGCCGACGTGGCTATGGAAGTTCGATGCGACGATGTCCTCGTGCTCGTGGCGGAGGTGCATCATTTTCTCCTCGACACTTGTCGTTTCGTAATCGAAAACGACTGTAACGACGCCCATTAACTCTCGGTCTTCGAGTTTCTTGTCCTCGAACTCACCGAGAAGGTTTCGGCTCGCCTCGCGAATTACTTCACTGCGACCAGTATAGCCGTGGTCGTCCGCGAACTGGTCGATTCGATTAAGCAATTCCTCCGGCATCGAGACGCTGACCACGCTCATATAACAACACAGGGCGGACAAAATATTAAACATTATCATCCTCAGCTGCGGAAGAACGGTAATTGTGGTCTGCCCGCTCACGATGGAGGGGCACCAACACTCGGTGAAATGGACGCCAAAGGCGAAGAAACGTCGGCGCTCCTCACCGACCGCGTACAGCTCTGTCAGCACTATTTGGGGAACGAATCGTCCGGGTCGGTTGCAGCGGGGGTTGGTACAATTAGGTCTGTTCGGGATGGGACCGACGACGCGGTCGAGGAGATGAACGCTCCTGACGGCAGAGTGTGTCCGCGTTGCGGACCCGGTCTCACCGAGAGTGGGCCGCCGATGTGCCCACGCCGCGGTGCCCCTCGCCGATATTTTTGGCCTGCCTAAAATTCGGAACGCTTTTGCGTATTTAGGTGAGCCTAAACCATATGCCAGACGGTTCCAGCGATCACGAGACACCGACGCGACGAGACGCAATCAAGTACGGTGGGGCAGTCATCGGTGGGGGACTGCTCGCTGGCTGTATCGGACAGTCGAACTCTGCGTCACCGTTGACTGAGACAACCGCGAACGACTCGTCAACCGCGACGAAGACCACAGAACCGGAGGTGGAGAGTTATTCGGTGACGATGGCACCAGCCGGTACTATCGAACTCGACGAGGTTCCCAAGAGCGTATTCACCGTTCTCGTTCACCACGCAGACATGGTCGTCGCTCTCGGTCACGGTGATGCCCTCAATGCGATGTACAGCCCGTCCAACTTCGAGGGCAATTACGACAAGCTTCTCGAACGGCTCAATGGAGTCTCGGTCGATTGGTCGAATCTCTACAACTCGTGGAATCCGGACAAGGAAACCCTGTACGAACTCGACAGTGACCTCCACCTAGCCGACCCGGCATACGTCTCGACAATGGATGCGTGGGACACCGCGGATGTCGAGGAAGTCCAAACGGAAATCGCCCCTTGGTTCGGGAACTCCCTCAGTCGGAACCACAGCGAACCGCCGGCAGACTGGGCAGACCAGTACCAGTATTATTCCCTCTGGGATATTTTCGGCAAAGTAGCGCAAGTCTTCCGAGAACAGGAGCGGTACGAAGCGCTCTCCGACGTCAAAACCACTCTCGACTCGACAATCTCGTCGAGTCTCCCAGCAAGCGATAACCGGCCGCAAACGGCGCGAATCATGACGACTCCGGAGCTGGATACCATCTGGACCTTCCACATGAACGGCCCGGGATTCATTCGGTCGCACACGCGTCCGTTCGGCGTCCCCGACGCACTCTCGGATGTGGAAGAGAGCAGCACGATTGACCTGGAGACCCTCGTCGAGACCGATCCGGAAGTCATCCTCGTCGAAAACGCGTTTGCCAGGAGCGACGATTGGCGAGCAGTAAAAAACGAGTTCCACAACGACCCGGTTGCGGGAGAAATTTCGGCAGTGAAAAACGACCAGGTGTATCCGCTTAGCGCCCGGTACGGCGGCCCAATAATGAACCTCTTCCAGTTAGAGATGGTCTCCAAACAGCTGTATCCGGAGCAGTTCGGTGAGTGGCCTGATTACGACGGTGGTCCGTATCCCGACTTTTCCAAGGAGGAACAACTGTTCGACCGCGAACAGGTCGCGAATATCATCAACGGCGACTTCTAACTGAATTTGACCCCAGGTCCCTCAACGGGCAGAAAGCGGGTCTACCGCAGGTCCGATTCAGTCTCGATGTTGCTGAACGCAAGTCGCGCATCAAAATCAGCCTCCGAGGTTGTTGATCGGTGATAATGCAACAGCCGCACTCACTAGCTCTCGAAGTTCAGGAAGAGCCCTGAAGTCATCAGTAATCAGGAACGGTGCATCCACCTCACGGACCGCGGGCAACTGGCTTCACCGTCGTCGATTCGGCTCGTTGCGAACACAGATATCGCCGTCGAGGAGTTCGAACGCCAACGGTTGGAGACGGCCGCCGAATCCGAGCCAGCGTCGTCTTCGAGGTCGCTATCTGAAAGCGGCCCGTACCGTGTCGAGAAGCACGTCGGGCTCGTACTGATGGGTGCTCACCGGCGGCACATCGCCCTCGGCGTCGAACAGTTCGTGAACCGCCATCAGTGCCGAGCGAACCGAGTACTCGACGGTGAACACCACGTCGTCGGGAACCTCGGCGAACTGGCCGAGGAACGCGAGATTGTTCGATCCCGCAGGGACGACCTCGGGGCGGTCACCGGGCGTCCGCGGCATGAACTGACTCGTGATGAACGGCATCATACAGGGGATACAGGTGGCCGTCTCGCGGAGCTCTTCGAGACGGTCGGTGTAGCCGAGGTGGTGATAGAGCTCCGCCAGAATCTCCTCGCCCGTACAGTCCTCCATCTTCTTGTTCACGTGATTCCCGCGTTCTTCCGGGAAGAGGCCGTACCCCCAGATGACCTTCACGTCATCCGGCTGGTTCGCGAAGTGGGGCTGGACGGCGGTGACGATGGAGAGCAGCCAGTTCGACTCCGTGAACGTCACGAGCGCGTTCCCCGGCTCTTCGCGGGTGACCTCCACGACGTGTTCGAGGAAGTCCGGCTCGCGGAGTGTGAGCGTGAACGACTCCCACATCGACTCGGGCACGTGGTCGGCGAACACCGAAGGCCTCCCGAACTCGGGGAAGTCGTCCGCGAGTGCCTTCCAGAGTTCGAACGAGGTGCCGCTGTCGTGCAGGTCGGGGACCTCGGTCATCGACCCGAGGCTCAGCGCGTCCGTCATCGACCCATTCGTCACGAAGACGACGTCGGTCGGCTCGACGGCGATAGTGCCGGCGGAGCCGTCTTGGTCCTCGTAACGGATGGTTTCGACCGTCTTGCCCGCGCGGGCCGGGACGATATCGAGGTCGGTGACGGTGTGGCCACCCAAGAAATCGACGCCGCGTGCCTCCAGCCAACGGCGGAGCGGTCGTACTACGGAGTCGTACTGGTTGTACTTCGTCCGCGACACGCCGCTCAGCGTGTGGAGTCGGGGAAATTCCCGTGTGAACCGCTGCATGTACCGGCGCATCTCCGCCGCGCTGTGCCACGGCTGGAAGGCGAACGTCGTCGCCCACAGATACCAAAACGTGGTGTCGAAGAAGGTCTCGTCGAACCACTCCTCGATGCGTGTCTCACCGAGCCTCTCCTCGGGAGTGAGAAGGAGGCGGAGCAGCGATAGACGGTGTTGCGTCTCGAACCCGTAGGAGGAGACGTCGAGTATCTCTTGGTCCGCGCCGACGAGTCGGGCCTCGGCGTACGTCTCGTGTTTCTCGTTGAACTCGTCCATCTCCCCCTTGATGGTCGTGTCGGGGTCTTCGAGCGACGGAATCGACCGGAAGAGGTTCCACGTACACTCGTAGGTCGGAAAGTTGAACATGCGGCCGCCGGGTAGGACGTAGCCCTCCTCGGGGGTTCCGCGCCCGTCGAGCGCGCCGCCGAACACCTGCCGCTTTTCCAGCACGTGAACGTTCTCGCCGGGTATCTCGGTGTCTCGAAGGAGGAACGCGGCCCCGGCGAGAGACGCGATGCCGCCGCCGACGAAGTAGGCGTCGCGTTCGGCCGCGTCCGCTTCGGTGCCGACCGTATCGGTCACGCGCAGGTCACCCCGTCAACCGTCGTCATGCGGCGGCCTACCCGCCGATTCGGGTGGCGTCCGACGCCGTCCACGGGGAGGTTTCGCACCCGTGATTGTAGCTTCGATGCCATGTCTGTATCCCGGGGGCGTGCGGCGATAAGTACTGACTCTAACCTGTTGTGGTGTTTAAGACGTCTTTTTATCTGAGGCGACAGTGTGCCGGACGAGTCGGTCTTGTGCCCGCCGGAGTCGCTCGGAGACGGACGGGGCGGTGACGCCGAGTTCGGCCCCCAACTCCGCCAGCGAAGTCGTTCGCGGAACGGAGAAGTAACCCGCCTCGTGGGCGGCGAGCAGCGTTTCGCGCTGTTTCGCGGTGAGTCCGTACTCGTTGCTGTCCGAGGGGGCGACGTCGACGACGCGGTCGAGTCGGAACGTGATACCGTTCTCTTCGCAGTCCTTGTTGAACTCGGCGAGCGTCGCTCGGTCGGAGAGCCGCGTCCGCACGTCCCATCCGCTCGGGGTTATCGTCGCTGAAATGGGGGCGGTGTCCAGCCGGATAAACTCCGTGTAGATGGCCGGCGGCCGCTCCGAGAGTTCGACGCGATAGAGACGGCGGTCCACGGTCGACCCGAGCACGCTGTGAGTCGCCACCGACGCGTCCCGTAACGCCGCGTCGACCGAGTCCAACCGGCCGCCATCAGCCCAGAAGATAAGCACCGGTCGGCTCCGCGCGGACGTCAGCGTGTTCTCTACCCGGAGGGTCACGTCCGGTACGGCGGCGGCGACGTCGGTCAGCGGCAACCGCTCCGAGACGAGACGACACTCGACGACGAGGGTCATGGTCAGTGGAAGACGACGGACGAGGTCCCCAAAAGTCCTGAGGTCAGAACGTCTCGGCTCGCTCTGTTTGATGAACCGCGTTGACTTCGTGTCGACATCGATCACCGCCGACGCGTGTGCGACGACACCCATCGCCGGCGCAGAGATAACCTCTCCAAGTACCTCACGAAGCACGGTGCGGAGGGACGTTCTCGATAGTGGATACAGATACCCGGTCGGCTTAGGAGATAAGCTCGACACAGAATGCTTCGGGTGAATTACTAAGTCGGCTCTAGGGCTACGAGACTCATGGCGGATTGGAATGCGGATTTCGGGCCGTTCGATGGACATACTTGGCTGAACTGCGCCCATCAAGGGCCCTTACCGAAGCGAGCCGTCGAGGCGGTTGACGATGCGGTTACATTGAAACGAGCGCCCCATCGGCTCCCAGAACAGGCCTTTCGCGAGGTACCAGCCGGGGTCAAACGGGCACTCGGGACACTCATCAACGCCTCTCCCGACGAAATTATCCTCGGAAACAGCTTCTCGTACGGGCTGCACCTGCTGATTCACGGGCTTGAGTGGAACGAAGGTGATGAAGTAATCCTCGTCGAGGGTGATTTCCCGGCGACAATTCTCCCGTGGCATCTGCTCGAATCCCAGGGGGTCCAACTGCGGTTCGTCGATGCCGAGTGTTCGACACCCTTGACACAGCAGCTCGCCGAGACAGCGACCCCGCGGACGCGCGCCTTCTGTACGACGTGGGTGGACTCGTTCACTGGGCGGCGGCTCGATATCGACGAGATCGGAACCGTCTGTCACGAACACGACGTGCTCTTCGTGCTAAACGGCTCGCAGGGCGTTGGGGCGCGGCCGATTGACGTATCGCGAACACCGGTCGATGTGCTCATCAGTTGTGGCTACAAGTGGCTCTGCGGACCGTACGGCACGGGCTTTACGTGGCTCACACCGGAGGTCCTCGATGCGATTGGTCCAGTGAACGCTTATTGGTTATCGATGCAAGCCGGAACGACGCTGGACGAAATGCAGAATCTGTCGCTTGATACGGAACTCGGTGCGTCCGGATACGACGTCTTTGGAACGGCGAACTTCAACAACTTCATGCCCTGGACTGCGGCGGTCGAGTATTTGACCGGAATCGGCATCGAGCAGATCAGCGCTCATGGCGAGCGACTCGTCGGTCAGCTCATCGAGGGGGCTGAATCGAGTTCGTTCGAGGTTGTAACGCCGGAAGACCCTCAACGGCACGCCAACATCGTCGTACTCAGCCATTCGTCGGAAAGCGTGGCCCGTGAAACCCATCGAGCGCTTGCGGATGCTGGCATCCATACAGCCTTGCGCGAAGGGAATATTCGTGTCAGTCCTCACGTGTACAACACGCACGCCGAAATCGATGGGCTGGTCGAGCGACTGCCGAAATAATCCAGGCTCGCCATGGTGTCGCGCAGATCCGTGGAACTGTCAATTGAGCGCTCGTCACACGGGAGCAATCGAACGATTTCAGTTGGGAATCGCATGCAAGATTCGCGCCCCGAATCAGCACAACGTACAGTATTGGCCCGCGGCCGACACGGTATGCCGCCGAGTGACCGGATTGGTATCGCTTATGTAGCGTGCTCAGCACCGAACGGTATGCACCTTGAGACGAGTTCCTGGACGGACGTCAAAGACGCGGCACCGACGGTAGCGCTGCTCCCCGTTGGAAGCACGGAACAACACGGGCCACACGCACCCGTCGGTACGGATACGATTATCGCACAGGAACTGGCGAGCGAGGCTGGCCGGCGCAGTGATCTCAACTCGGTCGTCCTGCCGACGATTCCAGTCGGCATCGCACCGTATCATAGTCACTTCCCGGGGACGCTATCGGTCTCCGCGGAAACGCTTCGGCGGTACAGCTATGAGATTCTCACTTCGTTGTCGAACTCGAGCGTGGAGACGGTCGTGTTCGTCAATGGCCACGGTGGAAACGGTGAGACGCTCCGAAACCTAACGCGTACCGTTGCCGACGACTCGACGGTTGACCTCGAAGTGTTCCTCTGGGAGTGGATGAGCGCCGTTGACGACCACGTCAACCACGCCGGTGAACTCGAGACATCCATGCACCTTCACATCTGTCCCGACGAGGTCGGCAGCCCAACCGACGGCGACGCCGCAACCTGGGACGACACGGTCGATGGTGGCGTCGTCAATCGGTTCACAGAAGAGTTCAGCAAGAACGGTGCAGTCGGGGATGCGACGTCTGCGTCCGCCGAGCAGGGCGAACAGTTGTTCGAAACGGCCACCGACGCACTCTGTTCGTTTCTGCGTCGGGTCGATGACCTCTGAGTGCCCTCGGTCGAGCCGAGTGGAACCGATTCACTGGAGGCCAACGTTCAGAGAACGAGTGCGACTGAGTTAGCGAGCGTGGTGACGGTCGCCCTCCTGCGAACCGACGGTGAGTATCGTTACACGCCCGGAAATGTCAAAAATTCAGTATCGTTTTGTACCCTCGCGTCGCGTACCCGGGTGACTTCGAACTGAGCACGCTGAGGGCGAACTAGCGATACTCGGCGTAACTGCCCGAAGCAGAAACGGTCCCGCGGTAGGTATTATTCTAACCCGTCTCAGATGTTTCCGTGGACGATTTCTGCGACGCGTTCACGGTCGAATAGCGTCACGTTCTCGAACGAGTCCGTGTAGATATCTTTCGCCGCCCGGTCGGTATGGTAGAAGTTGATGATTGGCCCTTGGTCAAGGTAACCGGCACTGTAAACCGCGTCGTCCTCAACCGCCTGCAGGCTATGAGACCCCGCTTGGTCTTGGAGTGGTTCGACGACTTCCTTCTGGAACGTTGACTCGGACGCCCCGCCATAGTTTCGCACCAGCAGCACCTCGGGGTCGATTTCCATCAGGGCTTCGATATCGAGCGTCCCCCTGTCAGAGAAACTGTAATGACCGACATCCGTCGCCGCAAGCGCATCGGTCAGCCCGAGATCACGCCACTGCTTAGTGCTGACTCCCCCGTCATCAAACCGGAACGGGTAGAACTGGAAGCCCGCTCCGTCGGCCGGATATACCAGTAAGGCGGTTGGACGCTGGTCGGCTGGCGGCAAGTGCTCATCGACCAACGCAAGCATCTCCTCGTGGAGTTCGACGAATGCCTGGTATCGGTCCTGTGCCTGAAAGACCTCAGCCATCAGTCCGAAGGCCTCGTACAAGGTGTAGTAACGGTAATCGTGCCAGTCGTCGCTGTGGCGGCGGATAAAGTTGCCAAAGAACGGGCCGACGTTGTCCGCAATCTCATCGACGTCAGACTGATCCCAGCCGTACCAGAGTCGCAGTATATGGGGGTCTATGAAATGAACGTCCGCGTTCATCTCATAGAACAGTTCCTTACTCACACCGTCGGCAACCAGTTCCACGGTGTCATCTGCGTCGAAGTCTATCCCGGGAAGCTCTTCGAAGGCCTCGCTCGCAAAACGGTCGTGGTTCTGAATACCAAGCGTCTGTCCACCACCGAGTGCGAACGCCATATCCGCAAAAGTGGGTAGTAATGCGGTCCACCGCTCGGGCGGGCCGTCGAACGCAACCTCACCCATCGGTTCGATTGTGACAGTGTACGGCTCATCTGACCCGGTCGCCGTATCCGTCTCCGAGACCGTCTCCGAAACAGCCGTCTGCGTCGATGACGTACGCGACTTCGGAGACGAACTGCTTGGCTCGGAAGTACCAGAACAGCCTGCAAGGAGCCCGCTTCCCGCGATTGTTCCGCCGTACTTCAGACAGCCACGCCGTGTCAGTGTCTTGCTGTTTTCGGAATCGTCCACCATATTATTTAGGCCAGCCTAAACATACAAAACAGTTCCGAACGTTAGGCCAGTCAGATATTCAGGAACGTCAAAGCAACCACCGGGGGCGACTGGCTTAGCGTATTCGTTTTCGCAGAGAACAGCCGTCCGCAAACGCGACCCGGTTCACGCGTTCACGTCGCTTCGAAATTCACCAGAAAGCACTCGTCGAGCAGGTCGGTGAATGTGAGCCCAACGTGACTCAACGACCTGCTCGGTCCTCAAACTGCGACTATCGTTAAGTACCTTCTCAGCACACGTCTAAGCGGGATAGACATGAGCGAGCTAGTGGACGAAGTGGTCGTCTTGTACGTCGACGACGACGAGGATTTCACCGAACTGACGGCGGCGTTCCTCGAACGGGAATGCGACCGGTTTCGCGTCGAGACGGCCACGTCCGTCGCCGAGGGACTCAATCGCGCGGGGGATTCGACGTTCGATTGTGTCGTATCGGACTACGACATGCCCGAGCGCGACGGGTTAGACTTTCTCGAAGCCCTCCGCGAGGACGCACCCGACCTCCCGTTTATTCTCTTTACCGGCGAAGGAAGCGAGGAGGTCGCCAGCGATGCCATCTCCGCGGGCGTCACCGACTATCTCCAGAAAGAACAGGGAACCAGCCAGTACACCGTGCTCGCGAACCGTATCGAAAACGCAGTCGAGCGGCACCGCTCGCAACGCGCGCTCGAAGCGAGCGAACAGCGCCTCTCGTTGTTCATCGAACAGTCACCGCTCGGCGTCCTCGAATACGACAGCGACTTCCAGATCATCGGGCTCAACGAGCGCGGCGAGGAGATTCTGGGCTACACTGAGGAAGAACTCCGCGGCCACAGTTGGGAGGTCATCGTCGCGGACGACAGCTACGACAACGTCGACGCCGTCACGGACCAGCTCGCGGTCGCGGAGGGCGGCTACCACAGCATCGACGAGAACGTCCGGAAAGACGGCGAACACATCCGCTGTGAGTGGCACAATCGAGTCATCACCGACGACGACGGCGAGGTCGTCGGCATCATCTCGCTGTTCCAAGACGTGACCGAACGCGTCCGCCGCGAGAACGAACTCGAACGAACCAACGCGCTGCTCTCGACGCTCATCCGGTCGCTCCCGGTCGGCGTCCTCGCCGAGAACAGCGACCGGACCGTCCTCGCGATTAACGACCGACTGCTCGAACTGTTCGGCATCTCGGAACCGTCGACGGAACTCATCGGCGCTGACTGCCGAGAGTTGGCACGGAAGACCAGCGAACTCGTGGTCGATTCGGAGGGCTTCGTCGAGCGCGTCGACGAACTAATCGCCGGGACAGAGTCGGTCCACAACGAGTCAGTCGCCCTGACGAACGGTCGGACGCTCAACCGAAGCTACGAACCGATCGAACTCCCCGACGGGACCGGCCATCTCTGGATGTATCGCGACACGACCGAGCAACGCGAGCGAGAACAGCAGCTTCAGCGCCAAAACGAGCGACTGAGCGAGTTTGCGAGCGTCGTCAGCCACGACCTCAGAAACCCGCTGAACGTCGCCGCGGGGAACGTGGAACTGGCTCGTGAAGACCACGAGAGCGACCAGCTCGCGACTGCCGCTCGAGCGCTGGCCCGTATCGACGACCTCATCGACGACCTGCTCACGCTCGCCCGGAAAGGCGACAACGTCGGTGAACGAGAACCGGTGTCGCTGGGGACGCTCGTCACCGACTGCTGGGAGACCATCGAAACGGGTGACGCCGAACTCCAAACCGACCTGACGGCGACGGTCGTCGCCGACCGGAGTCGGCTCCAACAGCTCATCGAGAACCTCGTCAGAAACAGCATCGAACACGGTGGCGACGGCGTGGTGGTCACGGTCGGCGAACTCCCCGACGGGTTCTACGTCGAGGACGACGGGGTCGGCATCGCGGCCGACCGACGCGACAGCGTCTTCCAAGCCGGACAGACGACGTCACGGACGGGAACCGGGTTCGGGCTCGCTATCGTGAAGCAGGTCGCGGAGGCCCACGGCTGGACGGTCAGCGTCACCGAGTCAGACGGTGGTGGCGCGCGGTTCGAGATTACGGGCGTCACGTTCGCTGCGGCCGACAGGTGAACGGCGGCGGCTGTCGTCCGAGGCGCGGGAGCGAGTTTCGGTCGGCACGGCCGTGACGGACGACCGCTCGTCGGTCACGCCGGACGCGGAGTTCAGTACGGAGCGCCGCAGCTCGGACACATCGGCGGCGCGCCCTCGGCGAGGTCGATACCGCAGTGGGGACAGACACCCTCTGCGTCGGGCGACGTTATCTCGGTGACTGCGTCCGCGGTCGTGCGTCGAACGCCGGCGAGCGTGCCGACGCCCTCGACCGTCGACGCCGCAGCCGCGGTATCGCCCTCCATCGACGCCCGAAGAAACCCGACTCGTTCGGCGACGAACGCGGCCGCCTCGTCGGACTCCGCACCGAGCGCCGAGTCCGGAACCGCCACCGATTCACCGTGGTCACGGCGGTCGCCGCGCTCACCGGCCAACAGCCCGAGCGCCTCGGCGGCGCGGCCCCGGACGAAGGCGTTCTCGTCGACGAGCCGAGCAGAGAGCGCCCCGCGAACCGCCGCGAGCGAGTCGGGCGAATCGCAGCCGACGCCCGCAATCGCCGTACAGAGATGGTACCGGACGAGTTCGTCCCCGTCGTCGAGATGTTCGGCGAGCGCCGAGACGCGGTGGCGAAGCCGCCCGGGGTCGCCGAGCGCGACGCATTCGAGCGCCTTCGCCAGCTTCTGTTTCACCTCGGGTTCGTCGAACGAGAGGCCGACGCGGAGGTCCGCGAGCACCGCCGGCGAGGCGACCGCGTCGGGGTGGTCGAGCGCGACGTAGCCCAGCGCCTCGGCCGACCGCGCGCGGACGTAGTAGAACTCGTCTTCGTCGGCGAGGCGCTCGGCGAGCGCCGAAACCGCGGGCGCGACCGCGTCGGAGTCGGCCTCCGCGACCGCGACGAGCGCCTTCGCGGTCAGCAGTCGAACGGCGCGCTCGTCGTCGGTGAGAAACGGCGTGACCGCAGGCATAAACGACTCGAACGCGGTCGGCCTGTCGTTCGCGAGGTCTCGAAGTTCGCGGAGCGCCCGCTTTCGGTCTTCCGGCGACGCCGTCAGGAGTTCCCCGAGAGAGTCGCTCACCTCATCGTCAGTTCGGGTTTCGGCCGCTTCGACGAGGCGCTCCAGCGGAGACGCGCGGCGTGTGTCGTCCATCGGTTCGTGTCCCTCGTTGACGGGGTATCCCCTCGGCACAGCAATAAGTTGGTGGGGAGCGCGTCGTCGAATCGGAGACTCGGGGACGCGGAGTCAGTCCAGCGGGAACCGCGCGGCTTCGCCGTCGTCCACGTACGAGACAAACACCGACGCCGACTCGACGCGGAACGAGAGCCGACTGGCCGATTCCGGTTCGTACGACCACCGCGACGCGCCGGTGTCTCGGGCCAGCACCTCGAAGCCGCGGTCCCAGACGGCGACGACACGAGAGTCAGTGACGCCGAGTGAGTCGACGGACGGGAGTCCGGTCACGGTCTGCCACCGCCGCGTCCCGTCGAGGCCGAAGCAGTCGATTTGGCCGAGAACCCCGCCGTCGGGGTCGTCGACGCGGGTCCCGACGAACACCGCGTCGTCCGTGGCCTCGACCGCTCGAATCTGGTAGCCGGTGGGGTTCGCCCACCGTTTCTCGCCGGTCTCGCGGTCGAACGCGAGCAGTTCCTGCCGCCCGTCTTCCCGGTCGCGGGCGAGGTACGCCTGCGACCCGAGCACCATCGTCCGTCCCACGTCGCCGATGGGGACGCGCCACCGAGCGCTCCCGTCTGACGGCTCGTAGGCTGCCAGCGTCCCGTCTCTCGCGGCGACGACGAGTCGAGAGTCCGCGACCACGTTGGAATACCACCGTCGGGGCTCAGTTCGCCACCGGACGCTCCCGTCCGCCGGCGAAAGCGAGACGACGCGCGAGTCGCTCCCGCCCACCGGCACGGGAACCACGAGCGAGTCGTCGGTGACGCCGTTGAGGGAGTGCGAGGAAACAGCCCGGTCGAAGCGTCGGTCACCGGTCTGGGGGTCGTAGCCCGTGAGCGTGTTCTCGGGGGGCGCGAAGTCGAGTTCAGCGACGAGCGAGTCGGTGCGGACGAGTCGCGCCCGGCGCGCCGTGCCCTCGTCGCGCCACAGTTCGTCGCCCGCCGCATCGACGGCGTAGAGGTCGCCGTCGGTGCTGTGGACGTGGTACGGACCGCCGGACGAAGGGGTGACGGGTCGCGTCTCTATCGGGCCGCCCGTTTCGAACCGGACGGCGGTCGACCCGTCTTCGCGCCGCAGGCCGTACAGCGCCTTGTCCTGCATCCCGACGAGAACCAGTTCGTCGGTGGTGGCGGGCGGACCGGCCATGTACGCACCGTCGATGTCGCGTCGCCAGACGGGCCGTCTCCCGCCGAGTCCGGGAATCGAACCGCAGCCGGCGACCGCGAGCGAACCGACGGCCGCGAGCCCGCCGAGCACCGCGCGGCGGGAGACGTGTCGGTTCCGATTCCCGGCCGAACCCGACCGTTCCGGCGGCTCACTCGGCATCGAGCACCTCCGGGGCGAGGCGAGCGAGTTGCCATTCCTGTCCGACGTAGACGCCACCGCCCACGGCGACAGCCCAGTTCACTCTGCCGCCATCGGGAGTTCGCTCGAACAGCTGTTCGTCGACGAGCGTCCCGTCGGTCGCGTGGACGTACAGCGCGGTCGGGTCGAACGGGACGGTCCCGCTGTGCCCCCGGACGAGAATGTCCGACCCCACGACGGTCACCAGTCGGTCGTCGACGCGGGTCGGCCCACGGGTCACGGGGGCGGCGAGCTCGTCCCGCCACAGTCGGGTGCCGGACGCGGCGTCGAAGGCGTACAGGAAGTAGTCCGCGCCGCCGACGTACACGCGGCCGTCGGCGACGAGCGGCCGAGAGAACACGGTGTTTTGGAGCGGCGCGCGCCACCGAACCTCGCCGGTCGCCGCGTCGAGCGCCAGCAGTTCCTCGGTCGCGCTCCCGACGAAGACGGTGTCGCCGGCGACGGCCGGCGGGTACTGAACGACGCCCGGGTCGGCTCTATCGACGCCCGTCAGTTCGGTGGACCACGCTCGCTCGCCCGCCTCGTAGTCGACCGCCGTGGCCCGCTCCGCCCTCGAAAACAGGTAGGCGTGGCGGTCGTCGAAGCCGAGGGGCGACCGGCGGCCTTTGCCACCGGTCACCGCCCAGCGCTCCTCGCCGGTCGCGGGGTCGAGCGCGGACACCATCGGGTCGTCACGAAACTGGCTCTCAGTCCCGACGAGCAGGGGGCCGGACGGCGGCCGAACGGCGCGGGTCGGAGTCCGCACGTCCGCCGTCCACGCGGTCGGCATCGGAAGCGAGTCGTCGCGGCCCGTGAGGCTCGCACAGCCGGCGAGACCGGCGGCGAGCGCCGGAATCGTCTTCAGCGCGTCGCGTCTCGAATAGGAGGGCATCGCGGGGACGTGTGTGCCGATTGATAATACTCCTGTTGGTTCCGACGGCGGCGCGACCGGCCGCGGTCGGCGGGTCTCCGAGCGGGGAGCCACGAAGGTTTTTATTCCGCGCCGAGACGGCGGGCGTATGCTCTCCAGACGAGAGGTACTGGCCGCGGGCGGAGCCGCGCTCGTGAGCGGGGTCGCTGGCTGCGGCGGTTCGTCGCCGGCCCCGGACGCGACGTTCGACGCGCCGACGACGGCGTGGCCGACCGCCGGCTACGACCCGCAGGCGACGGGTCGCGCCCCCGACGGCCCGACCGAAGGAACCGTCTCGTGGAGCGTCTCGCGGAGTTCCGCCGACCCACCGCTCTACGGCGCGCTGTCCCCGCCGGTCGTCGCTGACGGCACGGTCTACGTCACTGGGGTCGCCACCCACTATTACAGGCCGGACGACTTCGTGAGCCCGCTGGCCGCAATCGACGCCGCGTCCGGGTCGGTCCGGTGGGTCGAAGGCTTCGCGGACGGCCTCGGCGGCGGCCCCGCGGTCGTCGACGACGACTCAGGAACCGTCGTCATCGGCGGGTACGACGGCGCGCTCCACGCCGTCGGGAGCGACGGGGGGAACGAATGGACCGCGGACCTCGGCGGCCGACTCGGTACGCCGACGGCGTACGGGGACCGGCTGTACGTCGAAAGCGGGAGCGGTCGCCTGCACGCCGTCGGAAGCGACGGGAGCCGGCTGTGGACCGCCGACCGACCGGGGCCGGCAGAGCGCCTCCTCGGTCCGGACGAACCGGTCGAAACCACGATGCCCGTCGCCGACGACCGCGGCGTCTACGCCGCCTTCACGCCGTTCGACCGGGAGCGCGAGGCGGTCGTCGTTCTCGGCTACGACCACGGCGGCGGGCGGCGCTGGCGGACGGTGCTCGACGGGCGGTACGGCCGGTCACCCAACGGCCTCGCCGTCACCGACGACGCGCTGTACGCGACCGTCGGCGGAACCGTCTACGCGCTGGACCCCGACACCGGCGAGCAGCGGTGGCAGTTCGTGACCGGCTCGGCGGCGGCAGGCCCGCCGACGGTCGACGACGAACGAGTCTACGTCGGCGCGAAGAACCTCTACGCGCTCTCGCGGAGCGAGGGCGTCGAACGGTGGCGCGTGGTGAACGAAGCGCCGCCGAGCCACGGCCGCGACCCGACGGCGCTCCCGTATCTCGCTCGTCCGCCCGTCGCCGACGGGCGGGTCTACATCCGAACCGGAGCGGTCTCCGCCGCCGACGGGACGCGGCAGTGGGGCGGCGACGCCGACGAGTGGCTCCGGAGCGGGAACTACTTCGCCGAGCCGTACTACGGCCGACCGGTGGCGTCGCCGGTCGTCACCGGGGACGCGATGTATCTGACCCACGCGCACCGCGGGGTGGTGAAGGTCGCATGACCGACGCGGGCAAGCGACCGACCCGACGACGGCTCTTGGCGAGTCTCGGGGCGACCGCCGCCATCGGCGCAACGGGCTGTCTCGGAACGCGGTCGGAGCACAACCCGACGAACGGAGAGTGCCCCGAGTACGACCCCGTCGAACCGGCGACGACGGACTGGCGCGGCGTGCTGGGTCCGGCGACGAACACCGGAGCCGTCGCGGCCGAGGCCGTCCCCGAGGGCGACCTCGCGATAGACTGGACGGTGCCCGTCGAGACCTACGTCGGCCACCACGTCCCGGTCGTCGCCGACGGCACCGTCTACGTCCACGACATGGACGACGAACTCTCCGCGGTCGACGCCGAGACCGGCGAGCGGATGTGGACCAGACCGCTCACCGACCCCGAACCCGCGCCCGCAGTCGGCGGCGGGACGCTCGTCGTCGTGACCAACGCCGCGACCCACGCGTTCGACGCGGCGACGGGCGACCGGCGCTGGAAGCGAGAAGACCTCGACGGCGGCATCTTCGGCGCGAGCCCTATCGTCGCGGGCGACACCGTCTACGTCCAGTCGGGCGTGGCGACGCACGCGCTGGCACTCTCGACCGGCGAGACTCGCTGGCGGGCCGCGACCGGGTTCCCCTCCGACTCGACGCCCGCGGTCGACGGCGACACGGTCTACGCCGCCGGCGACGACACCTACGTCCGGGCGCTGGATACGGCCGACGGGACGGAGCGCTGGCGCGCGAAGACGAGCGCCCGAATCGACTGTAACGTCTCGGTCGTCGAGGGGACCGTCCTCGTCGGGACCGGGGCGGGAACGGTGCTCGGATTCGACGCCGAGACCGGCGAGGAGCGCTGGCGCTACCGGCTCGAACCGCGGCGGGCAGGGGGCGAACGCCGACCGAGGCAGCCCGAGACCATCGCGACCGACGGCAGTCGGGTGTACGTCGCGGCCGACGACCGACTGGTCACGCTCGCGCTGGCTGACGGGACCCGCTGTTGGGACAACCGGAACTACGCCGGGGGCTACGCGAGCGGTATCGCCGTCGGCGCGGGAACGGTGTTCGTCCGGACGCGGGATGACAGCGGCGGCGCGATGACCGTCCTCGACGCCGCCACCGGGAATACGCGACAGGAATTGGCCGGAGACGAGCGCCAACGCTTCGACATCGGACCGAGCGTCGCCGGGGGCGGCGTCTACTTCGCCGGCCGGAGCGCCGTCGTTCGGCTGAGTTAGGGCGTTCGTCGCCGGACGCGACTCGGCCGGTTGGGTGGGCGGGCGGGTAGCCGGGCGGTCCGTTCCGCGGTTCGTCAGTTCGGAAGCGGCGGCCACGTCGTCGCCACCGTCTCGGCGATGAGCCGGGTCTGCGCCCGCCGGAGTCGCTCGGAGGCCGAGGACGCGGTGATGCCGAGTTCGTCGGCGACCTCCCGCAGGGTGGCCCCGCGGGGGATGTCGAAGTAGCCCAGTTCGTACGCCGTCCGGAGCGCCTCGTTCTGTCGGTCGGTGAGTCCCTCGCCCGGCGGTTCGGGGTCGCCGTCGCGGGCGAGTCGTCGGAGTTCGAAACCGGCGCTCCGCCGCCAGAACGACGCGAATCGCCCGAATTCGTCGCGGTCTGCGAACCAGCCGGTCTGCCGCCAGCCCGCCGGCCGGACCTCGATGCGCTCGATGATGGCGTCGGCGGTGGCGAGGGCCTCCAGTCCGGCGAGGTCGTCGAGGCTGTCTCCGAGCTGTTCTTCGAAGCTCCGCGCCGGGGCAGCCTGATACCGGCGCGTCTCGCCCGACTCACCGATTCGCGTCCAGTCGGCCACGTCGAAGGCGTCGTCCATGGCGCCTTCGAGCGCCCGCGTCTCTCCACCGGTGGCCGTCACGATGAACATCGGCCGCTCGCCGTGGTTGTACTGGAGTTCCAGCGCGAGCGTCGCCTCCGGAACCGCCGCCGCGACCCCGGTCAGCGGGAGCGCGTCGCAGTCGATGTCGAACTCGGCGATGAGCCCCATACGTCCGCTCTCTCGGCGGTCGGTCATGGGCGTGTCGAAGCGGCCGAGGCGGTCTCCGTCTTCGGCCCCCATGTAAACGGCCGCACGGCTGAGAGTGCGACTTAGCCGACGCCGGCGACAAGCGAGGGTGCGATGCAACCGATTCGATTCGAACCCGGAGCCGAACCGTCCGACGAACGATTCGGAGACGACACGCCGCTTCTGTGCTGTCACGGCGGGATGGCACCGCCGGCGTTCTGGGACCCGGTCGTCCCGCACCTCGGGGACTACGAGGTCGTCGTCCCGGAGCGACCCGGGTTCGGCACCTGTCTGGACGACGCCGAGACGACGCCCGCCGAGGCGGTGCTGGAGCGCGAGGTCGAGTGCGTCCGCGAACTCGTCGACGGGATTCGCGCGGCGACCGGGCGCGACCCGGTGCTGTTCGGTCACTCCTACGGCGCGCTCACCGCCCTCGAAGCGGCGACCGACGCGCGGGTGGCCGCCGTCGCCGCCTACGAACCGGCGGTACTCCCGGAAGCGAACCGAACCGAGGCGAACCTCTCGGAGCGCATGGCCGCGCTCGTGGAGGCGGGACAGCGGCGCGAGGCGGTCAAACGCTACGTCGAGCAGGTGCTCCACCCCGACGGCATCGACGACCTCGACGCGTGGCTCGACGAATGGCCCGTCTGGCCCGACTGCGTCGCCCTCGCCGAGGAGGTCGTCCGGATGAACCGCGCGGTCGAGCAGTACCGGCTTCCGGCCCGCTTGGACGTGGACGCGCCGGCCGTGGTCTTGGCCGGCACCGACGGTCCCGACTTCCTCCGCGAGAGCGCCCGAAACGTCCACGACGCCCTCCCGACCAGTCGGTTCGTCGAGTTCGACGCGCTCGGCCACGGCGGCCCCGGCGACGACCCCGAGCGGGTCGCGGCCGCGGTCGACGCGTTCCTTCGTGACCGAGCCGGTCTCCCGTGAAAGCGCCGATTACACGGGTACACGCGTAATCGCGGTCTCGGCAACACGGGCCGCCTCCCGTTCGTCAACGACCGAGTTGTGGGTCGGAGACCGGGGACGGGAGGGACGACCTGTCAACCCAACATTCTTTGTGCGGTACCGCGACGTGGGCGGTATGGCAGCCCTCCAATCCATCGGCACAGCCGCCGGCTCTCTCAGACGGAACCCGATACTGTTCGTCGTCGCCATGGCGTTCAGCCTCGTCCAACTCCCGTCGCTGTTCGCACAGGCGGTCGGCCCGCTCGTCGGCGGCATCGTCTCGCTGGTCTTCAGCGGGGTCACGGTATTCGTCATCCCGTTTTTCCTCGGCGGGGTCCTCGGCATGGCCAACGAAGCTATCGACGGTCGCACCTCGCTCGGCACGCTCGTCAGCGAGGGGAAGTCGCACTACGTCTCGCTGCTCGTCGTCTACTTCAGCCTGCTCGTCGTCAACCTCGTGTTGTCGTTCGTCGGCGGCTTCGCCGCGGTGTTCGTCGGCCTCGCCGTCCTCGGGAGCGGAATCGAGTTGGGCACGGTCGGGCTCGCGATTCTGGCCATCGTCGTCCTCGCCGTCGTGCTCACCTACCTCGCCGTGGCGTTCGTCGTGCAGTTCTTCGGCCACGCCATCGTCATCGACGACCTCGGCGCGGTCGACGGCGTCAAGCGGAGCGTCGCCTGCGTCAGAAACAACCTCGTATCGGTCTTCGGCTACTCGGTCATCGTCGGCCTCGGCGGCCTCGTCGCCGGCGTGTTCGGCGGCGTGGCCTCGCTCCTCCTCACCCCGTCGCTCCGGCATCAGGGGACCGCGGTGGCCGGCCCGGGAAGCGGTGCGCCCGCCGCGTCGGCGTTTTCGAGCCTCCCGGCAATCGGCGTCGTCGGCATGGTCGCCGTCGCGGTCGGACTCGTGCTCGTCAGCGGCCTCATCGGCGGCTTCTTCGCCGCGTACTCGACCGCGTTCTACCGGTCGATTCGCCCGACGAACCCCGAGACGACGACTCCCTGAGACGGCGGGCGAATCGACGCGTTTCTGTTGCCCGTGTGTCAAGCCGCAACCATTACGCGTCCGGAGAGTGAATCGAGGCTCGTCCCATGCCCTCCACGAACGCGGACGCCGCGGTCGAAGCGACCGACCTCAGGAAGGCCTACGGCTCCGAGGTCGCGCTCGACGGCGTCTCGCTGTCGATTCCGAGCGGAACGGTGTACGGCTTTCTCGGGCCGAACGGCGCGGGGAAGACGACGACGATGCGCATCCTGACGGGGCTGTCACAGCCCACCTCGGGGTCGGTCCGCATCTGCGGCCTCGACGCGAGCGACCGCGGGAAACTCGCGCCGCACGTCGGCTACCTCCCGGAGACGCCGCCGCTGTACGACGAGTTCAGCGCCCGCGAGCAGCTCGACTACGTCGCTGACCTCCGCGACATCTCGTCGGAGACCGCCGAGGCGCGCATCGACGACCTCCTCGACCAGTTCGACCTCGTCGGCGACGCGAACAAGCGCATCGGCACGTACTCCAAGGGGATGAAACAGAAGACCGCGTTCATCCAGAGCGTGCTCCACGACCCGGACGTGCTGTTTCTCGACGAGCCGACCTCGGGACTCGACCCCCGCGCAGCGCGGCAGATTCGGACCTCCATCGGCGACGTGGCCGACTCGGGGGCGACCGTCTTCCTCTCGACGCACATCCTGCCCGTGGTCGAGGCCGTCGCCGACGAGGTCGGCGTCCTGTTCGACGGCCGCGTCGTCGCCGAGGGGACGCCCGACGAGGTGAAATCGCGCGCCCAGACGGGCGGCGAAGGCTCGCTCGAAGACGCGTTCCTCGCGGTCACGAGCGACGAACCGCAGCTGTCGGGTGCCACCGACGAATGAGCCTCCGACGAGACGTTCGCCGCGGCCTCCGAATCGGGCGCGCCGAGTTCGTTCGGAGTATCCGGGGGTACACCTCCGAGACGCGCCGAGTCGTCGGCCTCTTGTTGCTCCTGTTGTTCTTCGGGGGCAGCCTCCTGTTTTCGCTCCCGGCCGTCTACGTCGCCGGTCGGAGCGCGCAGTCCGTGACCGAGATTCCCCTCTTCGGCCTCGTCGCCACCGCGGTGCCCGTGGTGCTCACGCTCCTCGCGACGTTCCGAACGCTCGAACGAATCGGCCGCGTCGAACACGAGTCGCTCGTGCTGACCACGGTCCACCCGCGGGCCGTCGTCATCGGACTCATCACGGCCGAAATCGCCCGAATCGCCCTCTGGTTCGGACTCCCGATTGCGGTCGTCGCCGCGACGTTCACGGCCGGGCTCGGCGCGCCGTCGCTGCTGCTCACGACGACTGTCGTCGTCGTCCCGCTCGCGTGCTGTACGACCGTCTGGGGCTACGCCGCCGGCGTTGCCGTGCTCCGCGGCTTCAAGCGTCTGCCCGGCGTCCGGCGCGTTCTCAAGGTCGTCGGCTTCGTCGCGATGGCCGCGTTCGTCCTCGTCTCGCAGGCGTTCGGCCGGTTGCTGGGCGATGGGTCGCTTCCGGTTGACACGCTGGCGGCGACGCTGACGTTCGGTCCGCTCACCGACTACCTCGCGCTCGCATTCGTCGGCACCCCGCTCGCCCGACCGTTCTCGGCGGCCGCCGTCGCCACCTTCGCAGCCATCGCCGCGCTCACGCCTCTCGGCCTCGTCGTCGCCACCCGGCAGGCGAGCGCGCTCTGGTTCACCGACCGCGCGCCCGGGGGCGACCGAGGCTCGGCGGCGAGCGCGAAGGCTGACGAGTCTGCCGGCGGCTTCTCGACGCCGAAGCCGCTCGCTGGGACGAACGGCGGCAACGTCGCGTGGGGCCTGCTCGTCCGCGGCGTCCGCCACCCCCAGCAGTTCACGCACCTCGTCATGCTGGTGTTCTTCCTCGGCCCGCTCGGGACGACCATCGTCCAGTCCTCGGCCGACGGCCTCGGACCGATACTCGCCGCGAGCGGGGCCGGCCTCGGAACCTATCTCGCGGGCGCGACGTTCGGCCTCAACCCCGTCGGCGACGACCGCCCGCAGTTCCCGATGTTGCTGTTGACCGCCACCGCGCCGCGAACGCTGGTCCGCGGACGCGTCCTCGCCGGTGTGCTTCTCGGCGCTCCGGTCGCGGCGGCGCTCCCGCTGGTGACCGTCGCCCTCGGTACGTCGCCGCTGTCCGCGGTCGGCTTCGCGCTCGTCGGCGTGTGCATGTGCCTCGCCGCCGCGACCTTCTCGGTCGGCATCGGCGCGGCCTACCCGATATACGAGGAACGCGAGTTCTGGGGTGCGACCACGGTCGTCCCCTCGACGCTCGTGCTGATGGCGTTCATGTTCGTCGTCGGCCCCGGAACCGTCATCGGCCTCGTCGCGACGTGGTTCGGCGTCACCGGGCACCTCGCTCCGACGCCGCTTCTCGCCGCCGGAGTCGGGCTGTACCTTCTGGTGACCGTCGGCGTCTCCTACGGCTCGTACCGCTACGCGATTCGACGATACCGGACGTACACGTTCGACTGACGGGAGGTGGCATCGTCGGTCGGCGCGAAACGCAATCGGCGGCGACGAGTGGGCGTCAGTCCGCCACGCGGAACACGCCGGGGTTCCGACCCATCCCGGCGAAGTAGAGTTCAGACCCGCGGACCGACAGGCCGCCCGACGGTCGGGCGTCGAGCGCCGTCGACCACAGGTTCTCACCGGACGCCGCCGAAACCGCGTAGAGACGGTCGTCGCTCCCCACGAAGCGGGTGTCGCCGGCGACGACCGGCGGTCGGGCGAACGTATCCGCATCGAGCGACAGCGTCCACTTCGTCGCGCCGTCGGCGGCGTCGAACGCGGCGAGGCTCCCCCGCGAGGTCTGGGCGTGGACCGTGTCGCCCGCGACGGCGGTCCGCGGACTGCCGTTCTCCGGGAGCGGAATCGACGCCTGCCACTGCGTCGACCCGTCTTCGAGGGCGAGAGCGAACACGTTCCCGCGGTGGGCGTTGTAGTACAGGTGAGAGCCGCCCACCGCGAGCGGGACGCCGCTCTGCGGGAGGTCCTCGCGCCGCCATCGCTCCTCGCCGGTGGCGGCATCGAGCGCGGCGACGCCGGTCTGTTCGTGGTCAGCGCCGATTGGCGTGTAGACGACGCCGTCGCGGGCGACGAGTCCGGGATACGCCTCGCCGGCGTCGTAGCACCATTGCTCCGCCCCAGTCTCGGGGTCTCGCCCGAAGACGGGCGCGCTCCCGCCGTCGACGAGCGTCTCCGCGGCGAGCACCGGCGCGTTTTCGGGGGTCCCGTAGCCGCCCTCGGTCGTCCGCCAGCACCGCTCGCCGGTCCGGGCGTCGTAAGCCGCGACGAACTCGGCGGTCGAGACGAACATCGCGTCGCCGGCGAGCGTGGGCGTGGACTTGCCGTGCGCGTAATCGATAGTCCACGCGTCGTCGGACTCGGCGGGGGCGGTTTCGGAATCGAGGTCGAGCGCGCGATAGACGCCGTCCTCGCCGTCGCCGTCGCTGTGGCCGAGCACGCCGCGCCCGTCGGCGAGGGCGACTGACGTGGCGAGCGCGGCGTCGCCCGACGCGATTCGTTCGACGCTCGCGTCAGCCGAGGGGCCGGAGTCGGTCGTGTAACCGGTGTTGGCGAAGTCGTGCTGGGCGGTCGGCCACGCGCCCGTCACGTCGCCGACGGGCGCGTCGCGCCGATAGTCTCGCTCAAGGTCGAGGGCACCGAGCGCGCGGCCGACACAGCCAGAGAGCGACGCCAGAGCGGTCGCCCCGCCGGCCGCGAGAACGGCTCTGCGCGTGTGCATGTTGGAGGGCATACATATCTGGCTCGTGTCGCGACCGTACTAACAGTTCCCCTCGAAGCGGCGGGGCGGCCGGGGAGCGGCGGAGGCAGTAACCGCGAGGGCAACTCGCCCTACCGATTCTCCACGAGCGCGTCGACCGGGTTGTCGAGGGCGAAATCGACGCTCTCGGACGGGTCGTCGGTCCGCGCTTCGAGGTCCGAGACGACCGATTCGGCCCGGTGGCGGAACGCGCGGAGCGTCTGTCGCCCCTCCTCCGTGAGTTCGAGATAGCGGCGAGTACCGCGCTGGGTGACCGTGACGTAGCCCTGATGTTCGAGCGTCGCGGTGACGCGGTTGTCGAGGACGTTGTAGTCGCCGGTGACGGGGTCGTAGTCGTCGGCCTCGCCGTCGACGCGGCCGCGCATGAACTCGAGGCCGTAGCGGGCCGCCTCGGTGATGAGCGTCTTCTTTTTCGCGTGCTTGGCGTCGGTGTCGTGGGCCTCGATGATGGCGAGCGCGGCGACCTGGTCGGGAGACGGCGAGTCGATTTGGTAGGTCGTCAGGAGCGACGCCTGCGCGAAGCCCTCCGTGACCGGCGCGTCGAGGCCGTGCGGCCGGACCTCGGGGTCGACGACGTACGGTTCGGCGTCGGTGTGTTCGTCCATGCAGGCCATCGTCGCGCCGACGGCCGCGCGCTTGGTGCCGGCGGTGACGTTGACGCGGACGAAGTCGTCGGGGTGCCAGTCGGCGATGGTCGTAACCGCGCCCATCACCTCGTACATATCGAAGAGGTCCAAGTATTCGACGTCGGGCGGAGAACCGACTACGTCGGCGATGCGGTCGACGACCGCCTCGTGGTAGGTCGGGCGCTCGACCGCGGAGTCCTCGTGTTCGAGGAGGTAGACCTTGTCCGGTCGGTCGTCCTCGATGGGGCCGACGATGCGGTCGTGTTCGCGCCACAGGGGGACGATGTGAACGCGGAGGTGTCGTTTCATCTGTCACTCTCGGCCACGACCCCCCGCGTCGAAAGTCATTCGATTGGGTGATTCGTCCGGAGGCGAACGAGAGAACGCCCGTAACCCCGAACTTCCGGAGAATACACGTTATTCACGCTACTCACGTAAGTAACGGTAGTAACCGAGAAACCGCCAATGTGGGATGTCGACTACGAATAGTTGCCGCCGGCCGCGCCCTCCAACGCACCGGCGGTTGCGACCCGCCGACGGCGGCGCGACCAGCGGTCCCCGGTCGCGTCTCCGCGGCGGAACCCGCGTCGGCGGACAACCCCCGGAACCCTCGTTCGGTGCGCTCGGGGCGTCGGCCAGTCCGCCGACACACGCCCTCGCCCTCCGGCCCCCCTCGCTTCGGCCCTCCACCACCGGCCGACGCCCCGACAGCGCCGTCTTTTCTTTCTCCGAACTGCCTCACACCAGCCGACGGACGCGACGCTCTCGACTCACGGCAGGCGTGGGAAAAAGCGACCGAGCGTCCGCACCGCGACGCGCTCGGTCCGATTCAGTTCGATTCAGTCCGGCTCGGCTCGGTCCGGGCCGGCTCAGATGTCGAACACGTCGAGGCCGGTCCGCTCGTCGAGGTGGTGGGTCAGCGGCGTCTCGCCGAGGTGGATGACCACCTCGAACGTCCCGGAGACGCGCGCGCCGGAACAGTGGCCGCCGAGCGTCTCGAAGTCGCGAGTGCCGACCTGAATGTGCGTGTGAATCTTGTCGGGGCCGATGTTGCCGAGGAAGCTCGTCACCTCGAACTGGCCCGTGAACTCCTCTTCGAGGTACTCCTGGTCGTCCACGTCGTAGTGGCCGAGCGTGACGGCGTCGACCGCGCCGATACCCGTGAGAAAGCCGTGTTCGATGTCGAGTTCGTCGCGCACCGCGGCCAGCGAGTCGAGGACCTGTTCGCCGGGGTCCAGCCTGACGACGACCGTGTCGCCTTCGTTGACATAGTCCATGGTTGTGCCCGAGCGTCCGGTACACCGGCGGTGACGTAATATGTTTTGAAAGACTCGACGGTGCGGGACGAACGCGGATGCTAAAAATATTGTTTTGTCGATATTTTCTCTGTTCACTAAAATATCAGATGAAAATACGAAATCGAGAACGACGACTCGACCGGTAGTGACACCGACCACGCGGCCGCGAACGGAGGCGGTTCAGGAGACAACGGTCAAACTTCAAGCGGTCAGTCGCACCGGCACGTACCGGAACGCACCGGCACGCACAGAGACACGCCGACGCGCGCCGACGCGCGCCAATTCGGTGACGCAGCTCGGTGCCGAGTTCGTCATCGAGTTGTGACGGCGCTACAAGTCGGTTGAAGGCGCTGTACTAGCCGTTTTCGTCATAGACGCGCTGGCTGGTCCGGAGACGGCCGAGTGAGCAGCGCCGAGACAGTGCTGGTCGGAGAATACGAGAGATTAGGCGTCGAACTATCAAATTACAATATTATCTTTGGATTTAGTATGTCTCGGTCAGTTCGCGGGTACTGGCTGTTCGCTCGGCGTCCGGCGACCGGCGGCCTCGGTCACCGGAGCATCGACCCGCCGTCGACCGTCAGCACCGTCCCCGTCACGTAGCTCGCGCCGTCGCAGAGGAACGCGACCACGTCAGCGACTTCCTCGGGCGTTCCGATGCGTTCGAGCGGGAGGTCGGCGACGCTCGACACGTTGACGATGGCACCCTCGCCGCGCTCGACCATACCCGGGGCGACGGCGCGGGCGACGACGTACTGCCCTTTGAGGTTCACGTCGAGGACGCGGTCCCACTCGTCTGGGTCGAGGTCCGCGAGGGAGACGGCCCGCGAGATGCCCGCGTTGTTCACGAGCGCCGCCACGTCAGCGACCGACTCGACCGCCGCCACCGCGTCCGCGACCGCGTCGGGGTCGCGTACGTCGACCGCGAACTCGTGGACGCCTTCGTCGTCCCAGTCGGTCTCGCCGGTCTCGATGTCGAAGCAGGCGACGTAGTCATAGTCCGCTTGGAGTCGCTCGACGACCGCCCGTCCGATACCGCTGGACGCGCCGGTCACGATTGCCGCGTGCTGGTGGTCCGTCATGTAATACCGAACGGCTCGAATTGTAGTACGTGTTGGGGTGGCGGCGAGTGAGGAGACCAGTGGGGAAATGAGAAACTGAGTGAGGTAGTGAGAGTGAGAAAGCGAGAGAAGTGGTAACTGTTTTCGTGGTCGCGCGTGAGCCGTTCGTATGCAGTTCGCAGTCAACGTTCCGACCAGCGCCGGCGACTCCGTTCACTCCCAGTTGGCGTTCTGCGACGAGATTTCGTGGGACGCGCAGGTGGAGTTCGCCGTGGCGATGGAGGGCCTCGGCTTCGACGGCGTCGCCGTCCCCGACCACGTCATGACCGGCAGCGGCCCCACGACGGAGTGTTTCGTCACGCTGGCCGCCATCGCCCGCGAGACGGAGGACGTGTACCTCTACCCGAAGACGGTGAACAACCACTTCCGAAACCCCGCGCTCCTCGCCAAGCAGGCCGCGACGCTCGACGCCGTGAGCGACGGCCGACTGAAACTCGGCATGGGCGCCGGCTGGAAGGAAAGCGAGGCGCGGGCCTACGGCTACGACTGGCCGGACGCGCCGACTCGCCTTCGGATGCTGGAGGAGTCGATTCGGTTGCTCAAGCGCCTGTGGACCGAGGAGACGGTCAGCTTCGACGGCGACTACTACACCCTCGACGAGGCGATGTGCCGGCCCCACCCCGTCCGAGACCCGCACCCGCCTATCATGGTCGGCGGCGGCGGCGAGTCGTTCACGCTCCGAATCACCGCTCAGTACGCCGACTCGTGGAACTTCTGGGGACCGCCGGAGGTGATGCAACACAAACTGGACGTGCTGGAACGCCACTGCGAGGGCTACGGCCGACCGTTCGAGGAGATAGAGCGCTCGTGGTTCGCGCGGTGTCTGCTACGCGAGGACGAGGCGGAACTCGACGCCCTCCTCGACGAGCACTTCCCGCGGTTCAAGCCCGAGAACGTCGCCGAGGGCGAGTTCCCGCTCGTCGGCACGCCCGAACAGGTGCGCGAGCGACTGGCGACGTTCGTCGAGATGGGCTTCGACGAGGTCGTCGTGGAGTTCGTCGACTTCCCCGAGACGACGAGCGCCGAGTTGTTCGCCGAAGAGGTCGCGCCGGCGTTTCGGTAGCTCGCGGGACGAGAGACGAGAGGCCGCCAGCGTTCGGGTGCGGCAGGGAAACCGCCGGACAGCCCGACGAAACTGTCGAGAGGACTGTTCGGCGTCGACGTGGGCGCACCCCGCGTCCTCGACCGCTTGGACGAGTTCGGCGTCGAGAGCATCGTGGACCTCACGGAGCGGCGGCCGACCGGCTACCGCTCGCCATCGTGGGACTTCTCGACCCACACGCTCGGCATCCTCGACGAACTCGGCTTCGAGTGGGACTCCAGCCAGATGGCGACCGACTTCGAGCCGTACCGCGTTCGGGAGGGGTGGGCCGCGCCCGCCGACGCCCCCTTCGAGCGCGGCACCGAGACCGACATCGTCGAGGTACCCGTCTCGTGGCAACGCGACGACTTCCCGGCGTTCGCCTTCAACCGCAAGCGGGGCTACGCGAACGAGAAATCGGTGTTCCGCCAGTGGCGCGAGCAGTTCGACTGGATGGTCGACAACGTCGATGACGGCGTCTTCGTCCTCACGATGCACCCGCAGGTCATCGGGCAGTCACACCGGCTCGTCCGGCTCGAATCGTTCGTCGAACACGTCGCCGACACGCCGGGCGTCGTCTTCGAAACCGTGGCCGAAGTCGCAGACCGATTCCGGTCGGCGTGAGGGCGAAATAAGGACGGCGACGCTTTTTCAGGAGTAGTGGTGGCAGCTGACGATACGGTCGAGTTCGTCGGGGGACTCCAGCGCCGGCACCTCGGAGGTGCAGACGCTCGGCTCGACGAACGTCTCGGTCAGGAGCGACGCGGCGTCGCGCCACGCACCCTCGGCTGCGAGCGAGAGCGCGCGCTCGACGGCTTCTCCGGCGGGGAGGTCGTCGGGGAAGTAGGTCGCCCGCGCGTCGTCAGCGGCCGCGTCCGGGGACTCGCGCTGGACGGCTCTGACGAACCGGCGCACGCGGTCCCACTCGTCGTCACTGAGGTCGAGTTCCGCCGGGGCGACGAGGCTCGGACATCGGGTGTGGAACCGGCAGCCGCTCGGCGGGTGAATCGGCGACGGCACGTCGCCGGACAGCGGAACGGTCTCGCGGGACACCCGCGGGTCGGGCACCGGAATCGACGAGAGGAGCGCCCGGGTGTAGGGGTGTTTCGGGGACTCGAACAGGTCGTCCTTGTCGGCGAGTTCGACCAGTTCGCCGAGGTACATCACGGCCACGCGGTCGCATATCTCGGCGACGACGCCCATGTCGTGGGTGACCCAGACGAACGACGTGTCGTAGCGCGCCGCGAGGTCCTTCACGAGGTCGAGAATCTGCGCCTCGACGGTCACGTCGAGCGCGGTGGTCGGCTCGTCGGCGATGACGAGGCTCGGTTCGCACGCGAACGCCATGGCGATGAGGACGCGCTGGCGCATCCCCCCGGAGAACTCGTGGGGGTAGTCGTCCATCCGGCGTTCGGCCTCGGGGATGCCGACCTCGCGGAGGCGCTCGACGGCGATGGCTTCGGCTTCGGCCGCCGACACGTCGCGATTGAGCCCGATAATCTCGCTCAACTGCTCGCTGACGGTGAACACCGGGTTGAGGCTCTCCGTGGGGTCCTGAAATATCATCGCGATTTCGCGGCCCCGGATGCGCTCGCGTATCTCGCGGCTCGACAGCATCTCGGGGTCCTGTCGGGGCTCGCCGTCGGGGTCGTCGCCGCGCTCGACGCCGACGAGCAGGTCGTCTTCGAAGCGGACCTCGCCGTTGACGATGACGCCCGGCGAGTCGATGAGGCGCATGATGCTCCGCGCCGCGACGCTCTTTCCCGCGCCGCTTTCGCCGACGATGCCGAGCACTTCGCCGCGCTGTACCTCGAACGAGATACCGTCGACGGCCCGAACGGTCCCCGCGTCGGTGCGGAAGTGGGTGTGCAGGTCGCGGACGGTGAGTAGCGTATCAGACATTGGTCGTGGAATCGTGGGGGGCGTCGGTGCGTGAGATGGGTGCCTCAGCAAAACCGCAAGAGCGAATGCCGACGCCGCCCCGGGGAGGGAGCGATAGTTCGGCGGGCGAGCGACTGACGGCGGCCGGGCGACTCCCGGCCCCGGGGCGAACGGTCGGTGAGAGGTGTCGTCCGTTCATCGTCAGTCGTTCGACCGCGGGTCGATTGCGTCGCGCAGGCCGTCGCCCAGCAGATTGAATCCGACGACCGTCGCGAGAACCTCGAGGCCGGGCCAGAGACTGGACCACGAGTTGACGATCATGTACTGCCGCGAGTGGGCGAGCATCTGCCCCCACGACGGCGTCGGGGGCTGGACCCCGAAGCCGAGGAACGACAGCGACGCGACGATGAGGATGTTCACGCCGACCTGAAGCGTCGACTGGACGAGCACCGGCGCGAAGCTGTTGGGGATGATGTGGCGGAAGATGATGTGCCGGTCGCGCACGCCGGCGGCCTTCGCGGCCTCGACGTACTCCATCTCCCGGACGCTCAGCACCTGCGAGCGAATCAGGCGCGTGAACACCGGAATCGTCGTGATGGAGACGCCGATGATGGCGATACCGAGCTCGCGGCCGAACGCGGACATGATTGCGATGACGAGGATGAGGAACGGAATCGCGTACAGCGATTCGACGAACCGCTGGAGCACGTCGTCGACCCAGCCGCCGTAGTAGCCGGAGACCGCGCCGACGACCGTCCCGATGGTCATCCCGATGCCCGTCGCGATGAGACCCACCTGAACGGCGATGCGGGTGCCGTACACCAGCCTGACGAGTACGTCGCGGCCGCGGTGGTCCGTCCCGAGCGGATGCGCCCACGTCCCCGTCCCGAAGCTGTTTTCGATGCCGACCGGCGGGAGCAAGATGGTGCTCCCCGACGGGTCGTTCTCCGGGTGGTACCAGAACGTCGCCGCGAACTGGTAGTCGAACAGGTCGGCGTCGATAGTCGTCACCAGCGCGACGAGCGTCACGAGCCCTATAACGTAGAGACCGACGCGCGACGCCGAGTTGCGCTTGAGCTGTCGAAGCACCTGCGAGGTGCGCGAGACGGCGGAGCGCTCGTCGGCGTCCGCGACGCCGCCCGTGCGGGCCGAGTCGCCGGCGGCGGCCGTCGAATCACTCACCGGCACCACCCCCGTAGGAGATGCGCGGGTCGATGACCGCGTACAGCACGTCCACGACGAGCACGCCGAGGACGAACACGATGGCGAAGAATATCGTCGTGCCCATGATGAGCTGGTAGTCCTGCGCCCGGACCGCGGTGATGATGAGGTTCCCCATCCCGTTGATGTTGAAGACCGTCTCGGTCAGCACCGCGCCGCCGAGGGCGGTCGTCATCTGGATGCCGATGACCGTGAGCACCGGCAGTTGCGCGTTCCTGAACGCCTGTTTGCGGAGAATCGTCCGCTCGGAGACGCCGTACGCGCGAGCGAGCTGGACGTAGTCCTTGTTGAGCACTTCGAGCATCGACGACCGCTCGATGCGCGTGATGGCCGCCATCTGAAGCGTCCCCAGCGTGATAGAGGGGAGAATCAGATGCGACGCGGCGGTCGCGAGCACGTCCAGTCTCGACGCCGCCCCCTCGACCGACGCGGGGTCGGCCCACGGCATGACGAGTCCGCTCGGCGGCAGGAGGTCGCCGTAGTACGCGAACACGATGATGAGAAGCAGGCCGACCCAGAAGCTCGGCGTGCTGACGCCGATAAGCGACGTGATACGGGCGAGGTGGTCGTAGCCGTTGTTACGGTTCTTGGCGGCGAAGATGCCCAGCGGAATCGCGGAGCCGATTGCGAGGGTGAAACTCGACGCGAGGAGCAGCGGCGTTACCGGAAGCCGCTCGAAGATTTTCACCGTCACCGCGACTCCACCGTAGTGGATGCTCGTCCCGAAGTCGCCCGTGGCGACGGCCGCGACGTACCTGACGTACCTGATGTACAGCGGTTGGTCGAGGCCGTATCTCGCGCGGGCGGCCTCGATGGCCGCCGCGTCGGCGCTCGGCCCGACCAAGATGCGAACCGGGTCGCCGGGTATCGAGTTGATGAGGACGAACGTGACCGTAACGACGAACAGCAAGACCGGAACGATTTAGAGTAATCGTCGTCCGATGTAACCGGTTGTCGTCATGAGTGGAGTGGATGGGGAGTGAGCATATAACGTTTGGTAACTGTTACCGACAGGGTACCGTCATCTGTCGACGGAGACGTTGTTGTAGCCGGTGAGGAGCCGCGGGTTCTGCGGCGAGACCGGGTGGACCTGAAAGTCGCTGACGGTGGACTTCACGCCGTAGGAGTTCTTGTAGTTGAACGCCGGGAGGTGGACCTTCTCCTCCAGGAGCGTCGAGATGGCCGACTGGTAGAGCTGTTGGCGCTCGTCGCGGTCGGTCGACTCCCGCGCGCCCTGAATCTGCTCCATCACCTCGTCGTTCTTGTAGTAGACGCCCTGGTTCACGCCCTCCGAGTCCTCGTGGAACAGGTTGTAGATGAAGTCGTCGGGTTCGGGGTAGCGGACCCACCCGAGGACGTAGATGTTGTAGTCCGAGGCGTTGCCGGTGTACGCGCGGCTGAGCATCGCGCCCCAGTCGAGCCGTTCGACGTGGGCCTCGTAGCCGGCCTCCTTGATGCCGTTGGCGATGGAGAGGCCGATGTTCTCGCGGTTGTCGTCCGGCGGGACGATAATCTTCGCGTCCCAGTCGGCGGGGACGCCCGCCTCCTCGAACAGCGCCGTCGCCTGCTCGACGTCTTTGTCGTTCGGAATCTCCATCCACTCTTCGAGCGGCATGTCCCACTCTTCGACCATCTGCCCCGGAAGCGGGCCGTACTGGCGGAGTCCGGCCGGGTCGATGTAGCGGTCGACCGCGTCGTCCATCGAGAAGCTGTAGTCGATGGCCTCGCGGACGCGCTTGTCGGCGGTCGGGCCCTCGTTGCAGTTGAACGCGACGTAGAAGTACCCGACGCTCTCGATTTCGGAGATGCTCGTGTCTTCGGTGCTCTCGACGGTCTCCCAAAGTCGGGGCGGAATCGTCTCGACAACGTCCACGTCGCCCGTCCGGAGGTTGGTGACGCGCGTCGTCGACTCCGTGATAGGGGTGAACTCGACGCCCGCGACGTCGGGTAGTTCGTCGCCCCAGTAGTCGTCCCAGCGTTCGAGCGTGACGTAGTTGCTCTCTTCCCACTCGACGAACTTGAACGGTCCCGAGCCGATGGGCCGTTGGGTACTGAACGCCTCTTTGTCCTCCTCGCGGACGGCCTCCGGCACGACCTGATGGGTGAGGACGTGCTGGAACATCGCGTAGGGGTTCGAGAGGTCGAACTGGACGGTCGTCTCGCCGATTGCCTCGACGGTGTCGATGACGCTGAAGATGCCCAGGAGGGGCGTCTCCTCCTCGATGGGCGTGCGGAACGAGTAGGCCACGTCCTCGGCGGTGACCGGGTCGCCGTTGTGGAACATCGCGTTGTCGACGATTTCGACGATGTATCGGGTGTTGTCCCGCTCGATGGTCGGCATGCTTGTCGCCAGGTTCGGGACCACGTCCGTCCCCTCGCCGTAGGTGTACAGCTGACTGAACACCCGGTTCGCGACGAGCGCGTCGGGGTTCGAAAGCTGCGTTATCGGGTCGAATCGGACGGGGTTCAGCGCCTGGCCGATGTTTATCGTCGCGTCGGAACCGCCGGCGGCCGTCTCGGTCGCGCCGCCCGCGGTCGTTTCGCCGCCACCGCCGTCGCCCTCGCTCGTCGTTTCGGACCCGGAGTCGGACGTACAGCCGGCGAGCAAGACGGGTATCGACGCACCCGTCGTTTTCAGTATATCTCTACGTGAGACACTCTATGGACTCAACGGAGTCACAGTCGCTCCTAGCGGAGATGACGTGGCAGGAAGCCGAAACCGCGTTCGACGAGGCGGACTTCGTCGTGCTCCCCTGCGGGGCAACCGAACAGCACTCGACGCACCTCCCGACCTCGGTCGACTCCATCCGAGCGGAGAACCTGACCGCGGAGCTCGCCGCGGCGGCCCCGGAACACGACTTGAATCTCCTCGTGCTGCCGGTGCTCCCGTACGGCTACTCGGAGCACCACATCAACTACGCGGGGACGATTTCGCTCGGAGCCGACACGTACCAGGAGATAATCATCGACGTGGGCCGGTCAGTCCAGCGCCACGGCGGGACCCGGTTTCTCGTCGCCAACTTCCACGGAGGCAACACCGAACCGCACAAACTCGCCCTCGACCGACTCCAGCGCGACCACGGACTCGACTCGTACTACGCACATTGGACCGACTTCGCCCGCGACCAGTTAGAGGCGCGGTTCGGCACCGAGTGGGGCCACGCCGGCGAGTACGAGACGAGCGTCATCGAGCACTGCCATCCCGACCTCGTCCGCGGCGACCGCAAGACCCCGCAGACGAAGAAGAACCGATACGAGGTCCGCCAGTACGCCCACTTCGACGACCTGACCGTCGAGGGCGGCCTCGGCGACCCGACGCAGTCCGACCCGGAGTTCCTCGAAGAAGTCATCGAGTCGACGACCGACCGCATCCTGACGCATCTCCGGTCGGAACTAGAGTAACGCGGGCCTCGGCGACGGAGAGGCGGAGAGACGGATAGACGGACGAAATCGAGCGAAACCGCAAACCGAAACGAGAGCTGATTTTCCCGACGCTCGCCACCTACAACGTGAGGTGGAACGGCGGCTCCGTCCCCTCGGGCAACGCACACTCGTAGTCGCCGGGGACGGACGCTTCGAACTCCTCGCGGGCCGCCGCCACCAGCGCCTCGTCCGAAAACAGGTCGAGCGTCGTCGCCGCGAGGACCTTCGCGGCGTACACCGCGGCCTTCGACCCGAAGCTCCCGTTTGTGGCGACGGCCTGCCACGTGTGCGAGGGCGTCCCCACCGGCCACGACGCCGCCCAGAACTGCGCGGTCGGCGTAATCCAACTCACGTCGCCGACGTCCGTCGAGCCGTTGAGGACGGTCCCCACGTCGTAGGAGGGCTGGGCGTCCGGATACAGCACCGACGAGCGCGCCGCCTCGCGCCGCTCCTCGGGGAGCTGCGCCGTCCGCGCCTCGATTGTCTCCGCCGAGAGCGTCTCCTGAAGCTCCGCGGCGAACTCGCGGTCCTCGTCGGTGTACGGGATGGGGCCGGCGAGTCGCATGTTCTCCAGCAGTGCATCGGACAGCGCGTGGTTCGCCACGTAGTCGTAACAGCCCGTGTGGAACCGCCGGGAGACCGTCGTCTGGGTCATGAGCGCCGCGCCCTCGGCCACGTCGTCGAGCCAGTCGGTGATGCGGTCGACCTCGTCTCGGGTCGGCGCGCGGACGTAGAACCACGCCGTCGCCTCCGCGGGGACGACGTTCGGCGCGCCGCCGCCGTCGGGGATGGTGTAGTGGATGCGGGCGTCGTCGGAGACGTGCTCGCGCATGAACTCCGACCCGGTGTTCAGCAGTTCGACGGCGTCGAGGTCGTCGAACGCCCCGTCGCGGAGAACCGACGAGAGCAACTCGGCGGATTCGGTCTCGTGAAGGCCGAGCTCCGGCTGCTCCCAGAGCGACTCGGTGAGTGAGACGAGTTCCGCCTCCAGCGACTCGACCGTCTCGAACGTCTCGTTGTGGTTCATTGCGTCTCGTGCGATTTAACTGGAGAAACGATAATAACACTTCTGGATCGGTGAACGTTCGGGCTTCGAATCACCCACTGAACGCACGATTCACGAGGAACGAATCCAAACACCGGGAGACGCCGAAATATGACGAGCGTTGTCGCTCCCGCGTTTCGGACGCTTCCGGACCGCTCTCTGCCGGTTTTCGGTCGTTGACCTCGCCGTCTTCGAGGCGGGGCGTCGCACCCCAATCCAGCCGCAAAGCATGCACATAGTTCACAAACAACTCGTTTCGGCGTCAGCGTGGCCCGCATTCGTTATCGAACAACTGGTATTCGGGAGCGGCGAAAATACTATGTGCAATGGTGACGACCCACAGATAATGACCGAAACCGCGAACGACCGTTCGCTCAAAACGACGGTCACAACCCTCAGAATCGTCGAACTACTCAGGGAGCGCGACGGGGCGGGCGTGACCGAAATCGCCCGCGAACTCGACATCGCGCCGAGCACCGCACACACTCACGTGACGACTCTCGAAGCGCAGGAATACGTGGTTAAAGAGGGCGATACCTACCATCTCGGGCTTCGATTCCTCGGTCTCGGGAACTTCGTCCGAACGCGGAAACGCAAATTCGGGAAGGCCGAACACTACACCAACGTCCTTTCCGAGGAGTCGGAACGGCGCTCGATTTTCACCGTCGAGGAACACGGGCGGGGCGTGTACGTCCACACCGCACCCGGAAAACACGGCGTCTGGACGCAGTCGACGGTGGGAAAGCGCGTCTATCTCCACTCGACGGCGAGCGGGAAAGCCATCCTCGCCAACATGCCGCGAGAACGGGTCCGAGAAATCGTCGACCGAATCGGCCTCCCGAAGGAGACCGAACAGACGATTCACGACGAGGAGGCGCTGTTCGACGAACTCGCCGAAATCAGAGAGCGCGGCTACGCGTTGAACGTCGAAGAGCAGATCAGCGGGGTTCGCGCGGTCGGTGCGCCCGTCATGGGGCCGGACGGCGACGTGTTCGGCGCGCTGAGCGTCGCCGGCCCCTCCAACCGGATGAAAGGCGAGCAGTTCGACCGTCTCACCGAAGTCCTCCTCGGCATCGCAGAGGAGTTGGAACTGAGCATCGCGCTCTCCTGAGCGCGTCGCCCTGTCGCCGTCAATGCCCAGTTCGTGACGCACCTAATAGTGTAACTCGAAACGAGATGCGCCGTTCGCGACGCGACTCGACGCGGGGATGAAAAACGAGAAAAACGAAGCGCTGTCGGCGTCGTTACGCCGGCGAGTAGCGCGGATAGGAACTGTCGACCGCCTGCGCGTCCTCTTCGAGGAGAGCGACGGTGAGGTAGTCGGCGTAGTCCGCGAAGTAGTCCACGAGCCGCGAGATGCGGTTCGAGTCGATGGCTTCGAGCGAGTCGAGGACCATGAACGGCACCGTCTCGTAGACGTCGTGGATGAGGTAGCCCGCGAGCGCGAACACGAGGCCGGTCACCTCGCGCTCGGACTCCGAGAGGTGGGCGACGGAGTCCTCGTAGCTCACGCCGTCTTCGTTCGTCCGGATGACGTGGAGGTCGAACACCGATTTCGTGACCTTCCTTCGGCCCTCCCGAACCCGCTTTTCGGTGCGCTCGATCCAGATGCGTTCGAGGTTGTCGTATTCGAGCACGTCGAGCACGTCGTCCATGTGGGTGTTGAACTCCTCGACGGCCTCGGATTCGAGGCGCTTGATGCGCGTCCGAAGCTCTTCGAGTTCGTCTTCGATGTCCTCGCGGGCCGCTTCGAGTTCGTCGCGCTCGTCGAGTTTGCGCTCGATGTCTGCGATTTCGTCTTCGACGTCTTCGAGGTCGCTGCGGAGGCGGCCGAGGTCGTATTCGAGCTGGTTCGCCTCGCGGTGGAGGTCCAGCAGGTCGCCGTGTTCCTCGCTTTCGAGTTCGTCGACGGTCTGTTCGAGCGAGTCGATTTCGGCTTCGAGGTCCGAGCGGTCGGATTTGAGCTCCTCGATGCGCTCTTGGCGGGTCTCGCGCTCGCTTTCGATTTCGGAGAGGCGGCGCTCGATGCGGTCGCGCTCGCGCTGGCGGCGCTCGTAGGTGGACTTCTCGTCTTCGAGTTCGGAGAGCTGTTCGCGGTGGTCGCGGTTGTCTTCGAGCTTCTCCTCGCGGAGCGTCCGGAGGCGTTCGAGCGTCCCCTCGATTTCGGACTTGTCGACCTCGGAACCGCACGTCCAGCAGACGACCTGGTCGTCGCCGAGCAGTTGGTCGGTGACGCTCCCGCCGGCGTCGTCGGCGTCGCGGAGCGCGTCCACGACGTCCGAGGACGTGCCCGAGAGCATCTCCTCGTTGAACTGAATCACGGACTGAAGCTCGTTGACGGTCGACTGAATCTCCTGCCGACGCGTCCGGAGCCGGCTGATTTCGGACTCGATTTCGTCGATTTTGCCGCCGGCGACCTCCGGGAGGTCCTCGGCGTCGTCCTCAAGCTCCGCTTCCTCGGATTCGAGCGCGTCGAGGCTCTGTTTTTCCGTCTCGATGCGGCGGTCCACGTCGTTGATGTCGCGGCGCTTGCTCCGGAGGTCACCGAGCTTGGATTCGAGTTCGCTCTCGACTTCCTGCCGCTCGCTCACGCTGGCGTCGTACTCTTCGACTTCCTGTTCTTTCTCCGCGAGTTCGTCTTCCTTCTCCTCGATTTGGTCTTCGAGCTTCGTCCGCCGGCGTTCGAGCTGCGGCAGGCGGTCCGAGAGGTTGCTGAGCGTCGAGAGTTCGTCGGCGATGTCGCGTTTCTCCTGCTGGAGCGACTCGATCTGCTCGTTTATCGACTCGACGTCCACCGGACGCATGATGAGGTCGCGGAGGTCGTCGCCGCGGGCGACCGCCTGTCGAGCGTCGTTCGTCTCGAGCAGGAACGCAAAGAGGTCCGCGAGGTCCGGGTCGTCGAGGACGGGGTTCCCGCCGGAGATGACCGTGTCGCCCTGCCGCTCGAACGTTCGAGTGTACGCCTCGTCGCCGATAGTGAGTTCGACGGAGCCCTCGTCGGCGTCGCCTTTGAGCGCCACATCGTCGCTCCCGTGGGCGGCCATGATGGACCGCAAGAGCGACGTTCGGTTCGTGGCGTTTCGACCCGCCAAGACGGTCACACCCGGCTCGAACGACGTTGACAGGTCGTCGATGCCACCGATATTCTCGACCGAAAGGTGGACTTTGGATTTTGACACTTGTTCTGAGCTCATACCTTGACCCAACAGGTACACCAATATAAAATCACCCGTTGAGTCGAGGATAATGTGACAGCGCTAAGTATGTAATCAGTAGTTCGATTCGCTCTCGTCGCAGTCGCACCCGCCGCGCTGGAGCAGTTCGACCACCTCGTACTGCGTCCCGCAGTCGCGGCAGTACACTTGCGTGTCCACGAGGACATCGAAGTCACCGAGTCGGAGTTTGCTCGTGTTGCGGAGCGAACTCAGACTCTGCTCGATGACCGCGACCAGTCGGCCGCGGAGTCGCTGGATGGACTCGATGACGTTGTCGATTCTGTTTCCGGACGAGGAGTCCTTCGAGACGCCGCGAATATCCGTCAGGTAGGTGTAGACCGCCTGGTGAGAGACGAAATCCGAGAGCAGTTGGTCGACGTCGACGCCGCGGGACTGGAGCGTGTTCTTCGCCTGAACGCGCATCCCCTCCGTGGTCTCGTCGCCGGTGAGAAGCGTGTACAGGTTCTCGACCTCGCCTTCGAGGACGTCCTCGCCCGCCTTGCGGAGCGCGGCGTCGAGCACCTTCTCGTTCATCAGATCCGCGAGGTCCCGGAGGCTGTCGCTGTCCTCGGGAGCCGTCCAGCGGTCGGCGAGCTGCTCGCCGAATCCGTCCAAGTCGTACGTCTCGATGACCCGCTCTACCTTGCTTAGGCGACGGTTCGTGCTTTGGTCGGTACCCATTACTCGCTTTTCACACGGTGGCGTGAAATATCTTCAGGTTTGGAGAGCGATTCGTCACACTCGGAGAGGCGCGTTCGTCGGAATCGAACCAGTAATATCCGGCAATGTCGGATGGAATAGATGGGGTTCGACGACTCACGCGGAGACTAGGCATAACGCGGGGCCGGAGTCGGGAAGGCAGACGCTACGTAGCCGACGGGAGACGACCGAAAAATAGAGCATCAATGGGACGTTGTGCTCGGTAGGTAGCCGCGCCACGTGTTCACGAGTATCAGTTGGGCAGGCGTACTCGGTGGGGGCTACCGTGCGTACAGTATGACTGACGTACTGATGGCTATCGTGCTGGATACACGGGATGCTGATTACACATGGGTCGGATTGCTCCACCCACGTGCTGTTACACGACACACCGATATGTGAATTAGGTTTATGACTATTATTGCCACGGAGGCGAAATCCGGTGCTCAAAGCCACGAGCTCGTCGCTGAGTGCCAGAGGTGAATTGGACGAGTCACGGACGGCGACGACAGGCCACCAACTGCGGCGGCGCGAGTCGGTGCGGACATCTCCGAGTCGCTTGATTTCGCATCCTCACGGCGGTCGCGCGCGCCGCGACGGGCACGCCTCGGTTCAGTTCGCCCGGCCGCCAGGTTCTACACAGTCAATATCCGATAATACCGGACTGCGTGTGAGTGCTGTGGCCGAACGCTCGGGTTCCGGCTCCGGCTCGGGGAGTCGAAAGCATCGATTTCGGACGCTTCGGGCGGCTTTCGAAGTCGTCGCGACGAACACTAGTGTTTGAGGTAGCCGCCGTCGACGGCGATGGACTCGCCGGTTATCCAGTCGCCCTCCTCGGAGAGGAGCAGGACCGCGACGTGGCCCACTTCTTCGGGTTGGCCGATTCGGTCGAGGATGTGCACGTCGAGCGTCTCCGCGAGGATTTCGTCCGGCGACTTGCCCGACTGCTCGGCGTGCTCGTCGAGCCATTCCTCGACCATCGGCGTCTCGACGGTGCCCGGTTTGAGCGCGTTGACGGTGATGCCGTGGTCGCTCAGCTCCTTCGCCAGCACGGTCGTGAAGGCGAGGACGGCCGCCTTGGACGCGCCGTACGCGCCCTGTCCGGAGAACGGCCGCTCCGCGCCGACCGACGAGATGTTGACGATGCTGCCCTCGATGTCGCCGTCGACCATCCGGCTGGCGACGGCCTTGGAGACGAGGAACGTCCCCTTGGCGTTCACCTCGAAGTGGAGGTCCCAGTCGTCTTCGGTCGTTTCGAGGAGCGGGACGGCCTGCTGGACGCCCGCGTTGTTCACGAGGCCGTGGATGTCACCGAGCGAGTCGATAGCGGCGTCGACGGCGGTCTCGACGCCCTCGGCGTCCGTCACGTCGACCTCGTACACCTCGGCCTCGCCGCCCTCCTCGCGGACGAGGTCGGCCGTCTCGGCGGCCACCTCGGGCTTCGTGTCGAAAATCGATACGTCGGCCCCGGCGCGGGCGCAGCGAACCGCGATGCCGCGGCCGATGCCGCGCGCGCCGCCGGTCACGACGATATGCCTGTCTCTCAGTCGGGTGTCTGTGTGCGTGCTCATAGTCGGTAGTACCGGGATATCCTATAAATAATTGTGCTGTACGGCGGGCGGTTACTCGTCGCGCTCGGAGACGACCGGGTTGGTGAGCGTGCCGATGCCCTCGATTTCCACGTCGACGCTGTCGCCCGGTTCGAGCAGTTCCGGCGGGTCGCGGAAGATGCCGACGCCGCCGGGCGTGCCGGTGGAGATGACGTCGCCCGGGCGGAGCGTCGTGATGCCGCTGATGTACTCGACGACCTCGTCGACGCCGAAGATGAACTCGGAGGTGTTGGACTCCTGTTTCGTCTCGCCGTTGACGCGGCAGGCGACGTCGAGGTCGTGCGGGTCGACGTCGCCCTCGGGGACGAACGTCGGCCCCATCGGGGCGAACGTGTCGTAGCTCTTGCCGCGGAAGAACTGCCCGTCGTCGAACTGCGCGTCGCGGCCGCTCACGTCGTTGATGGCGGTGTAGCCCGCGACGTAGTCGAAAGCGTCCTCGGCGTCGACGTTCTTGGCCGTCTGCCCGATGACGACGCCGAGTTCGACCTCGTAGTCTACCTCGTCGATGGCCGCCGGGTGGACGATGGGGTCGCCGGGGTTCGTGACGGACGTGCCGGCCTTCCCGAACAGGAGCGGGCGTTCGGGAACTTCCTCGTCCTGTTCTTCGGCGTGGTCGTGGTAGTTGAGGCCGACGCAGACGATTTTACCGGGGCGCGGCACGGGCGCGAGGAGCTTTACGTCCTCGACGGGGACCGACTGGTCCTCGGCGGCGTCCGCGGCGTCCTCGACGACGGTGAGGAAGCCGGGGCTGTTGAGGTTCTGGACGGTCACGTCTTCGCGGAGGCCGGAAAGCGGGACGACATCGTCGTCGCGGCGGACGCCCCACTCGGGAGCACCGCCCGCGGTGTATCGAACGAGTTGCATCGTTACACTCTGTCACACCGTGGTACGTAACTGTTGCGCTCTACGCAGCATTGCGACGACGGGAGCGAGGCGGGCGGCCCGAGGCCGCCGACCCGCCGACTACGAGTACGTGAGGTTCACCTCGATGACGTTCGCGCTCTTGAGAATCTGGTTCGGCAACTCCTCGGTAAAGCGCTCCTCGCGCATCCGGCTTTTCGGCCCCGAGACGCTCACGGCGGCGATGGCGTAGTCGTCCTCGTTGAGTATCGGCGCGGCCACACAGCGCATGCCCTTGACCCGTTCTTCGTCGTCGTAGGAGTAACCGCGCTCGCGGACCTGCTCCAACACGTCGAACAGTTCCTCGCGGTCGGTGATAGAGCGGTCGGTCACCGCCTCCAGTCCGTGGCGGTCCAAGATGCCCTCGACTTCCTCCCGCGGCCGGTTCGCCATGATAGACTTCCCGAGCGCCGTCGTCTGCAACGGGACGCGCATCCCGGCGTGGGTGTCTAGACGAACGGCGTCGGGACCCCGCGAGCGGTACAGAAAGACGCCGATACCGTGTTCCTCGATCATCAGATTCGCGTGCTCGCCGGTCACCTGCGCGAGTTCGTTTATCTCGGGGCGGGCGATGTTGAACACCTTCTGTCGAGAGCGCGCGTGCGCGCCCAATTGGAGGAATCGCGTGCTGACGTAGTAGGTGTCGCCCTCCTTGACGAGGTACTCCTGTTGCTCCAGCGTCCGCAGGTGGTCGTGAATCGTGCTGGTCGGCTTGTCCAGTCGCTTGGCTACCTCCGAGACGCCCGCCCCGTCGAGTTCCCGCAGGAGGTCGACGAGTTCGAGCGAGATTTTGACCGCGTTGACCGGAACGTCCTTCGCCATAGTTGGTTATGAATCCTCATCCCTGAAATGTCTTTCCGCTATGGCCGGAAATAGCGTAGCCGTTACGAGCGACGAGCCGATGTGAGGAATATCTGAATTGTCTAAATAATTTAGATGATTCAGATATTGCGAGTAGTCAGGTAGACGTATGATGCGAGGGTGGCAAAAAGAAAACGAGTGCCCGAGGGAGACGCGAGCGCGACCCGCGGGGCGTCTCAGCTGAACTGCGGGATGACTTCGTCCGCGAACAGTTCCATGCCGCCGGTGTCGGGGAAGTCGATGAACCAGCCTTGGAACTTCGTCACGCCGGCGTCGATGCGGCGCTCGATGGCCTCCGCGCACTCCTCGGGCGTTCCCATGATGAAGTACTCCCGAGCGTCTTCCTCGGTCACGATGGGCGCTTGGTCCTGATACTCCGCTTCGAACTGGATGGGCGTCATCAGGTCGAGCAGGCGGTCGAACTTCTCCTCGTCGCGGGTGCAGATAACGTGGCCGTCCCACGAGTACTCGATGTCGTCGGGGTCGCGGCCGACGGTGTCGCAGTGGTCTTCGATGACGCCGATTTTGTGTTCGAGCGTCTCCACGTCGCCGTTGAACACGTCGGTGTTCCACACGTCGGCGTGCTTGGCGACGAGTTTGAGCGTGACCTCCTCACCCTGCCCGCCGACGAGGATGGGCGGATGGGGGTCCTGCACGGGACCGGGGACGCAGTAGGCGTCCTCGATTTGGTAGTGCTTCCCGTCGAAGCTCGCGCCGTCGGTGCCGGCGGCCCACATGCGCTTCATGAGACGAATGGACTCGTCGAGCCGCATCAGGCGCTCGAAGCCGTCGCGGTACTCCCAACCGTAGGCGTCGTACTCCGGTTCGTGCCAGCCCGCGCCGAGGCCGAGTTCCAGCCGCCCGTCGGAAATCACGTCGAGCGTGGCCGCCATCTTGGCGACGAGCGCCGGGTTGCGGTAGTCGTTACAGAGGACGAGCGAGCCGAGGTTGATGTCCTCGGTGAAGCCGGCGATGGCCGACAGCAGCGTCCAACATTCGTACTCGGCGTGGTCGCGGCCCAACAGCAGGTGGTCTGGTGCCCACACCGCGTCGAAGCCGAGTTCCTCCGCCTTCTGGACGCCCATCTTGGTCGTCACCCAGTCGAGCGCCTCGTACTGCGGGGTGTCGCGGTGCGTCGGCTCGGTCCCCTCGTCGGGCGCGCCGGCGAAGACGGGGACGTTGTACTCGAAGCTGATGTCCGACATCGTTACTCGATGGCGAAGTGTTCGAGCGCCTCGCGGTTCAGTTGCGTGCTGACGCCGGGCTCGTCGGGCAGCGGGATCGACCCGTTCTCCGGCGACGGCGGGTTCTGGAAGATGGCGTCGGCGTAGGTCGACTCGCGTTTCTCCTGGCGCTCCTCGAACCACTCGGGAGTCGGGAAGTACTCCGCCATCGGCATGTTCGTGTGACCGGCGATGGCGTGGAGCGTCGGGTTCGTGCCGGCGTGCGGGATGACGGGCACGTCGTGGACCTCGGCCATGTCGGCGACCTTCTGGAGTTCCGTGATACCGCCGACGCGACCCACGTCGGGCTGGAGGATGTCGACCGCACCTTCTTCGAGGAGGTCCTCGTGGCCCCAGCGGGTGAACTCGTGTTCGCCGCCCGAAATCGGCATCGGCGCGGCCTCGCGGACCTCGGCGTAGCCGGAGATGTCGTCGGCGATGACAGGCTCTTCGACCCACGCCATGTCGTACTTGCCGAGGCGCTGGGTCATCTCCTTTGCGTACTTGACCGACCAGCCCATGTAGGCGTCGCCCGCGATTTCGATGTCGTCGCCGACGGCGTCGCGGACGGTCGCGACGATTTCCTCGTTTTTCTTCATGCCCGCGCGGCCGTCCTCGGGGCCGTGGAGGAAGCGGAGTTTCATCGCGTCGAAGCCCTCCTCGACGTACTGGACCGCCTCGCGTTCGAGCTTCTCCATGTCGACGGGGTGGAGGTTCGACGCGTAGGCGGGAATCTCGTCTTTGGTGGGGCCGCCGAGCAGTTCGTACACCGGCTTGCCGGCGTCCTTCCCGGCGATGTCCCACAGCGCCTGGTCGACCGCGCTGATGGCCATGACCGCGACGCCCTTCCGGCCGAACGGGAGCGTGGCGCGGTACATCTGCTCCCAGAGGAGTTCGCGCTGCATCGGGTCTTCCCCGACCACGATTTTCGACAGCGTCTCCTCGACGACGGTGGCGATGGCTCCGGTACCCCAGTTACCGACGCCGACGCCGGTGATGCCCGCGTCCGTCTCGACCTCGACCACCACGTCGCCCACGGGGCCCATCCACTTGCGGCGGGCCTGCGGGTTCTCACCGTCGACGTTGCGGTACTCGTCGTACTTCGACATGATGGTGACGAGCGGGAACTCGATGAACTCGCCCCACGACTCGTTGCTGATTTTCGTCGCTGAGATGTCTGTAATCTCCATGATTTGTTTGGTACGACCTCACATCTAATCGGCACGGGTAAAATAGTTTCTGTCGTCAAGCGGTTCGCGGCCGGAATGCGGGGCTGTTCAGCCGTCGAACTGGAAGACCGGCTTGCAGGTCTCCGAACCGAGGAACGCTTCGAACGCCGCGGCGGGGTCGTCGACGCTGTAAGAGGTGTCGAGAATCTTCTCGACCGCGATTTCGCCGCGCTCCATCAGGCGAAGCGCCTGCTCGAAGTTCGTCCACGTCGAGCCGTAGGAGGTGTTGATGTCGACCTCGCCGCGGACGGTCGAGGTGAGGCTGAGTTCGCTAGCCGAGTTCGGGATGCCGACGACGACGATTTGGCCGCCCTTGCGGACCACGTCGTTCCCGGAGACCACGCCGCTGTGGTGACCCGTCGCGTCGAAGACCACGTCGAAGCCGATGCCGTCGGTCTGCGACTCGACCCGCCCATCGAGGCCGCCTTCTTCTTCGAGGTTCACCGTGTCGATGCCGAGGTCTTCGAGCAGCGGGAGGCGATACGCCGCGTCCTGACTGAGTCCGGAGACGACGACGTTCGCGCCGAGGGAGTCGGTGACGGCGGCGACGAGGACGCCGATTGGGCCCGGCCCCTCGACGAGGACGTTGTCGCCGGGCGTCGTCACCGACTGGTCGAGGACCGCGCGGGTGGCGATGCTCGTCGGCTCCGTGATGGCGGCGTGCCGGAGGGGAACGCCCTCGGGAACCGCGTGGACGTGCTCGGGGGTGACGGTGACGTACTCCGTGTACGCGCCGTCGCGGTGCATCCCCGTAATGGAGAAGTTCTGACAGACGTTCGGCTGACCGTTCCGACACTGGAAGCAGTGACCGCAGTCGTGAATCGGCTCCTCGACGACCTTGTCGCCGACCTCGAACGTCTCGACGTTCGCGCCGACTTCCGTGACCGTCCCGGAGTACTCGTGGCCCATGATTCGCGGGATGGGAATCCACTCGTAGCCGCCGTCGTACTTGTAGGCGTGAGCGTCGCTCCCGCAGAGTCCCGCGGTGTGGACCTTGATGAGCAGTTCGTCTGCGCCGGGAGTGGGAACCTCCCGCTCCTGTGTCTCTACCGAGCGCGGCCCGGTCTGAATGATGGCTTTCATAGTTGCGAATAACCGTGTGGGTTCGTCTCGTTTTACATCATGTGAACACACCGATTAATATGTTTGGGTGCGGGCGGAGAATTTCGGCGGTAGCGCGGCTGAAGCCGCGGCTCTGGGTGCCGCGAGACACCACGCCCGCTGACGTTCGATGGGGGCAGTCGCGCCGAGTTATATTTCGACGCCGTCCGACTCCGACGACTGGGACTGCGATTGGACGGACGCCCGGTTCTCGATACGCCGGCCCTTGCGCAGTGCCTCCGTCTCGGCCTCGAACAGGTAGACGTGTTCGGGCGCGATAGAAAGCGACAGCGTGTCGCCGGCCGATAGCCCGTGGAACTCGCCGATTTCGGCGGTGACGTCGCCCATGGGGCCGTCGCCGTGAACGATGGCTTTCGTTCCGACCGGCTCGATGACGCGGATATCGACGTCGAAGGTCAGTCCGTCGGCGCGCCGCTTGCCCGTCTGGTAGAAGTCCTGCGGCCGGAAGCCGACGTTGACGCCGCCGGGCGGGACCTCCGCGTCGAGGGCGTCGCTCGGCAGTTCGAAGCTCACGCCGTCGAGTTCGACGCGAACGCCGTCGGCGGCCTCCTCGACGACGCCGTCGTAGATGTTCATGTCCGGACTGCCGACGAACTGCGCGACGAAGAGGTTCGCCGGTTCGTTGAACACCTCCTCCGGGCGACCCAACTGCTGGAGCGCGCCGTCGTTGAGGACGGCGATTTTGTCGGCGATTGTCATCGCCTCCTCCTGGTTGTGGGTGACGTACGCGGAGGTGATGCCGACCTCGGACTGCAGTTCGTCGATTTCGGTCCGCATCGTCTTGCGGAGCTTCGCGTCGAGGTTCGCAAGCGGCTCGTCGAAGAGGAACAGCCGCGGCTCGCGGATGATAGCCCGGCCGAGCGCGACGCGCTGTTTCTGTCCGCCCGAGAGCTGTGCGGGCTTGTTGTTCAGGAGCTGTTCGATTTCGAGCATCGTCGCCACCTCCTCGACCCGCTCGTTGACGTCCGCCGTCGACATGCCGTTGTCCTCCCGCTTGAGGCCGAACCCGAGGTTCTCCCGGACGGTCATATGCGGGTAGAGCGCGAAGTCCTGGAACACCATCGCCACGTCGCGGTTTCGGGCTTTGATGTCGTTGACGACGACGTCGTCGAAGCGAATTTCACCGGAGGTCGGCGTCTCCAGTCCGCCGATCATCCGGAGCGTCGTCGTCTTCCCGCACCCGCTCGGGCCGAGCAAAACGAGAAACTCCCCGTCTTCGACGTCGATGTCGAGGTCGTCGACTGCGACGACACCGTCCTTGTCGGGGTCGCCGAAAATCTTCGTGACACCGTCTACTGTTAGGTGTGTCATTGTAAAACATTACCGTAGAACACCCCTTAAACCTAGCGACTGACGACGAAAATTGACCGCGACGTGCGGCACCGAGAGACGGCGGGCGAAGGGTATTATCCCTTAATCGCGCCGCCGGTGAGCCCCTGCACGAAGTAGCGCTGGATGTAGGCCAGTCCGAGCAGGACGGGAAGCGAGATGATAATCGAGGCCGCGGCGACGACGTTCCACTGGGTGTTGAACCCCTGTACGAACGTCAGGAGTCCCGGCGGAACCGTGTACCGCGAGTTGTCGAGGAGCGTCAGCGCGAACACCAACTCGTTCCACGCGAGGAGGAACGCGAAGATGAACGACGCGATGAGCGAGTTCCGCGCCATCGGGACGATGACGTACCAGAACGTCTCTATCGAGCTACACTGGTCGATGCGGGAGGCCTCGATAATCGAGTCCGGGAAGTCGTCGAAGAAACCCTTCATCAGCCAGACGACGAACGGCGCGGTCATCGCGCCGTAGATGAAGATCAACACGAGGTGCGTGTTGAACAGGCCGAGCGCCGAGACGAGTTCCCACTCGGGGACCATGATGGCGGTCCCGGGGAACATCAGCGACGCGAGGAAGATGCTCATGAGCGCGTTCTTCCCGGCGAAGTCGCGGCGCGAGAGCACGTACGACGCGGCCGTCCCGAAGACGAGCGCGATTGCGCCCGCGCCGATCGCGACTTTCAGGCTGTTCAGCACGAGCGACAGGATGTCGATGTCGATGGCCGACGACGCCTGCCAGCCGAACAGGTTAGCGAAAAGCGAGGTGTAGCCGCCCGCCTGAATCGACGACTCGACGACGAGCCGGAAGCCCTCCAACGAGAAATCGTTCGGGAACACCGTCGGCGGAATCTGCTGAATCTCCGCGGTGGTCTTGAACGCCGTCACGACCATCCAGTACAGCGGGAAGAGGACGAACGCGAAGACGACGAGCGTCAGGAGCGAAACCGCCGTCTTGCGGACGTACGCGCCCGCCGTGGTGTCGAACAGCCACGACTCGTTCCGCCGGAACTCGGCGGCCGTGTCGGGGTCTTTCGCCGCCATCAGACGTCACCCCGCACTTGGTCGTACACCTGAATGTAGTAGTACGAGAACACGAGCAGGACGACGAACAGGATGAGCGACAGCGCCGACGCCAGCCCCACGTCGAAGTCGACGAACGCCGTCCGGTAGATCATGACCGGGAGCGTGCTACTGGAGACGCCGGGGCCGCCCTTCGTCATCACCCAAATCATCGAGAAGTTCCTGATGTTGTAGATGAGCATCAGGAGGAACCCGATGGCGAGGTTGTACCGCATCATCGGGATGGTGATGAACCGGAACTGCTCCCACGGCGTCGCGCCGTCCATGCGCGCGGCCTCGTAGAGATGCTCGTCGATGCCCTGCAGGGACGTGAGCGTCAACAGCGCGAAAAGCGGTGCGAGCCGCCAAATCATCCCGATGATGGGCGGCCACAGCGAGAGCTCCGTCGAGCCGAGCATGACGATGTACTCGTCGATGACGCCGAGCTGGACGAGCAGTTCGTTGATGATGCCCTGCGACCCGCCGAACATGAACTGCCAGATGGACGCGCCGACGACCCGCGGGAGGACCCACGGGATGAGCACGATTGCGCTCGCGACGCTCGTGTACGGCAGTTTCTCGTGGAGGAGCCAACCCATCAGGAAGCCGAGGACGATAGCGGCGGAACTGCCGACGACGACCCAGATGAGCGTGTTCCACAGCACCTGATGGATAGTCGGATTCGACCAGATTTCGGCGTAGTTCGCCAGTCCGATAAACTCGGCCTCGCTGGGCGCGAGCAGGTCCTTGTTGAAGAAGCTCGAATAGATCGCCTGCGCGATGGGGTAGAGGATGAACAGCCCGACGAGCGCCGTCACCGGCAGGACCGGGAGGTACACCTTGACGCCCTCCGGAATCCGCTTGGAGACGCTCTCGAACGAGCCCCTCGCCTGCTTCGAGTAACTCATGGTCGTAACTCACCGCCGTTGGGCCGCCGTCGTTCGAGCGACGGTTCGAGTCGCATCGTCAGGCCAGCTCCTCGTCGATGACTTCCTGAACCGATTCGTTGGCGGCGCTACAGGCCTCCTCTGCCGTCGCGTTGCCGAGGACGACCGGCTGGATGACCTCGGTGTTGATGATGCTCTGGACCGACGCGATGCCCGAGAACGACGGGAACCGCGAGGTGCGCGTGAACAGGTCGTCGTTCTCGTACAGCGTCACGAGGTCGCCGAACTGGCTCCGGAAGAGGTCGCTCGGGTCCTCGAAGGCGCTTTCGAGCGTCGGGACGCGCCCGCGGATGCCCACGTCGTTCTCGGCGTCGTAGGTCCACGGCGCGAGCTGTTCTTCGGAGTTCCACCACTCGGTGAAGTCGAAGGCGGCCTGCAGTTCGGCCTCCGAGTCGGTGCCGTTGCCGAGCATGAAGCCCTGCGCGTTCTGCAGGAGCAGGTCGCGGGGTTCGAAGCTCCCCGACGGGCTGTCCGGAAGCGGCGCGCGGGTGACGGTGTGGCCCTCGCCGTCGAGCCACGCCTGCGGCGCGCCGGTCGTCTGGTAGACCGCGTTCGCGTGGGAGTACGTGATGAAGATGCCGGACTCGCCCTCGCGGAGGAGCCGTCCCGCACCGATGTGGTCGTTCTCGGCCATCGAGTCGGGGAACAGACCGGCCTCGGCGATGTCCTGATAGAGCCTGACGGCGTCGACGAAGCCGGGTTGGTCGACCGTCGCCTCCAGCGTCTCGGGGTCGAAGTACCGACCGCCGTTGGCGTAGACGAAGCCGATGAAGTAGCCGGTCGTCAGGCCGAAGTCGGTCCCCGGCGCGGTAATCGCCGCCGACACCTCGTCGAGCTCCTGCATCTCCTCGCCGAGTTGGATGAGCTCCTCCCAGTTGCGCGGCGGGCTGTCGAAACTCGTCTGTTCGAGGTAGTCGGTTCGGATGTCCACGAACGGACCGAGGTCGGCGTAGCCGCCGGGAAGCCCCCACTGCCGCTCTCCTTCGGTGTCGCCGAGGCTGTCGTAAATCTGCGTGTCGACGTTCGCCTGGATGAACCGGCTGTTTATCTCCTCCAACTGGTCGGCGAACTGCTCTTGGTCGAGCGGTTGGATGGCGCTCGCGCCGACGTAATCCGGAATCTGCTGAGTCTGGCCGGCCATCACGTCCGGGAGGTTGTTGTTCGCCGCCGCGGACGCGATAATCTGGTACTTCTGCCCCCACTCTTGGTGCTGGTAGGTGACGTCGTGGTCGCTGTAACTGCTGTAGTGGTTACTGATGTACTCTCGTTCGGCGGGGATGCCGCCGAACAGCCAGAAGTCGAGTGACTGCGACCCGGAGTCGCCGCCACCGCCGCCGGAGCCTCCCCCGTCGGAACCGCCATCGGAACCACTGCCACCGCCGTTCCCGCCACCCATACAACCCGCTAGTGCCGCTGTGAGACCTGCTCCGAGTCCGGTCACGTACCGCCGCCTACTGAGCCGGTTCTGTGAACCACTATCAGTCATGATGTGCTATTACAAACCACTATAGTTCATTATAATAAATATACCGGTGTCATTCGGAGATGGAGAGTTCAGCCACCGGATCGACGACAGTGCGAGCGAGGCACGCGGTGACGACCGGTTACGCTCAGCCGAGGTCGACGTGCCGCCGGAACGACTTCTCGGTCAGCCACGACCGGTCGGCCTTCGATAACGAGTCGACCTGCTTGAGCCAGTTACACGCCTCGGCGTAGCTGGCGACGTCGCTGACGTTGGGGTAGTCGGAGCCCCAGACGACCCGCTCGCGACCGAAGGTGTCGAGGAGCCACCGGACGTGGTCGTGCATGTCGGCGTAGGGAAACGCCGAGTCGGACATGTGGACAATTTCCGAGACCTTCACCGCGACCGAGTCGTGTTCCGCGAGGTCGGCGAACCGGCCGAACGTCCCCTCGTCGGTGGGGGTTTCGGGGCCGGCGTGGGCGAAGTGGTCGAACAGGTAGGTGAGTTCGGGATACGCCTCGACGAGTTCGAGCGCCTGGTCGAGTTGGCCGTGGTCGCAGAGAATCTGGACGGTCGCGTCGTGGTCGACCGCGGCCTCCCAGAACGCGGTCTCCTCGACGCTCTCTCGGAGCCACGTCACGCTCGGGTCGAACGTCTCCCACATGCGATCGTACGGGCAGGCCGCGCCGAGGCGGAAGCCGAGGACGCCGTCGGTCTCCATACAGCGGTCGAGACGCTCGACCGCGTCGTCGGCGAAGGGGTCGAGCATCACGATGCCGTGGAGTCGGTCGTACTCGGCGGCGACCCGTCGGGTGTACCAGTTGTCCGTCCAGTCGCAGATAGGGTAGCCCACGACGACCGCCTCGTCCACGCCGTTTCGGTCCATGTCGGCGAGCAGGCGCTCGGCGGTGTAGACGGTGTGTACGTCGAAGCTGTCCACGAGGTCCAAGATGGGGCCGTTGGTCCACGGGTGTTCCGGGCTCGCGGCACCCCACGCGTGGGTGTGGGTATCTATCATTACAATCGACGACGGGCGTTCCCGTACTAAATCTTACCCGCCGAAAAGCTAAGACGGGGGCCGCCGAATCGGAGGCCGTATGGCGCGAATCGCGTTCCACCTGGAGATTAAAGACGGCAAGCGAGAAGAGTACCGAACGAAACACGAGAACGTCCCCGAGGCGCTCGAATCCGCCTACTTGGACTCCGACGCCGGCCTGCAAACGTACAGCGTCTTCGAGAAAGACGGCCACGTTTTCGGCTTCATGGAAGTCGACGACCCGGAGGCCATCCAAGAGGTAATGGACAACAGCGAGGCGCAAGCCGACTGGGCAGAGGTCATGAGCGGCATCACCGTCGAGACCGACGACAGTTGGATGGACGAAGTCTACCGGATGATCTGACGCTCGAAGGAGACAGTTGTCCGGCCATGGCGGAGCGCCCGCCATCCGCAACGAATTTCTCACCGAGAATAGTACTGGACGAATTACCCCAAAATCGAATTTACCCCGGAGTAGCGGCGCACAAATGGCCGTCTTCCGGAATAACCGTTCGCTCCGGTCCTTCCGGATACTTATCCGCCACTGGCGGAAACCCGGTGAGGCTCGAATCGACCGTGGAGCGTCACCCGCTAACCGAGTGGTACGACGGCTCGATGTACGCGATTGCCGTCCAAACGGGTTGCACGCCCTAACCATTACTACCATAGAATTGTAATTTGGAATTATTTCTATGCGGAGTGTCACGGATATATCCTGGAGCACAGATTCGACCGGCCAGACGAGAAGACCACTGCGGGAGAGAGCAATAGAAAACCCGATACTGCACTATTTGGGCCTCTATCCTCGATATACGTCCGATTCAGCTCGATCCCCGGCGCCAGAAGCTCTTCCGGCCATGCCGGATGATTGTCCGGCGTGAGCGACTGACCGACCGACTGCGGCTCACCACGACGTGATAGGGACCTCCCGGAGCGGCCCCGGAAGCGGGATATCGACCGTCGAATCGGTGTAGTGCGAGAGGTAGAACCCGACGATGATTTCGAGCGAGCGGGTCGCCGCGACGCCGGGCGAGTAGTTTTCGGCGTCGCCGCCGAGGAGTTCCTGTACGTGGGCCGCCGCGTTGGCGAACGACCCCTTGTAGTCCGATTCCCACGTCCACGCGCCCTCGATGCCGGGGAGCGACCGCTCGACGTGTTCGCCGTCTTCGAGCGACCAGTAGCGCCACTCGCCGTCGTCGTTGTTCATGTAGAGTTTGCCCTCGGTGCCGATGAAACTCAGCGTCATCGAGGAGACGTCGCGCGGAATCGTGCAGTCCACGGTGACGAACGTGCCGTCGTCCATGACGACGTGCCCGCCGCCGCCGGCGTCGACGACCGACTCCGTGGCGTCCAGCGCGTCGAGCGCCTCGTTCTCGCCGGTGATGTGGCCGCTCACCCGCGAGGCCCGCGCGTCGAGGAGGTAGACGAGGGTGTCGAGGACGTGCGTGGAGTTCCGCATGAGTTCCATGCGGTACTGCGCGCTCACGGACTTCACGTCGCCGAGGATACCCTCATCGCGGACGAGGTCGCGGAGCCGACGGAGCTTGTCCGTGAACCGGAACGAGTGGTTGACGACGAGTTCCGTGTCGGTGTCGTCGCAGACGGCGACCATTTCCTCGGCGTCGCTGACGGCCGACGCGATGGGTTTCTCGCACCAGACGACCGAGGGGTCGGCCGCGGAGCGCGCGGCGTAGACGACGTGGTCGCGGTGGAGGAACGACGGCGTGCAGACCGACACCGCGTCGAGGTCCTCAGCTTCGAGCATCGCCTCGTGGCCGACGTACCGGCGGTCGGCGGGGATGTCCCACGCCTCCCCGAAGGTGTCCAGTTTCGACTCGTCCACGTCTGCGACGGCGACGAGTTCGATGTCGTCGGTCGCGGCGTACCCGCCCGCGTGGCTCGCGTCGATTTTCTCTCTGCCGATGGCCTCCTCGTCGTGCATGCCGAGGATGCCCATCCCTGCGATGCCGCCCGTGCCGATGATGCCTGCGTGGTAAGTCATAGTGTCTCCTGTCGCGGGAGTTCGTTCGTCAATGTGCGCCGGAGCGCATAACTGTGGTGCCAGGCCGAAAGAGTCGAAACGAACGCTGGGGGCGAAGGTCTCAGTCGAGCGCGGCCGCGGCCATCAGGAACCAGCCCTGTCCGTAAGGCGTGTCCGTCAGCGGAGCCTCGGGGCCGCCCGGCGGGCCGGCGACGCGGTTGACCGCGCCCTCCTCGCCGACGACGCGAGAGACGGCTGCGAGCCCGTCTTCGGCGGGTCGGCGGTAGGTCTCCGCATCGAGGATGCCGAGGTCGATGCCGCGGGCGAACGCGTAGGCGAACATGAGCGTCCCCGACGATTCGAGCGGCGTGTGCGGGTCGTCGACGAGGTTGTGCCAGAAACCGCTACCGTCTTGGAGCGGAAGGAGCGCCTCGCAGTGCGACCGGAACAGGTCGAGGAGGTCGTCGCGCTTCGGGTGGTCCTCGGGGAGCCGTTCGAGCACGTCCGCCGAGGCGGCGGCGGCCCACCCGTTGCCGCGCGCCCAGAACGCGCCCTGCGGGTAGTGGTTCGGCTGTTCGACCCAGATGTGGCGGAACAGCCCCGTGTGGCCGTCGCGGAGGTGCGCGGCGTGAATCAGAATCTGCTCGACCGCCTCGTCGAAGGCGTCGGCGTCGCCCGCGGCCGCGCCGTAGCGCGCGAGGAACGGGCACATCATGTAGACGGAGTCGATCCACAGCGACTTGATGCCCGCGAGTTCGGGGTCGTGGTGAGGGATGCCGCCGTCTTCGGTCCGCTCGAAGGAGAGAAGCGATTCGTAGGCGCGTTCGGCCGCGTCGAGGTAGCGGTCCTCGCCCGTGCGGTCGTAGAAGTCGAGGACGCTGTGACCGATGGCGGTGCTGTTGTTCGTGTTCATGCACTTCTTGACGGTCAGCTCCCAGCTCGCCTCGTACTCGCGGCCGTGGCTGAAAACCTCAATTGGGTAGCTCGGGCCGTAGCTCAACTGCCCGGCGTCGTTCTGGGTCGCCACCGCGGTGTCGACGAAGTGCTTCGCGCGCTCGACCGACTCGTCTCCGCCCTCGGCGAGCAGGCCGTTGATGGCGACGCCGGTAATCCACGATTGACCGTCGATGTCCAACGACCGGAGATACGACGCGGCGCGCTGGACTGGTGTAAGCTCGTCTGCTGGCATGGGTACAGTACCCACACGAAGACGTGCAGGGATGAAAAATGTATCCCATGGCGACGCGCCACCGCGGGAAGGCGGCCGCGCGGGCCAGTCGGTCAGCCAGTCCGGAGCCGGGGGTACTCGTTCGTCGCAGCCGATACGTTCCCCAGGCGGGAACAAATATATACGGCTCTGGTTCGACTACCACACCATGAGCTCCCCACCGAACAAACGCCCCGGCCGAACAATCCGCTCGGTCCAGATAGCGTTCAATATCATCGACCACCTCCAGGAGGAGGCGGGCATCGGCGTGACGCGAATTGCCGACGAGCTCGGCCACTCGAAGAGCACGGTCCACAGCCACCTCCGAACGCTCGAAGAGCGGCGCGTCATCGTCCGAGAGGGCGACGGCTACCGGCTGGGCCTGCGGTTTCTCGACGTGGCTTCGCACGTCCGCGACCAGATAGGCAACTTCGACATCGTTCAAAAAGAGGTCGACTCGCTGGCCGAGGAGACGGGCGAAATCGTCCAGTTCGGCGTCGAGGAGTACGGAAAGGTCTCGTACCTCCACAAGGCGCAGGGGGAACACGCCGTCGAGACGCTGTCGCGGGTGGGGACCCAACAGCCGATGTACTCCACGTCGCTGGGCAAGACGATTCTGGCGTACCTGCCGCCCGAGCGCATCGAGGAAATCGCGGCCGCGATGGAGTACGAGCCCAAGACGGCGAACACCATCACCAGTCCGGAGGAGCTGTTCGAGGAGCTCGAAACCATCCGCGAGCAAGGGTACGGCATCGACGACGAGGAGAACATCAACGGTCTGCGCTGCGTCTCTGCGCCGGTCAAGAACGACGAGACAATCCTCGGCGCGATTAGCATCACCGGCCCGTCGAGCCGGTTCACCGAGGACCGCCTGCACGGCGAACTCGCGGACTACGTCCGAAGCGCGGCGAACGTCATCGAACTGAACACGAAGTTCTCCTGAGCGCGCGGAGGCCCGCGGCTCAGTAGTTCTCGTAGATGGTCTTCACCGACGAGAAGAAGTCGAGGCCGGCGTCGCCCTGCTCGCGGTACGTGTTAGTGGACGAGTCCTTGTAGCCGCCGAAGGGGACGTGGAGTTCGAGACCGGTCGTCTTCTCGTTGATTTTCGCGACGCCCGCTTCGACCTCGTTGACGAAGCGCTTGCCCTCGCTGAGGTCCTGCGTGACGATGCTGGCCGACAGCCCGTAGTCAACGTCGTTGGCGAGGTCGAGCGCGTCCTCGAAGGAGTCGGTCTTGACGACCGCGAGGACGGGACCGAAAATCTCCTCTTGAGCGATACGAGCGTCGTTTTCGACGCCGGAGAACACGGTCGGCTCGACGAAGTAGCCGTCGTCGTAGTCGTCGCCGGAGAGTCGGCTGCCACCGGCTTCGAGCGTCGCGCCCTCCGAGGAGCCGATGTCGATGTATTCGAGCGTCGAGGACAGTTCGTTCTCGGAGACGTGCGGGCCCATGTCGGGGTCGTCGAGTCCGTCGCCGACGACGAGCGACTCGGCGTAGTCGGAGACGGCCGCGACGAACTCGTCGTACACGTCCTCGTGGACGATGGCGCGCGAGGTGGCCGTACACGACTGGCCGGTCGTGCCGAACGCGCCGACGCCGACGGTCTCGGCGGCCGCCTCGATGTCCGCGCTGGGCATCACGACGGTCGGGTTCTTGCCGCCCATCTCACACTGGACGCGCTTGAGGTCGACCGCGGCCGTCTCGGCGACCATCGTCCCCACGGCGGTGCTGCCGGTAAAGGAGACGCCGTCGATGCGCTCGCTCTCGATGAGCGGGCCGCCGACCTCGCTCCCGGAGCCGGTGATGGTGTTCGCCACGCCGGCCGGGAGTCCCGCATCGTCGAGACATTCGAGGACGATGGAGACGACGCCCGGCGCTTCGGACGCCGGCTTGAGGACCGCGGTGTTACCGGCCGCGAGCGCCGGGGCGAGCTTCCAGACCGGGATGGCGATGGGGTAGTTCCACGGCGTGATGAGCGCGACCGTGCCGAGGGGTTCGTGCTTCGTGTAGAGGTCCTTGCCGGGGGCGCTCGCAGACTTGACGGTGCCGCCGAAGTCCCGCGCCTTCGCGCCGTAGTAGTGGAAGATGTCGATGGCGCGCTGTACTTCGCCGCCCGCCTCGGAGCGCGTCTTGCCCTCCTCGCGGACGAGCACTTCGGTCGCCTCCTCCTTCCGGGCTTCGAGGTTGTTGCCGGCCTCGCGGAGCACCGCGCCACGGGACGGACCGGGCGTCGACGCCCACTCGTCCTGCGCGGCGACGGCCGCGTCGAGCGCCGCCTCGACGTCCGCTTCGGAGGACGCCGGGGGGACGCTGACGACTTCGCCGGCCGCCGCGGGGTTCGTCACTTCGAACGTCTCTCCCGACTGGGAATCTGTCCATTCGCCGTCGATGAAGTTACCGTAGGTTCTCGACATTCGACCTAGCCATGCACACCCATCACCAAGTAAGCTTCTCATGGCGAGCGCGGATGGCCGCCGCGCGCTCGTGGCCGTCGCAAGGTGTGAGCGAAGCGAATTCGCGAGGTTCGGACTGGTATCGACGAGCCGCCGCCGCCTCAAAGGAGGAACTGGAGGACGACGAACAGGGTGGCGACCGAGACGGCGGTGGTCGCGAACACGTTCATCGACGCGAGGTCGGCGTCGCCGCCGAGTTCGTTCGCGTAGATGAACGACGAGACGGCGGTCGGCGTCGCGAGCATCGTCACGCCGGCTTGGACCGTCGACCAACTCGACGCGAACGTCGAGAAGACGGCGAAGGCGAGAAGCGGCATCAGGACGACTTTGCTGCCGACGACGGCCCCGACGGTGCGAAAGTCGAACGACTCGGTGGAAATCGTGAGCGACGCGCCGATGGAGAGCAGCGCCACGGGGAGCGCGAGCGAGGAGAGCGCGTCGAGCCCCGTCAGAAGGACACCGGGGACGCCGAGGCCGAGCCCGGAGAAGGCGAGCCCCAACACGAGCGCCGGAATGACCGGCGTCTTGAGCACGCCGATGAACTCCTCTTTGAACGACACGTCAGCGCCGTTGACGAGCACGAGGACCGTGATAGTGAGCGGGACGTGGGTGAGCGCGCCGATGCCGAGAATGACGGCCGCCTTCGCAGACGCCAGCGAACCGAACGTCGAATCGACGAGCGGGAGCCCGAGGAAGCCGAGGTTCGAGTAGTACGACTGGACGATGGCGACACTGCGAACCGAGTCGGGCGACACCCGCCGGTGGACGACCCAGCCGACGGCGAGCATCGTAAAGAGGACGAGCCAAAAGCCCAACACGAGCGTCGGCTCGATAACTTCGCGAATCGGCTGGTCGTACGTCGAGGTGAACACGAGCGCGGGGAGCGCGAAGGCGAACGCGAAGAACGTGAGTTTGTCGCGGCGGCCGCTGTCGAGGAGGCCGAGACGCTTCGCTAGCGCCCCGAGGCAGAGCACCCCGAGCATGTAGCCCAGATTTGCGGCGACGGTCATACACGTCCATCGAACAGGGGGGTGCTTCGGTGTTACGCTCGCGGAGATTTCGTTCGGAAAATTCGACTACGAGAGCGTCTGAGTCGCGCATATCCCGGTCAATCGTCCATGAGAGATTCGAGCTCGCGCGCGAGGCGCTCACCGATGCGAACCATCGCGTCGTCGCCGGGATGGACGAGGTCGGTCGTCATCCCGCTGGCGGTCGGCAGGAGGTCGGGGCCCTCCACGAGGTGGACGTTGTCGTAGCCGCACTCGTCAACCACGTCACGAAGGTGCTGGCGGAACGTCTCGGAGAGCGTCGCTTCCTCGTGGTCGCGCTTGTACTCGCGCACGTGCGGGAACAGCGTGATGCAGGCGACGGGTTTGGTCGGGTTCGCCGCGGCGACGGTTTCGACCATGTCCGCGGCGCGCTCGCGGAACTCGTCGGGCGAGAATCGGCCGACCATGTTCACCGACAGCGAGAGCGTCGCCACGTCCCAGTCGTCGCGGGCGGCGATGTGCTCGGCCATCGCGGGGTCGCAGTAGGCTGTCCCGCAGGAGCCGAGATTTATCGGGTCCGCACCGAGTCTCCGGGCCGTCTGGTTAACGTACGTGAGCATCTCCGCCGACGGGTCCTCGCCCTCGGTAATCGACGTGCCGTACGCGAGGTATCGGAGGCTCGGAACCTCGTCGGCGGTCGGCGGCCGCCGCGCGCCCTCGACGCCGTGGTAGTAGATGTGGCCGCCGCGGTGGTCGCCGGGGAAGACGAGTCGGCACACCTCGGGCGCGTAACGCATCTCGCCGGTCGCCGCCGGGTCGAGGTCGGACAGCGACTCCGGGGGAGACAGTTCGACCGTCTTCGGCTCCGGCCCGAGCGTGAACTCCTCGCCCGTCGCCTGAAAGTCTCCCCAGAACGGTCGAACGAGGCTGTCTCGCTCCTCGGAGGAGAGCGTGATTCGAACCGTCTCATCGGGGACGAGTCGAATCTCGGTTCCCGCCGGGTGAGACATCCGCGTCTGCGCGCCGGTGTTCAGGCCGCTCCTGACGGCCTCCGGAACGCGGAGCAGTCGAAGTCCCTCGTGCGGTCTGACCCGCTGGAGCGCCCTGACGTTGTGGAACTGAACGTCGTCGTGCTGGATATCGTCGTGCTGCATACCGTGTGAGTCACGCACACGCCACACCTACTTATCCCTACCTCCGGCGACCGACGCGCGACGACGGGCGCGCCGGTGCTGGACGGAGACAGACGCCGAAGTGGCATCATCGGTTCCCGAGGCGGGAAAATTACAGTCATATGCTTGTAATATATGGGCGAATATCGCGTCGAATTCGCGCGTTCGTCGTGAGTGACGCACAGCCGACCAAAACGCCAACCCCCCTAAACCCAATCCAGAGCCCACAGAGAGGCCTAAATCCGAATATTCGCCACCGGGGAACGCAAATCCCATCCAGAGTGAATAATTGGGCACGATTCGCCTGATGTTCGTTCCCCACCGGCGAACAAGATGGAGTATGACGCTGCCCTCATGCGGTCAGTCTAGGAATGTGGCCGCTCAACTGCCGGAGCTGAAGGTGTGTTATGATTAGTGCGGGCCGGGAGTCCGGTGGGAGACGAGCGGGCCGGTGAGACGTGAAAACGGCTCAACAGGGAGCGAGGGAACGTCGAGACGGCGAAAAATGGGGTAGGGTGCTTCCGACGGCTGTCGCCGGGTAGCGTCAGGCAGGTGCGGTGAGCGTGGTCAGTCGATATCGGTGCGGTCGGAGTCGTCGGTGCGCGCTCGGGTCGATGTCGGTGAGTCAGTCGATGACGCGGGCGATGCCGTCGTCGAGTTCCTCGTACAGTTCCTCGGCGCGGCGCTCGTCGTCGGCCGACAGCGACCGAATCGGCTCGCGGACTTCCCCGCCGTGCAGGCCGGCCAGTTCGAGGCCCTTCTTCACTATCGGGACGCTTATCGCGCCGGGAAGGTCGTTGTCGGTTCCCGTCTCGCCGCGGAGAGCTTGGAACGGGAGCGTCAGGTCGCGAATCTCGCGGGCGCGTTCCCAGTTCTCCTCGGTGAGCGCCTCGAACAGCGCGAGGCCGATTTCCGGGCGGAAATTGCTGACGCCCGCCGAGAACCCCTCGATGCCCTCGTTCCAAAACGAGACGGCGTAGGGTTCCGCGAGGCCGTCCACCCAGACCACGTCGTCGTCCGCGACGGCGACGGCGGAACCGAGTTTGACCGGGTCCTCGATGGCGTACTTGACGCCGACGACGCCCTCGATGCGCGAGAGGTCGCGGAGGAAGGAGACCGAGGGGTCGAAGCCGCGGACGTAGGGAACGAGCGGCGTGTCGGTCGCGGCGTCGAGTTTCTCGTAGTAGCGGATGAGTCCCCGCTCGTGGACGTAGGTGTGGTCCGGCGGCATGACCATCATGGCGTCCACGCCGACGCGGTCGTAGGCTTCCATCAGGTCCGTCGCGGCCTTCGTCGACCCGCCGACGCCGGCGAGGACGCAGGCGCTGTCGGGGAGCGCGTCGACCGCCGTCTCCGTCACGTCGACGCGCTCCTGTTGGGACAGGGAGTGGTATTCGCTGATGTTCGCGGCCGCGAGGAACGACGAGATACCGTCGCCGGAAAGCGACTTCGCGTTCGCTTCGAGTTTGTCGTGTTGAATCTCCAGGTCGTCGTCGAACGGCGTGAGCAAGCCGACGGCGACGCCACGGAGACGACTGCGTACACGGTCGTCTGCGAGTGGCATGGTACAGTCAATCTGAGTCAACCGTGATAAACCCATCGTCAACGCCTGAACCCGGCGTTCACGCGCGAGAGGGCCCGCGAGTCGTCCATCTGGTGCGCGGCATTCAGGCTTCGTGACCCGAACGGGCGGGCCGAAGCGATACCCGAAGCGAAGTCGGACGTCACGGTCACCCATCAATTTATTACGATTTGGTCAGAGTGGATTCGTATGGACGTCTTGATGACCGGCGTCTATGGCCGGTGCGGCACCGCAGTCATAGACCACCTGCACGACGACGACGCCTACGACTTCACGTACTTCAACCGCTCCGACCGTCCCGACGACCACCCCTACGGTGGCTACGACACCGTCGTCGGCGACGTGTCCGACTACGACGCGCTCGACGGCGCCGCGGCGGGGCAGGACGCGATGGTCCACATGGCGGCGTACCCCTACACCGACGGGACGTGGGAGGACATCTTCGAGCCCAACATCATCGGGATGTACAACGCGCTCGAAGTCGCCCGCGAGAACGAAATCGAGTCGTTCGTCTTCCTCTCGACCAATCACGTCATGGGCGGCTACGAGGACGAGTTCTCCCCCGAGATATATGAGCCGGGTCACGGACTCGTCATCGGCCACGAGGACCCCGTCCGCCCCGACTCGTTTTACGGCGCGTCGAAGGCGTACGGCGAGGACATGGGTCGGTACTACGTCGAGAACTACGAATACCCCAAGCAGTTCTACGCCCTCCGGGTGTGCAGCGTCCGGATGCCGGAGTACGACCACCCCTACGGCGACGCCGAGGCCGCCGTCGAGAACGGCGAGTTCGAACGCGGGAGCGCCGAGTACGAGGAAACCGTCGGGCGCATGAAGTCGATGTGGCAGTCCCGCCGCGACTTCGCCCACGAAATCGACTGCTGTCTGCAAGACGACAACGTCGAATTCGGTATCTTCAGCGGCGTGAGCGACAACCAGCGCCGGTGGTACGACCTCGAACACGCCCGCTCGCAGATCGGCTACCACCCGCAGGACGACGGCGAGGAGTGGGACAGCCCGCCGGAGTAGTCTCGAACGACTGAGTACAGACGGCTACGCGGTCGCGGGGGCAGAAAAAACGAGAGTCGGCTCAGTCCGCCGCGACGACGCTCACTCGGTGTGAAGCGTCACGTAGCCGTCGAAGTTGAGAATCACGAACTGCGCGAGGTCGCCGAACAGCGCCTTTCCGGTCGGCGACCGCTTCCGGCCGAGGATGAACACGTGGTCTGCGCCCTCCTCGTCGGCGACTTCGATGACCGTCTCGGCGCGCTCTTTCTCGGCGGCGATTCGCGGGACGATTTCGTAGGACACCTCGTCGTCGGTCGCGAAGACCTTCCGGGCGACCTCCTCGGCGTCGTTCATCGCGCCCTTGAACGCGTCCTGTTCGGTGTACGACGTGTGCTCGACGTCGCCGATGGTGTCGAGGACCTCCTGGGTCTCCTCGAACTCGTCTTCGGTGAGCGTGACGAGGAGGACGAGGTCGGCGTCCGCGCCGAGCGCGTGTTCTCTGGCCTCCCGGAGGAGGTCCGCGTGTAAGTCAGTGTTCTCGATGAGTACTAATCCTCTGTCCATGCACCTGCATTTCGTCTCGTCTTATCTAAGTCTACCGGGGAAAGGGACGGCGAGGGTGAGGGTGAGGCTGGCCGGGGCAGTATACTGAAATACACCGCGGTACTCTACGTAGGCATGCCCGAAACGAGTCTCGCCGACGTGCTCCGCGACTACGAGACCCGGATGAAGTTCGTCCTCGTCATCTCGCTGGCCTCTATCGTCCTGCTACTCATCTCGCTCCCGTCTATCGAACCGGGGACGACGACCCACGCGCTCGTCTACCTCCAGCTGACGACGTTCGGCGGGTTGGCGGTCCTGATGCTCGGACTGTTGCTGTGGACGGCGAGGAGCGCGTGAGACGGGGCGAAAACAAGCACGAACGGGCAGAGAACTGTTATTTTCTCTATCATGGTTGGGATGGACAAATCCAGTATCTATATTAACGGGGAGTATCATGATAGATGATACCGCATGGCTGGAAAGCGTTCAACCAACTGGAGTAGACGAGACCTTATCAAGTACGGGGCGGTGGCTGGCACGGCTGGACTGGCCGGCTGCTTCGATAGTTCCGGGCAGACGACCGAAGACGGCAGTACCGGGGACGGCACGGACGGCGGCACGACCACCGAGGGCGGCGCGAGCATCGCCGACGACACCCTCGATTACCCCGCGGGCCGACCCGCGACGGACGTGCAGTTCAACCGGTACAGCCTCGGCAACTACGCGCACACCCTGCAGGACCAACTGTTCGAGGAAGTCGCGCGCGGCTACGCCGACGGGACGGTCCGACCCGACCTGCTCGAAGACATGACCGTCGACGGGCGGACGCTCACGCTGACGTTCCCCGAGGGGTTCAAGTGGTGGAACGGCGACGACCTGACGGCCGAAGACTACTACATCGGTCTCGAAATCGACCGCCTGCAATCGCCCGAGCAGTCACCCATCGAGAGCAACACGCTGGTCGACGACTACACCATCGAGCGGACGTTCAAGACGGCCGTCTCGCCCAACCTGATGAAGGCGAACGTCGCCGAGACGTTCGTCAACACCCCGCGGTCGATTTACCGCGAATACCTCACCCGCTACGAGGAGGCATCGAATGAGAGCGAGCGCGAGAGCGTGACGAGCGACCTCCTCGACATGAGCATCACGACCCAACAGCTCATCGACGAGGGTCTCGGCAACGCGCTGTACCGCGTCACCGGCTTCAACTCCTCGGAGACCGTCCTCGAGAAGTTCGAAGACCACCCGTACGCGAGCCGGACGGACGTCCCGAACGTCCGCATCATCCCCGAGACGACCTCCGACGTGGAGTCGCTGTCGGTGAACGACCAACTCGACATGAACCCCGACGTACTCATGTCGGAGTCCCAGCAGTCCCGGTACCCGGACAACATCGAGAACGTCTACCGGCTCAACTGGTTCCGCACCCAGAAGTTCACGTTCAACTTCAAGAACGAGCACATCGCGAGGCTTCCCGTCCGACGCGCCATCGTCAACGCGGTGGACTTCGAGTCGATGGTCGCCGCGATGCGGCAGGCCGGAACGGTCGGCGCGCCCGCCGAGAACCAGACGGCGCTGCGCTCGACGATTCACGAGGAGTACCTCGGCTCGGACTTCGTCGACCAGCTCATCGACTACCCGGTCGGCAAGGATCTCGAAACCGCGACGCAGCTGCTCGAAGACGCCGGCTACACCAAGGAGAACGGGACGTGGGTCGACCCTGATGGCGAGTCCTTCACGTTCACCGTCCTCACGCAGAACAACAACACCCAGGTGCAGGCGACGAAGGTCTTCAACGACCACCTCAACGCGTTCGGCATCCAGACCGAAATCAGCACGGTCAGCTCGACCGACTACTACCAGCGCCTCCAAACGTACGAGGCGGACATCTTCTGGATATGGCACGTCGCGAAGGCGCTGTGGCACCCGACGGCGTACTTCTCGAACAACTTCTACGGCATCGAGGTCGGTGACCCCTCCAGTGGGAACGAGACCGGCCCGACGGGCAAGCCCTTTACGACGACCATCCCGAGCGAGGTCGGCGCGACCGAAATCTCCGGCAGCGGCAAAGAGATTCAGCCCGCACAGCTGATGAACGACCTGCCGAACTCCGAGTCCGCAGAGCAGGTCAGAGAGCGGACCCGCGACCTCGTCCAGTGGTTCAACTACGCGCTTCCCGACTTCGTCTTCGTCGAGGAAGACTCCGGCTACTGGGGCGACACGCAGGACTTCTCCATGCCGACGGGCGACGACTACGAACTCAACACGAACCGACCGGGCGAGTTCTCCTTCAAAAACGGATGGATTAGCTCCAACTCGCAGTGAGGTGAGACGGCAGCCTCGACGGGCTTAACCACCACAATTAAGCTCTCTCACGCTAGAAGCCAAACTATTAATAATGACACCAAAGTATTTGTTGAAGCGTCTCGGGCAAGCGATACTGACGTTTTTCGTCACGATGACGGTCTCGTTTCTGCTGTACCAGGCCATGCCCGGTGGCCCGACGGAAGCGATGCGGAGCGTGATCCTCTCGCAGAGCGGCGGGAGCGTCGATATCGACCGACTGAACAGGATGATACAGCTCTACACGAACGTGAACCCGGACCAGCCGATGCACGTACAGTATTTCAACTACGCGTCTGACGTGATTCTCCGGCAGGATCTCGGCACCTCGTTCTTCAAAAACGAGGAGGTCACGACGCTCATCATGCAGCGCATCCCGTGGTCGATGTTCATCAGCGTCTACGCGCTCGCGCTGGGCTACTCGCTGAGCATCTTCCTCGGCGTGATGACGGCCTACCGGGAGAAGTCGCGGTTCGACTCCACGGTGTCATCGCTCATCATCGGACTCAACTCGATTCCGTACTACATCGTCGGCGTCGTGCTCATCTACTTCCTCGCCATCCAGAACAACTACTTCCCGACCGGCGGCCGAATCGGCTCGGGCATCGCCGCGGGGTACAATCCGGAGTTCATGCTCAGTCTCGTGCAACACGCGGCGCTCCCGGCGATTTCGATGGGCGCGCTCGCGACCTCCGGCGCGCTCGCCATGCGCGGGAACGCGGTTCGCGTCCTCGGCGAGGACTACATCCGCGTGGCGCAGCTTCGCGGGCTCCGCGAGACCCGCATCGCCACGCAGTACCTCGGGCACAACTCCATCCTCCCGATGTACACGCAGTTTATGATCGGCATCGCCGGCGTCTTCAGCAGCGCCGTCATCGTCGAGGAGGTCTTCGCGTACCCGGGCATGGGTCTCCTGATGTTCGAGGCGGTCAAGACGCAAGACTACCCGCTGTTGATGGGCACGCTCCTCGTGTTCACGGCGATTTCGCTGACCGCCATCTTCATCGCCGACCTCACGTACACGCTCATCGACCCGCGCATCTCGGTGGGTGAGGAGTAACCATGAGTGAAGCACATTCCGACACGTTCGACCTGAAAGACCTCTACGAGGAGGACATCGACCCGGACCCCGAATCGGGTGCCGACCGCGCAAAGCGATTCCTCGAAATGAACGTTATCGCACCCGCGCGCATCGCGGCCGACGACTGGCGCGCGCTCGTCGGCGGCGCGATTCTCGCCTTTTTCGTCCTCATGGGCACCGTCGGCGTCTGGCTCGTCGAGCGACCGACGAGCGGTGACGCGCCCGTCCTCGCCGCGCCGTTCGAATCGCTGGCGTACCCGCTCGGCACCGACGTGTTCGGCCAGCCGATTCACGCCCAGCTCATCCACGCGACGCCGGGCATGTTCAAGATGATATTCGCGGGCGCGGTCGTGAGCGTCGGCTTCGCCGCTCTCGTGGGCGTCGTCGCCGGCTTCGAACACGGCACGCGCATCGACTCGTTCCTGATGACCGTCACCGACGTGGTCATCACGATTCCGGGTCTGCCGCTCATCATCGTCATCACGGCCATCTTCCAGCCAGAAAACCCCTACATCGTCGGAGTGTTCCTCGGCATCGACAACTGGCCGGGGCTGGCGCGGACCGTCCGCTCGCAGGTGCTGAGCATCCGCGAGGAGTCCTACGTCGAGGCGTCCGAAATCATGGGCATCCCGCTGTCGTCGATTCTCCGGCGGGACATCCTCTCGCAGCTCATGCCGTACGTGATGATAAACGGGGCGCTCACCTCGCGGCGCATCATCTTCGAGTCCGTGGGGTTGTACTTCCTCGGCATCCTGCCGTTCACCACGTTCAACTGGGGCGTCATGATGAACCTCGCGTACGAGGGCAACGCGCTCACCCGCCCGGACATGCTCCCGTGGATGGTCGCGCCCATGGTCTGTATCTTCCTGCTGTCGTTCGGGCTCGTCCTCCTGTCGCAGGGGCTCGACAGCCTGTTCAACGTCCGCCTCCGGGCGCGCCACGCGAACACCTCGAAGAAAGGCACCTCGAAGAACAACCAATCGCAGGCGACCGGCGGGGACTGACCCCGTGCCAACACCTATAACCAGACGATGACTACCAACCAAGCAATGCGAACGTCGAATCAGAACGACTCGGACCCCGACCAAGACGTCGTGTTCGAAGTCCGCGACCTGGAGGTCACCTTCGGGACCAACCGAGGCGAATCGAGAGTCGTCCGCAACGTCGACTTCGACATCTACCGCAACGAGACGCTCGGGATGGTCGGCGAAAGCGGCAGCGGCAAGTCGATGACGTCGTCCGCGTTGATGAACGCGGTCGTCAGTCCGGGCGAGACCTCCGGCGAGGTCACCTACTACCCGCCCGACGGCGGCGAGCCGATTTCCGTGCTCGACCTCGACGAGGAAGAGCTGCGGAAGTTCCGCTGGGGCGAAGTCGCCATGGTGTTCCAAGGTGCGATGAGCTCGTTCAACCCCGTCAAGAAGGTCCGCGGCCACTTCAGGGAGACCCTCGAAGACCACAACCGCGACGTGGAGGCGGGGCTCGACCGCGCCCGCAAGATTCTGGGCGACCTCTACTTAGACCCCGACCGCGTCCTCGACTCGTACCCCTACGAGCTCTCGGGCGGGATGAAACAGCGCGCGCTCGTCGCGCTCGCGCTCATCCTCGAACCGGAGGTGCTCGTGATGGACGAGCCGACCGCCGCGCTCGACCTCCTGATGCAGCGCTCTATCGTCTCGCTGCTCAAGGAGCTCAAAGCGGAGTACGACCTGACGATTATCTTCATCACCCACGACCTGCCGCTTCTCACCAAGCTCGCGGACCGGCTCGTCGTGATGTACGCGTTCGACATCGTCGAAATCGGCTCGACCGAGGAGATACTGTACGACGCCGCGCACCCCTACACGCGGTCGCTCCTCAACGCGACGCCGGACCTGAACGCCCCCATCGAGGAGATGCAGTCCATCTCGGGGTCGAAGCCCGACCCGGTGACCAACATCCCCGGCTGTTCGTACCGGCCGCGGTGCCCGATGGCCGACGAGTCTTGCGCGGAGGCGGAGCCACCGATGGCGGACCGCGGCGGCGGCCACCGAACCGCGTGTTTCTACCACGACGACGTGTCCGACGAGATTCCGATTCCCGCGATGGAAGCGGCCGAAGAGGGCGGTGAGGCCGAATGAGCGTCGATAACTCCATCCTCTCGGTGGACGACGTATCGGTCCACTTCACGGACAGCAGCGGCTTCCTCGGCCTGTTCGGCGAGCGACAGACGGTCCGCGCCGTCGACGGCATCTCGCTCGACATCGGGGAAAACGACGTGGTCACGCTCATCGGCGAGTCCGGCTGCGGTAAGTCGACGCTCGGAAAGGCCATCATCGGCGCGCAGGAGCCGACCCACGGCTCGATTACCTACCGCGGACAGGATATCTGGGAGGCGAAAAACAGCCGCGACCCGGACATCCCGTTCTCGGAGATTCGGCGGTCGCTCCAGATTATCCACCAGGACCCCGGCAGCGCGCTGAATCCGAACCAGCGCATCCTCACCTCGCTGATGCTCCCCCTGAAAAAGTGGAACCCGAGTCTCGGCGAGGAGGAGCGCCGAAAGCGCATCTACGCGCTCTTCGAACGCGTCGGGCTCACGCCCGCCGAGGACTTCGTCGAGCGGTTCCCCCACCAGCTCTCGGGCGGCGAGAAACAGCGCGTCGTGTTGGTTCGGTCGCTGCTTTTGAACCCGGACGTCATCCTCGCCGACGAGGCCATCAGCGCCCTCGACGTGAGCCTCCGGGTGGAGATGATGGACCTGATGCTCGAACTGCAAGACCTGTTCAACACCTCCTACGTCTTCATCAGCCACGACCTCTCGAACGCCCGGTACATCGCCGAGAAGTCCGGCGGCCGCATCGCCGTCATGTACCTCGGCCGCATCGTCGAAGTCGGGCCGATAGAGCAGGTCATCGGTGACCCTCAGCACCCCTACACGCAGGCGCTGAAGTGGGCGACCCCGAACCTCTACGAAGGAGACGAGGACGACGACCTTCCGATTCGGAAAATCGACATCCCCGACCCGACGAACCGGCCCAGCGGCTGTCACTTCCACCCGCGCTGTCCGAAGGCGCGCGAGGTCTGTGAGACGAACGACCCGGGCGCGTTCGAAGACGAGACCGGCCACGCCGCGCGGTGTTTCCGCGCCGACGAAGACCACGAGTACTGGGACAGTCCGAGCATCGTCGACGACTGAACCGGGCTCGCGGACGCCGTGCGCGGCCAACTATCGACCGCCGACCACCGACCGCTGACCGCTGACCGTCAGCCGCTTTCCAGCACCACGTTTTCGCCCCGCAGAGCCGTCCGAGCCGGTCGAACGACCTCCGAGCGAGCAGTATCTATTTGTGTGCGGAGAGCGACCGTGTGGGTACGTATGTCAGTCAACGCATCGCGCGTGCCTTCGCTCCGGAAGGCCGCGGCGTCGAACCGGAACTTCATTATGACCGCGCTCGCCGGCGTCTGCATGATTCTCCTCGCGCGTTTCGTCCTCGACGGGACGATTGCAGGAATGTTCGGCGTCTGGGGCATCTCGCTCGTCGGCGTCGCCGTCGGCGGCTACCTGTTGCTCCGACTCTGGGGCGCGTACAATTGACCTCCGAGACTCGGCCACCGACCGGAACGGCGAACTGAATCACCACTCGGAAAAACGGGGATAGCGTTTCGCGAGCGACCGCCGTCGCGTCGTCGTTCTCTCTCGTCGCACTCGGGGTCGTTCCGTCCCGCCCGCCGAGGTAGTTACGCGACGCGGTTGGCGTCGATGTAGTCCCAGTCGAACGCGTAGCCGAGGCCGGGCGTCTTCGGCAGTTCGACCACGCCGTTGTCGTCGATTTCGTCCGGCGGGTGTTCGAGACCGGGGAAGTACGTCTCGTAGTCGTGCTTCGGGTGCAGGAGGCCGCGCTCGTAGTACCGGCCGGGGAACGCCATCGTCCCGAGTAGTTGGAGGTTCGGCGCGTCGCGGCCGTGAATCTCGCACTCGATGTTGAACGACTCGCAGAGGCCGACCGCCTTCAACGCCGGCGTGAGGCCGCCAACGTCGTAGACGCCGACGCGGATGATATCTGCGATGTCCCGCTTAATCCACTCGGCGCGGGTGTGCATCCGACCCTCGGCGGTCTCGGGGCCGACGACGGCGATATCGAGTTCGTTCGAGAGCCACTCGTAGGAGGACATCGAGTGTTCGTCCATCGGCTCTTCTATCCAGCGGAAGTCGAGGTCTTCGAGCGCCTTCCCGATTTTCTTGGCCTCGCTCCGGCTGTAAAAGTGGTGGGCGTCGAGCATGAGGTCGATGCCGTCGCCGACGCGCTCGCGGACCGCCCGGCAGGCGGCGATGTCCTGTTCGGGGTCGTCACCGAACGGCGGCATCCACGTGTGGAGTTTGACGGCCTGATACCCCTCCGCGACGAGTTCCTCGGCGAAGTCTGCGTACGCCTCGGGCGAGCCGAGTCCGTCGGGGTCGTCGTCACCGACCATCGTACTGCCGTACGCCGGGACCGAGTCACGGGCCGCGCCGATGAGTTGGTAGACCGGGAGGCCGGCGTCCTTGCCGGCGATGTCCCAGAGCGCGCAGTCGATGGGCGCGACGCGCTTGTCGGTGAGCGTTCCCTTGTTCAGTCGCTCGGCCCGACAGAGCAGTTGCCAGAGCTTCTCGCGGTACAGCGGGTTCTCGCCGACGAGGTGCTTCTTGGCGAACTCGTTGGCCGCCTCGTGGCCGCCGCGGCAGTAGCCGTCGGGGCCGCCGTCGACGACGACGTGGGTGATGGTCCGCGTCGACTCCCTCGGCTCGCCGGGGTGGCCGTGACCCTTCTCGTCGGGGTCGATGTGGGACGCACAGCTGAACCGGATGGTACGGATGTCGCTGATCTCCATTCGTGGTAGTCGGTTACGCGGAACGGTCATAAAAGTACGGCGGGACCGGCGATTTCGGGGACCGGACGGCGGGGAGAGCGGGGGAGAGAACCCGGCGACGACGACGCGTCAGTCCAGCGCGTCCGCCGGCTCCTCGGGGTACGGCTCGCGGACGAGTCGGCCCATGTCGATTTCCTGGTACGGCGCGCGCCGGAGCGTCCCGTTCTCGACGAACTCGTCCGCGCCCGCGTCGGCCAGCTTCGCCGCCAGCGCGTCGCGGAGTTCGGCGACGACCTCGGGGTTGTCGGCGGCGCACTCGTCGAGTTCGTTCGGGTCGGCCGCGAGGTCGAACAGTTGTTCGCGGCCGCCGTTGCGCATGAACACGTACTTCCAGCGGCCCTCGCGGACCATCCCGGTGAAGTTCGGCGGGAGCCGCGGCGTCCGGTGGTAGCCGAACAGTCGCTCGCGGGACTCCGCGTCGCCCCGAATCGTCCCGAGCACGTCGACGCCATCGCGGAGTTCCTGGTCGTCCGCGGCGGTCGTCGCGATGCCGAACAGGTCGGTGAGCGACACGAGGTCGTCGCGGCGCTCGCCGGCCGGAAGCTCCGCGGGCCAACTCACGAGAAACGGGACGCGACACGACGACTCGAAGAACGACGACTTCTCCCAGCCGCGATGGTCACCGAGGAGTTCGCCGTGGTCCGAGAAGAAGCAGATGAGGGTGTTGTCGGCGTCGTCGCGGGCCTCGACCGCGTCGAGCAGGCGACCGATGCGGCGGTCGACCTCGGAAATCATCCCGTAGTAGTACTCCTTGATGACCCGGACGGTGGTGTCGTCGATGCCGCCCTCGCGGGTCGTCCAGAAGTGGTGGTTCTGGGCGGGGATCTTCTCGTCCATGTGGTCGGTTTCGAGGTCGCCTTTCACCGGGTTTTCGAGCCGTTCGGGGTCGTACATCCGGTCGAAGGGCGGCGACGGCGCGAACGGCGGGTGCGGCGGCTCGTACGAGACGAGGCCGAAAAACGGCTCGTCGGTGTCGCGGCCGACGAGATCCACCGCGCGGTCGGTCATCCACGCCTCGTAATTGTCGTCCGGCGGGAGTCGGTTCTGCTGGGGGAGATGGACCATCGCGCCCTGCCGGGCGGTCGTCTTGACCTCGTGGCCGGTCTCCTCGCGGAACGCCTCGAAACTCAGGTGGTGGTCGTAGCCGAGGTCGATGTCGCGGGGGTGGGCGTGGTACTTTCCGACGAGGAACGTCCGGTAGCCCCGCTCGCGCATGCTCCGGGCGAGGAAGGGGCCGCACCGGTCTTCGAGGTGTCGCGCGTCGCGCTTTTCGTTCCCGAGGTAGCCCGTCGAGACGGCCTCACAGCCGGTTCGAATCGTGTGCCGCGCCGGGATGCAGATCGGGTCCGGCGAGTAGGCGTTGGTGAACGAGACGCCGCGGTCGACGAGGCGGTCGATGTTCGGGGTGTGGATTCGACTGTTTCCGAGCGCCCGAATCGTGTCCGACCGCTGCTGGTCAGTCATCACGAACAGGACGTTTGGGCGAGCATCACTCACGGCCGAACTCCGACCACCAGTAGTATAAAGATAGGTCACCGCGAGGGTACGCGTACATGCCACCCGCAGCGAGTGCCTTCGACGTGACAGCCTACGCCGACGAGACGGCCGACCTCCAGACCGAGGCGTTCCAGACGGCCATCGACGACTGCTCGGAGTCCGGCGGCGGGACCGTCACCGTCCCCAGCGGGCCGTACACCGTCGGAACCGTCCATCTCCGAAGCGACGTGACGCTCTATCTGGAAGCCGGCGCGGTCGTCAGCCCCGCGAAAGACGAGTCGGAGTTCACGGACAAGTTCATCGGCCCCGACAACGAGCGCATCTTCTTCCTCGCCGAGGACGTGGAGAACGTCACCATCGCCGGCGAGGGCGAGTTCGACGGCCTCGGAACCGAGTTCATGCGGATGGACACGCCCATTCAGGGCCACTCCAACGAGAGCGCGTCCCACCCGCTCATCTCGAACGGTCCCCACGAGGCGCGGCAGGGCGACGCCTATCTCTCGCGGACGAGTGGGACGGACGGTTGGCCCGTCGCCAAACCCGACTTCCGGCCCGGGCCGATGTTCCGGTTCAACAACTGCACGAACGTCCGCGTCCGCGACGTGACCATCCGCGACATGCCCGCGTGGACGCTGTCGTTCCATGGAACCGAGGAGGTCGATATCCGCGGCGTCGACATCCTCAACCACCTGCTCATCCCGAACTGCGACGGCATCGCGCTCGGCGACACGAAGAACGTCCACATCTCCGACTGCACCATCCAGTCGTGCGACGACAGCATCACCTTCGGCGCGCGCCCCGACGAGCCGACGACCTGCGAGGGCATCGTCGTGACGAACTGCACGCTCCGGTCGAGCGCCTGCGCCATCAAGTTCGGCTCGGGCACCGACGACACGATTCGCGACTGCCTGTTCCAGAACATCGTCGTGCAGGAATCGAACCGCGGCCTCGGCATCCAGCACCGCGACTCGGGCGTCGTCGAGAACGTGCTTTTCACCGACATCGTCGTCAACTCCAACATGCTCCCCGGCCCGTGGTGGGGCAAAGGCGAGCCCATCTACGTCACGTCGGTCCCGCGGGACGGCGACACCGACCTCGGCGGGATTCGGAACGTGCGCTTCTCGAACATCGTCGCGCGCAGCGAGAACGGCGCGCTCGTCTACGGCTCCGCGGACGCCGATATCGAGACCATCGAGTTCGACAACGTCCGCATCGACCTCGCCGGAAGCGAGCACGCCGACGAGGTGGGCGGTAACTTCGACCTCCAGCCGAGTTCGGTCGTCACGCCCATCTTCGCCAACGACATCGCCGGCGTCCACGTCGAGAACGCCCGCGACGTGACGATGCGCGACGTGACCGTCGAGTGGGACGACGACGGCGACCTGCCCGACTACTACCGGAGCGGACTGGCCTGCGAGGACGTGGACGGCCTGCTGGTCGACGGCTTCGTCGGCCGACAGGCCCACCGCGACGACGACGCGGCGGCGATTTCGGTCTCCGACACGACGGACATCACGGTTCGGAACTCGCGGGCGACCGAGGGAACGGGAACGTTCCTCTCGCTGTCGGACACGGCCGACGAGCGCCTGTTCGTCAACAACGACCTCATCGACGCCGCCGACGCCGGCGACGTGGCGTCGTTCGAGCGGTCGGGGAACGCCCTCCCGCGGTAACCCGTACGTTCAAGCCGACGCGACGACGACAGGGGAACGCGAACGCGAACACGCGCAGTCGAGTCCGCAGCGTTCGATTCGGTTCGAATAGCTGCATCGCCGTCTGTGGCCGTTCCGGCGGCGGTTCTCCCCGTGAGCGGTGGATTTTTGCTCCGAGCCGCCGACGGTCGAGTCGATGGTACAAGAGCTGACGCTAGCCGAAGCCAAGACGATTCTCGACGCGATGGAGGAGAAAGCCGAGGAACTCGGCGTTCCGCTGAACCTCGCGGTGACGAACAGCGAGGGGAACCTCCTCGGCTTCCGCCGGATGGACGGTGCGAAGCTCGTCGCGAGTAACATCGCACAGAACAAGGCCTACACCGCGGCCGCGGTGAAGAAGCCCACCCACGAACTGAAGGAAGGAGCCGAACCCGGCGGCGACGTGTACGGCCTCCACACCACCGATAACGGTCGCGTCGTCGTCTTCGGCGGCGGGTTCCCGGTCGAACACGACGGCGTCGTCGTCGGCGCGGTCGGCGCGAGCGGCGGCGCGGTGTCCGAAGACATGGAAGCGTCCCAAGCGGGGCTCGACGCGTTCGAACCGCTCCGCTGAGACGCCCGCGTCGGAGTCGCCGCGGTCGGGGTCGATTCCGACGACAGCCACTCCAGCGTAGCTGTCCTCGCGGTCCCGTTTCGGTCAGAAGCGAACGTACGCCGAGCGGTCGGTCTCGGCCGCGTAGAGGCTGCCCGTCATGTCCGCGACGTAGAGCGTCGAGCAGTCCGGCCCGCCGAGCGTGCAGTTCGTCGGGCGGTTCTCGGGGAACGGGTGACGTTCGAGCACCTCGCCCTCCGGGGAGAACACATATATCGACGGTCCGGGGCCGCCTTTCTCCCAGCCGGCGCAGGCGACGATGTCGCCCGACTCCGTGAGCGTCATGCCGTCGATACCGCGATGGTCACCGAAGTCGTGCAGTATCTCGCGGGGGCCGAGCGACCCGTCGTCGCGAATCGGATAGGCCCGCAGGTCGGTCTCTTGGTCCGGGCCGTAGGTGCATTCTGCGACGTACAGTCGCGACTCGTCCGGCGAGAGGAGGATGCCGTTCGGTCGGTCCATCTCGTCTGTGAGGCGGACGAGTCGCCAACCGTCGCTCGCGTCCGCATCCACCCGCTCGGCGCGGAAGACGGAGGTGTGACCGAGCAGCCCCCGGTCTTTGTCGTCGGGGTCGGTGAACCAGATATCCCCGTCGTGGTCGATTTCGAGGTCGTTCGGCCCGTTGAGCGGCGTCCCCTCGAACTCGTCGACGACGACCGACGCGGATTCACCCGGTGTCAACGCGGCGATGCGGTGGCCCTCGGCCTCGCAGGCGTACAGTTCGCCGTCGCGTCCCTCGTGGAGGCCGACCGCGCCGGCGGTCGAGTCGATGTAGACGCACGTCTCTCCCGTCCCCGGGTCGTATTCGAGGACCTGATTCTCCTTTATCTCCGTGAATCGAACCGCGTCGCCGGTCCAAATCGGGCCCTCGGTGGCCCGAAACGGACCCGCGACCCGCTCGAACTCCCATGCCATCGAGTGGCCGTTCTCCCCGCGGGGACTTAAGCGTCGTCCGAGTCACACCACGTGCCAAATTGTCAACTAGATTTCCGATTTCAGAATCACTTCTGCGAGATGGAACGGGGCGAACAAGCCGGGTGCAACCAAGCCGGAGAGACGGTTCGGAACAGCGTCTTGTGTGAGGTCATAAAAAGTAAGTAAGCATATATTTTTCTTAAAATATAGGATTCAGTATAGATAGGCAATCAGTTGTCGAGTCACAATGACTAATAAATATCCAGTAATAAGGAGATAAACCAGATGTTATAGCCATAAATAGGCGTTTTAGAATCCACTTTGTGAATTTATGATAGGCCCCCTACGAGGCCCCAGATAAATTTGTCATATTTCAAAATATCATTGCTTTCTTATAATAATCCGTCTCGAACGACCGAGAACTGTACAGTCGGGAACGGGCTCTCGTCGCAGTAGCGTGGGAGAGCGCGGGCGCGAGCGGTGAGCGAGCGCCAGCGGGCGGAAAACTAATATTTCCAATCGTCCACGACAGCCGGCGACGTGCTTCGGACGGTCGTGCAGTCCGTCGATTACGGAGACACGACCAGACGTGTGGCAGACGACAGACAGCCACATTGTTCCATATTGTTCATCGGGCATTTCGTTTTGAACCGAGAATATTGTTTTAGGTTACTATACGGTATCTTTATGTTCCATTGCACCTCTGTGAGGATGAGTAACGTATGTCGAGAAAAGACATCACACAGATGCGGTCGCAGGTGGGTTCGGCGTCGGAGTCGGTCCGCGCTCGGTTCGGAGACGCGGCGAGTCGGCGGAACTTCCTCAAGGCGCTCGGGACGGCCGGAATCGCCGGTCTCGCGGGCTGTTCCGGCGGCGGCGAGAGCTACGACGGCCAAGAACAGACCACGGCCTCGGGCGGCGACGACGAGGAGACAGAGACGGAGTCGTCGTCCGGCGGCGACTCGGGCAGTTCGACGCTCCGCATGAGCGCGACCCAGCGCTTCGGGACCGTCGACCCCGCGAAGGGGACCGACTACACGCAGGTGCTCGCGTTGGTCAACCTCTACGACCCGCTCGTGTTCCCCGATACGGAGGGGAATTTGCAGGGGCACCTCGCGGAGGACTGGACCGTCTCGGACGACAACCAGACCTACACGTTCACGCTCCGCGAGGGCGCGACGTTCCACAGCGGCAACCCCGTTACGGCGGAGGACGTGCAGTTCTCGGCCGAGCGCTTCCTCGATATCAACCAAGGCTACTCGTCGCTGCTCGGTAACGTGCTCTCGAAGGAGAACGTGACCGTCGAGGACGAGCGGACCGTGTCGTTCACGCTCGACCGCGTCCACTCGCCGTTCCTCGCGACGCTCGTGTTACTGTTCGTCGTCGACAAACAGCAGGTCCTCGACAACGCCGAGGACGGCGACTTCGGCGACCGCGGCGACTACGCCCAGTCGTTCCTCAACGACAACGACGCCGGCTCCGGCCCGTACGAGCTCGCGGGCTTCGAGCGGCAGGCCCAGATCTCGTTCAGCCGCTACGCGGACTACTGGGGCTCGTTCAAAGACGGCGCGTACGACAACGTCACCGTCCAAATCATCACCAACGACCCGACCGTCCGCTCGCTGATGAAGACGGGCGAACTCGACATGTCGAGCCAGTACCAAAGCGAGGAGACCTACGAGGCGCTCGCTGCCGAAGACGACATCCGCGTCGAGTCGGTGCCGACGGTGACGACGTTCTACTTCAAAATCAACACCCAGAAGGCCCCGACCGACGACCCCGCGGTCCGCGAGGCGATGGCTTACGGCTTCGACTACGAGACGGCGCGCAACGAAATCGCGCCGGGGTCGCTCCCCGCGCAGGGCCCGCTCCCGTCGTCGTTCGGCGTCCACAACGACGACATCGTCCAGCCGACCTACGACCCCGAGCGGGCGCGGCAGATTCTCGCCGACGCCGGCTACGAGGAGGGCGACATCACCGTCCAGAACACCTACGTGAAGGACTACGGCCTCGAAGAGAAGATGGGGCTGCTGTTCCAGCAGAACATGGACGAAATCGGCATCGACGTCGAGTTGAACCCCCAGACGTGGGGGACGATGACGGAACTCGCCACGAGCGTCGAGGACACGCCCCACATCAATCAGGTGTTCTACGGGCCGGTGTACCCCTCGCCCGACACGGTGTTCTACAACCAGTACCACTCCGAGGCCGCCTCGACGTGGATGAGCATGGAACACCTCGAAGACGAGAACGTCGATTCCCTCATCGACGAGGCGCGCTCGACGGTCGACGCCGACGCCCGCGCCGAACTGTACGCCGAGGTGCAAGAACGCATCGCGAACCAGTACCCCGACCTGTTCATCTTCGTCCAGTCGAAGAAACACGCCTTCGCCGCCGACGTGGCGGGCTACACCTTCCGGCCGTCGATGAGCTTCGACTACTGGTTCCCCGACATCTACCAAGAATGAAGTACTGGCAGTATCTCGTGCGCCGGCTCGCGGGCATCCTCGTGAGTCTCATCGGCCTGTCGATAATCATCTTCACCACGTCACGAGTGCTCCCCGGGAACCCCGCGCGAATGGCCCTCGGCGCGCTCGCGTCCGAAGAGCAGGTGCAGGCGCTCGCCGCCGAGATGGGCCTGAACAAGCCGATTCCGTTGCAGTACCTCGACTACATGCGGGGCCTGCTCGTCGGAGACCTCGGGACGAGCCTCGAAACGAAGCGCGCGGTCAGCACCGACATCGTCTACTACCTGCCGGCGACGCTCGAACTCATCACGGTGTCGATGTTCCTCACCGTCGTCATCGGCATCCCGCTGGGCGTCATCGCCGCGCAGAACAAAGACGGGCTCGCCGACAACGCGACGCGGCTCGTCGCGTTCTTCAGCGTGAGCGTGCCCGGCTTCTTCGTCGCAATCATGTTCCAGCTGATATTCGGCTACCTGCTCGAATGGCTCCCCATCACGGGGCGGCTCGGCTCGGAGTTCGGCTCGGGCGTCTCGCGGTTCACGGGCTTCCTGCTCGTGGACACCCTGCTGTCGGGGAACCTCGCGGCCCACGTCGACGCGTGGGCGCACATCATCCTCCCGGCGCTCGCGCTCTCGCTCGCCGGCATCGGACAGGTGATGCGCATCACCCGGTCGAGCATGATTGACGTGAAAGACCAAGACTACGTCGAGGCCGAACGCGGCTTCGGCCTCCCCTCGTGGCTCGTCACGTACAAGTACACGCTCAAGAACGCGTTCATCCCGACGCTCACGATTCTGGGGCTGTTGTACGCCTCGCTTCTGGGCAACGCGTTCCTCATCGAACTCGTCTACTCGTGGCCCGGCCTCGCGTCCTACGGCGTCACCGCGGTGCTGAACAACGACTTCAACGCCGTCGTCGGCGTCACGATGACCATCGGCGTCGCGTTCGTGAGCATCAACTTCCTCGTCGACGTGCTGTTGGGTCGCGTCGACCCGCGCATCAGACTGGCGATGGAGGAGGCGACATGAGCGCCGAGTCGACGAGCGTCCTCGACCGGGTCGTCTCGGCCGAGCGCCGCGAACTCTGGCAACGGTCGTGGAAGCGCTTTACCAGCAGGCCGATGAGCGTCGTCGGTCTCGGCATCATCATCGCCATCGTCCTGCTCGCCGTCTTCGCGCCCGTCGTCGCGCCGTACCCCGAACACGCCGGGAAGTTCACCGACTTCTCGAACACGCTTCAGCCGCCGAGCGTCGACCACCCGCTGGGGACCGACCACGTCGGCCGCGACGTGCTCTCGCGCATCCTCTTCGGCTACCGGCTGTCGCTCATGCTCGTGGCCGTCGTCCTCGGCTTCGGCGTCCCCGTGGGCGTGCTGCTCGGCCTCGTCGCCGGCTACTACGGCGGCTGGACCGAGACGATTATCATGCGGGCGACCGACACGGCGCTCGCCTTACCGCCGCTCGTGATGGCGTTGGCAATCACATCGGCCTTGGAGCCGACGCTGACGAACGCGATGATAGCCATCGCGGCGCTGTGGTGGACGTGGCACGCCCGCCTCGTCCAGAGCATCGTCGCCAGCGAGCGCAGCGAGGAGTACGTGCAGGCCGCGAAACTCGCCGGCGCGAGCACGCCGCACATCCTCTTTCGAGAGATTCTCCCGAACACGCTGTCGCCGATTCTGGTCAAAGTGACCCTCGACGCGGGCTTCGTCATCCTCATCGGCGCGGGCCTGTCGTTCATCGGCGTCGGCGTCCAGCCGCCCCAGCCCGGCCTCGGCACGATGGTCAGCCAAGGAACGTCGTACCTGCCCGACTCGTGGTGGGTGAGCGTCTTCTCCGGCCTCGCCATCTTCGTCCTCGTGATGGGGTTCAACATGCTCGGAGACGGCCTCCGTGACCTGTTCGACGTGGAGGTGAACCGATGAGACTCGACGAGCCGGTCGCCGAGAACCCGCTTTTGACCGTCGAGAACCTCGAAGTCGGCTTCGAGTCGTTCGACGGCCTCGCGGAGGTCATCGACGGCGTCAACCTCTCTATCGGCAAAGGCGAGGTCGTCACCATCGCCGGCGAGACCGGCTGCGGCAAGTCGGTGACGATGAAGTCCATCCTCCGCCTCCTGAATCAGCCGCCGGCCCGCGTCAGCGGCGACATCACGTTCGACGGGACGAAGCTGCTGTCGCTTTCGGACCGCGAGTTCGAGCGCGTCAAGGGCCAGCGGATGAGCCTCGTCTTCCAAGACCCGATGTCGAGCCTGAACCCGACGTTCACCATCGGGGAACAGCTCACCGACACCGCGCAGTTCGGCGGCGACAGCGACACGGGCGTCGTGGAGTTCTTCCGCCGCCGCTTCAGCGGCGAGCGCGACGAGGCGCGCGAGCGCGTCTTGGAGATGCTCCGCGAGGTTCAGATGCCGGACCCCGAGAACATCATGGACTCGTACCCGTCGCAGTTGTCCGGCGGGATGCGTCAGCGCGCGCTCATCGCGCAGGCCCTGCTGAACGAGCCGGACCTGCTCATCGCCGACGAAATCGGTACCGCGCTGGACGTGACGATTCACGACCAGATTCTCGACCTGCTGAAGGATCTCATCGAGAACCACGACCTGAGCGTCCTGATGATCACCCACAACCTCGGCGTCGCTCGACAGGTGAGCGACCGCGTGTACGTCATGTACGGCGGCCGCATCGTCGAGACCGCGCCGACAGACGAGCTGTTCGAGAACCCGAAACACCCCTACACGCAGGGGCTCATCGCGTCGATTCCGCGCCTGACGGGCGACGAGATGGCGACCGGCATCGACGGCTCGATTCCCGAGTATCTCGACCCGCCGCCGGGCTGTCGGTTCGCGCCGCGGTGTCCCTACGCCACCGCCGAGTGCGAGGAGGCCCGCCCGGAGATGTACGAGCGCGGCCCGCAGACCGGCGTCGAGTGCGTCCTCTACGACGAGGTCGTCCCGGCGTCCGAGCGGCCGACCGTCGAAGAGACCCGGAGCCACATGACCCGGCGACCGGGCAAGCAGACGGGGGGTGACTGACGTGTCCGAACCCCTGCTCGACGTCGACGATCTCGAGAAGTACTTCCCCGTCAAAAGCGGCATCATCAAGCGCACGTCCGATTACGTGAAAGCGGTCGACGGCGTCTCGTTCGACATCGAGCGCGGGGAGACCCTCGCGCTCATCGGCGAGTCCGGCTCCGGCAAAAGCACCGTCGCTCGGACGATTATCGGCCTGACCGGCGCGACCGGCGGGACCGTCAGGTTCGACGGCGAGGACATCACGAACGCGGCCGACGAGCAACTGGCTCGCCTCCGGTCGCGCGTCCAGATGGTGTTTCAGGACCCCACGTCGAGTCTGAACCCACGGCGGACTATCGGCAAGTCGCTCGCGGTCCCGCTGAAGGCCCGCGGCGTGGCGACGTCCGACCTCCGGGAGCGCGTGGTCGACCTGCTCGAACGCGTCGAGTTGAACGACGAGTACTGGAACAAGTACCCCCACGAACTCTCCGGCGGGCAGAAACAGCGGGTGAACATCGCCCGCGCGCTCGCGGTCGAGCCGGAACTGCTCTTGCTCGACGAGCCGACGAGCGCCCTCGACGTGAGCGTGCAGGCGAAGATTATCGCGCTCCTCGAGGACTTACAGGCGGAGTTCGGGCTCACCTACCTGTTCATCACCCACGACCTCTCTCTGGTCCGCAACTTCGCCGACGAGACGGCCGTGATGTATCTCGGTGAGATTCAGGAGCGCGGCCCCACGCAGGAGGTCTTCCAGCGGCCGCGACACCCCTACTCCCGGGCGCTTCTGTCCGCGATTCCCGTCACGACCGACGAGGAAGAGGCGTACAAGCCGCGGCACGAACCGCTCCGGGGCGAAATTCCGAGTCCGCGGGACGTGCCCACGGGCTGTCGGTTCCACACGCGGTGTCCCTACGCGACCGACGCGTGTTCGGCCGACGAACCGGCGTTCGTCGCGGTCGACGCCGGCCCCAGCGTCCGGTGTCACATCTACGACGAGGCGTACGCCGACGCGTTCGACGACGTGCCCGAGGTGGCCGTCGCGGCGGTCGCCGACGAGGGGGTCGCATCGAACCAAGAGCCATGAAGATAACCACAGACAACATCGACGACTTCGCCACCGGCGCGACCGTCCTCGGGACGGGCGGCGGGGGCGACCCCTACATCGGGAAGCTGATGGCACAGCAGGCAATCGAAGAGCACGGTCCCGTCGACCTCATCGACCCGCGAGACGTGCCCGACGACGCGCTCGTCATCCCGAGCGCGATGCTCGGCGCGCCGACCGTGATGGTCGAGAAGATGCCGAAGGGAACCGAGGCGTTGGCCGCCTTCGAGGCGCTCGAAACGCACCTCGGACAGGAGGCCTACGCGACGATGAGCATCGAGGCGGGCGGGCTGAACAGCACCGTCCCCATCGCCGTCGCCGCCGCGCTCGGGCTTCCCCTCGTGGACGCCGACGGCATGGGCCGGGCGTTCCCCGAGGTGCAGATGGTGACGCTCACGATGGGCGGCGTCAGCGCGACCCCGATGAGCATCGCCGACGAGAAGGGCAACTCGCTTCTCGTGAACACCGTCAGCAACGAGTACGCCGAGGCGTTCGCCCGCGTGACGAGCATCGAGATGGGCGGCGCGTGCATGATAGGCACCTACGCGCTCTCCGGCGCGGAAGTCCGCGAGCACGCGATTCTCGACTCGATGTCCCTCGCCCACGACATCGGCGAGGCGATTCGCACCGCCAAGCACCGCTCGCAGGACCCCGTCGAGGCGGTCCTCGACCTCACCGACGGCTACGAACTGTTCGCGGGGAAGATAACCGACGTGGAGCGCCGGACCGAAGGCGGCTTCGCCGTCGGTGAGGCGACCCTCGACGGCATCGACGACTGCGAGGGCCGGACGTTCGCCCTCGACTTCCAAAACGAGAACCTCGTCGCCCGCGACTCAGAGCGCGGCGTCGTGGCGAGCACCCCCGACCTGATTACGGTCGTGGACGCCGAGACGGGCGACCCCGTCACCACCGAGCGACTCGCCTACGGCCACCGGGTGCGGGTCATCGGCATGCCGTGTTCACCGAAGTGGCGGACCGAGGAGGGACTCGACCTCGTCGGCCCGGCGTACTTCGATTACAGCATCGACTACGAACCAATCGAAACTCTCCAGCAACCCAGACATGACTGACTACCGAATCGGAATCGACGTCGGCGGCACCAACACGGACGCCGTCGTCATGGACGGCGACGACAACCTCCTCGCGAAGACGAAGACCCCCACGACAGAAGACATCACCTCGGGCATCCTCAGCGCCCTCGACGTGGTCCTCGACGACAGCGGCGTCTCCGAGGACGAACTCGACTACGTGATGCTCGGCACGACCCACGCGACGAACGCCATCACGGAGCGGCGCGGCCTCAACGAGGTCGGCGTCATCCGCATCGGCGCGCCCGCGACCCAGAGCATCCGCCCGCTCCTCGAATGGCCCGACGACCTCGCCGCGGCCATCGGCAACAACGTCGCCATCCTCGACGGCGGCCACGAGTTCGACGGCCGACTCCTCAACGACCTCGACGAGGAGCAGGTCAGAGCGCAGATTCGCGAGTTCTCCGACGTGGACGCCTTCGCCGTGACGAGCGTCTTCTCGCCCGTCCGCGACGACCACGAGACGCGGGTCGCGGAACTCATCCGCGAGGAGGTCGGTGACGACGTGCCCATCTCGGTCTCGAACGAAATCGGCAGCGTGGGCCTGCTCGAACGCGAGAACGCGACGGCGCTCAACGCCGCGCTCACGAGCGTCGCCTCGGAGGCCGCGAACGCCTTCGTCGACGCGATGAACGAACGCGGCATCGACGCGAACCTCTACTTCGGCCAGAACGACGGGACGCTGATGAGCGTCGACTACGCCATCCGCTACCCCATCTTCACGGTCGCCAGCGGCCCCTCGAACTCGGTCCGGGGCGCGGCGTACCTCTCCGCGGTCGAAAACGGCATCATCGTCGACGTGGGCGGCACGACCACCGACGTGGGCGCGGTCACCGAGGGCTTCCCCCGCGAGAGCAGCGTCGCCGTCGAAATCGGCGAGGTGAAGACCAACTTCCGCATGCCCGACATCATCGCCATCGGCATCGGCGGCGGCTCCATCGTCTCGACCGACGGCGGCGTCACCGTCGGCCCCCAGAGCGTCGGCTACAAACTGACCGAGGAGGCGAAGTGTTTCGGCGGGGAGACGCTGACCGCGACCGACCTCGAAGTCGCCGCCGGCACCATCGACATCGGCTCCGAGACGCCGGACGTCGACGGTGAAATCGTCGAGGCCGCCCGCGAGTACGTCAGAGAGCGCGTCGAGCGCGAGGTCGACCGCATGAAGACGAGCGCCGAGCCGGTCCCCGTGGTCATCGTCGGCGGCGGGAGCATCCTCGTCCCCGACGACATCGCGGGCGCGAGCGAGGTCCACAAGCCCGACCACTACGAGGTCGCGAACGCCGTCGGCGTCGCCATCGCGCAGGTCTCCGGCGAGGTCGACCGCATCTACAGCCTCGACGAGATGGACCGCGAGGAGGCCATCCAGCACGCGAAAGACGAGGCCACCGACAACGCGCTCGCCGCCGGCGCGGACGCCGACACCGTGGACATCGTCGACGTCGAGGAGGTCCCGCTTTCGTACCTGCCCGGCAACGCGGTGCGAATCAAGGTGAAGGCCGCCGGGGCGCTCGACCACTGATGACGGTCGAAATCGGCGTCGAGGAGATAGAAGACATCGCGCTCGGCGCGACTGTCCTCGGCACCGGCGGCGGGGGCGACCCCCACGTCGGCAAACTCGTCGCGAAGCAGGCCATCGAGGAGTTCGGCCCCGTCGAACTCCTCCCCCCGGACGAACTGGACGCGGACGACTTCGTCATCCCGACCGCCCAGATGGGCGCGCCGACCGTCTCGGTCGAAAAGCTCCCGAGCGGGCGGGAGGCCGTCGCCTCGATGGAGCGCATCGAGCGCGAACTCGGGAAGACCGCCGACGCGACGATGCCGATCGAGTGCGGCGGCATCAACTCGACGTTCCCCTTCGCCGTCGCGGCCCGCCGCGGGCTCCCCGTGGTGGACGCCGACGGCATGGGACGCGCCTTCCCCGAACTCCAACACGAGACGTTCAACATCTACGGCGTCAGCGGGACGCCCGCGGCCGTCAGCGACGAGCAGGGGAGCACCTGCCTCATCGAGACTGAGGACAACGACCAGTTGGAGTGGCTGGCCCGCGGCGTCACCGTCAGGATGGGCGGCGTCGCCTACGTCTCGGACTACCCGATGACCGGGACGCAGGTCAACGAGACCGCCATCCCCGGCACGATGTCGCTCGCGAAGAACCTCGGCCGCGCGCTCCGACTCGCCGAGGACGACGCGATGAGCGCCATCCGCGAGGTGACCCGCGAGTCGATTTACGGCGAGGCGCGGTCGCTGTTCGAGGGGAAAATCGTGGACGTCCAGCGCCGCACCGAGCGCGGGTTCGTCTTCGGCCACGTCGATATCGACGGCCTCGACGGCGACGAGGGCTCGACGATGCGCATCGAGTTCCAAAACGAGAACCTCGGCGCGGCGGTCGACGGGAGCTACGTGGCGACCGTCCCCGACCTCATCACCGTCCTCGACCGCGAGACGGGCGGTCCGATTCCGACCGAGAGCCTCCGGTACGGGGCGCGAGTCCGCGTGCTCGGCATCCGGACGCCCGAGATAATGCGGACGCCCGCCGCGCTCGACGTGTGGGGGCCGGCGTCGTTCGGCCTCGACGCGACCTACGAACCACTCGCGGACCACCCATGAGTTTCGACATCCCACACCTGACGGAGATAACGCTCGACGACCTCGAAGCGCTCGGCACCGGCGCGGGCATCCTCGGCACCGGCGGCGGCGGCAACCCCCGCCTCGGCCGCCTGCGACTCCAGACGCTCCTCGAAGACGACGCCTACCCCGACTCGGTCGAACTGGTCGACCCGCGGGACCTGCCGCCCGACGCCACCGTGGCGAGCGTCGGCGGGATGGGCGCGCCCACCATCAGCGTCGAGAAGTTCGCCGGCGGCGACGAGGAAGTGCAGTCGCTTCGGGCCATCGAGGAGCTTTCCGGCGAGACGGTCGACGCGCTCATCCCCGGCGAAATCGGCGGCGCGAACAGCATGGCCCCGCTGTGCGTGGCGGCGATGACCGACCTCCCCGTGGTCGACGCCGACGGCATGGGCCGGGCGTTCCCCGAACTCCAGATGGACACGTTCTTCATCTACGGCACGCCCGTGAACTACGCGGCGACGACCGACGAGCGCGGCAATCAGGTCGTCTACCGGGACATCGACTCGGCCAAGCGCCTCGAAGACCTCGCGCGGGCCATCACCGTCCAGATGGGCGGCCGCTCGGGCTACGCCTTCCCGCTCATGACCGGCGCGTTCGTCTCGGAGTACGCGGTTCCCCACACCGTCTCGCTCGCCACCGAACTCGGGCGGGCGGTCGAACGCGCCCGCGACGCCGGCACCGACCCGGTCGACGCCGGCCGCGAACTGCTCGGCGGCGAGGAGCTGTTCGCCGGGAAAATCGTGGACGTGCACCGCCGCAACCGCGACGGCTTCGCCCTCGGGAGCGTCACGCTCGCCGGGTTGGACGAGGACGCGACCCTCGAAATCGAGTTCCAAAACGAGTTCCTCGTCGCGCGGGACGACGACGGCGACCTCCGGACGACCGTGCCCGACCTCATCTGCCTCGTCGACACCGACACCGGCGCGCCGGTCACGACCGACGCCCTGCGGTACGGCCAGCGCGTCCGCGTCCTCGGCGTGCCCGCGCCCGAACTGCTCACGACGCCCGAAGCGCTCGACGTCATCGGCCCCGAAGCGTTCGGGTACGAGGTTCCGTACGACCCGCTACCGCGGGACGAGACGGGGTGGTGACCCGGTGGTGACGCTTCGGTCGCGCCGGTGGCCTCGCCGCTGAATCGCCCTCGACGCCGCGTTTCGCGCGGCGTCCCACGACCGAATCGCTCGCTACCCACCACCAACCCACCGCAAGCCGTGAACTAGCCAATTCGACACAACTATTGTATCGTTTTGGTTCGTTTACGCCACCCACAGTTTCAAATCGAACCCCACCAATACAGCCGACCATGGAAAACCCCGACCTCACGTCCGCCGACGCGCCGCCCGACCCGAACACGCCGGAGGCGGTCCTCGAAAACTACCTCGACGAGCACGACTACGAGATATTCCGCGCGCTCAACGAGAACGGCCGCATCTCAGACACCGAACTCGCCGAGCGCGTCGGACTCTCCCGGACCGCGGTCCGTCGCCGCCGCGAGAAGCTTCAAGAGAGCGACGTGCTCGAAATCCTCGCGGTCATCGTCCTCCAGGAGGCCGACCTCGCCGACGCGCAGATACTCGTCTCGTTCGACCAGCACGTCTCCTCCGAGGTGCGGACCGAGTTCATCACGATGCTCATCGACGAGGGACTCGTCTACAACACGAGTTCCTGTCTCGGCGAGTACGACCTCGTATTTAGCGCGTGGCACACCGACCTGAACACCTTGAAAGAGTACGTCTGGGACCTCTTCGACGGCGAGGAAATCGTCGACGACTACACCATCATCCCGCTTCTGAAGACGTGGAAGGCGTGGGACAAAGAGCTGGACCGCCCCTGAATCGAAGGGTCGGGTCACCCCCACGCAGCGGAGACCCCAGAACGTTAACTCGCCGGACGGCGTGATACCACACAATGGCTATCACCACGGAGTTCGTTCTTCGGTCGACTTCGCTTCCGCTGGTCAGCATTCCGACCGCGCTACGGCCGGACGAGGTCGAGTGCGTTCACGCACTCTGTCTGCAACCGGACGTGCAGATATTCACCGTGCAGTTCGAGCGGGAAGACGGCGTCACTAAGGCTGACCTCCTGACGCGCGACGAGGTCGTCGCGGCCGACGCAATCGGAGAGACCGCCGACAAGGGCGTCTACAAGCTCACCGTCGAACTGGCGGAGTCGGTCTCGAAGGCGTTCGAGCCGGACTTCGGGGGCGCACAGGTCGAACCGACGGTCGTCACCGCCGACGGCTGGCACGAGACGAAAGTGTTCAAGGAGTACGAGGGGTTCAACGAGTTCCGAGAGAGCTGTGAGGCCCACGGCATCTCGCTGGACCTCGTGTCCATCGCGTCGGAGGGGTCCGCGTCCGACGAACCGACGGACAGCCTCACCGACCGCCAGCGGGAGGCGCTGACGCTCGCCGTCTCGCGCGGCTACTACGAGAGTCCGCGACAGACTACGGCCGAGGAGCTGGCCGCCAAACTCGGCATCTCGCAACCGTCGCTGTCGAGTCTCCTCCGACGCGGCGAACGGGAACTGATTACCTCCTCGCTGGGCATGCAGGCGCGGATGCAACCGCCCACGCAGTGAGCCTGCCCACGCAGTGAACCGCCGCTGGGCCACGTGCCCACGCGGTCGGCTCGCTTCCCCGTGGACGAGCGGGACGGCCGCCCGGCCGCAGTTAAATGGACTATTCATATAGCATCGCATCTATGCCCGCAAGGTCCGTACCTCACAGCGTACGTGAAATCAGCAGTCTATCGCGGTCCGGGCGACGTTCGCATCGAGGAAAAACCAGAACCGGAGCTTCAACAACCGACCGACGCGGTCATCCGCGTCACTCACACCGCCATCTGCGGGTCCGACCTCTGGTTCTACCGCGGTCACGAGGAACACGAGGAGGGCTCCGGGGTCGGCCACGAGCCGATGGGTATCGTCGAGGAAGTCGGTGAGGACGTCACGAGCGTCCAACCGGGCGACCGCGTGCTCGTCCCGTTCGCGTACAGCTGCGGGGAGTGCGAGTTCTGTCGCAAAGGCATCCACACCGCGTGTGTAGACGGCGGGTTCTTCGGTCCGCACGGCGACGAGACCGGCGGCGCACAGGCCGAGAAGGTCCGCGTCCTCCACGCCGACGGCACGGTCGTTCGGGTCCCCGAGCGGTACGCCGACGACGAAGAGACGCTCAAATCGCTCCTCCCGCTCACGGACGTGATGTCGACCGGCCACCACGCCGCCGTCTTGGCGGACCTCGAAGCCGGCGACACCGCGGTCGTCATCGGCGACGGCGCGGTCGGACTGTGCGGCGTCCTCGCGGCGAAGCGCATCGGCGCAGAGCGAATCATCGCGGTCGGCCACCACGAGGACCGCTTGGAAGTCGCCCGCGAACTCGGCGCGACCGACACCGTCTCGTCCCGCGGCCAAGAGGCCGTCGAGGAAGTCCTCGAACTCACCCACGGCGGCGCGAACCACGTCCTCGAATGCGTCGGCGCGGCGTCGGCGCTCGAAACCGCCGCGCAGGTCGCCCGTCCCGGCGGCTCCATCGGCGCCGTGGGCGTCCCGCACGTCGAGTCCGCCGACTTCCTCCAGCCGATATTCTACAAGAACCTCTCGTTCTCCGCCGGCGGCGCACCCGTCCGGAACTACATCGAGGAACTCATGGACGACGTGCTGCAGGGCACCCTCGACCCGTCGCCCATCCTGACGAAGACCGTCGACCTCGACGGCGTCCCGGAAGGCTATCAGGCGATGGACGACCGCGAGGCAATCAAGGTCATGGTGAAAGTCGACGAGTAAGACACACCCTGACCCAGACCGACGGTCGAGACGCGCTTCCGGCGGAGGCGGCCGTTTCAGCGGGGGCTATCCCCGGCACCAATCCACAACTATCACCACCGTAAGCCGCGAGACCGAGAGCAATCGAAATGAAGCCGTGAGCGGGTGTCGCGGTCGACGCAGGCGGCTCAGGCCAGGTCGTTCAGCGCGGTTCGGAGCGCGTCGACGGCCTCGCCGAGCTGCGCCTGCGAAATCGTCAGCGGCGGCTGGAAGCGCATGACGTTCTTGTAGTAGCCGCCGACGCCCATGACGACGTTGGACTCCTCGCGGAGGTGCTCGCCGACCGCGGCCGCGAGTTCCTTGTCCGGGGCGGGCGCGACGTGCTGCGGGCCGGTCGTCTCGGGGTCCACGAGTTCGATGCCCTGCATCAGCCCGAGGCCGCGGGCCTCGCCGACCACGTCGTAGTCGGATTCGAGCGTGGCGAGTTCGGCCGAGAGCCACTCGCCGTTCTCGCAGGCGTTGTCGACGATACCGTTCTGGAGTTCCTCGATGGTCGCCAGCGCTGCCGCGCAGGCGACGGGGTTGCCGCCGAACGTCGAGAGGTGGTCGCCGGAGCCGAACGCGTCCGCGATGTCCGCGGGTGCCGTGAACGCGCCGAGGGGCAGGCCGTTGGCGATGCCCTTCGCCTGCGTCAGGATGTCCGGTTCGACGCCGAACTGCTTGCTGGCGAACAGTTCGCCGGTGCGGCCGTAGCCGGTCTGGACCTCGTCGGCGATGAGGAGCGCGCCGTGGTCGTGGGCGATGTCCCGGACGCGCTTGAGCCACGCCTCCGAGGGGACGACGATGCCGGCCTCGCCCATGACGGGTTCGACGACGACCGCCGCGAGGTCGCCGCTGGTGTGCGAGCCGATGACCCGTTCGAGCGCGTCCGCGCAGTCCGCGCCGCAGGTGTCGCCGTCACAGCGGGGACAGCGGTAGGCGTACGGCGGCGCGGTGTGAGCCACGTCGTTGATGGTCGGGGCCATGTCCTGCTTGTAGGCCCTGTTGCCGGTGAGCGCGAGGCTGCCGAGGGTGCGGCCGTGGAAGCCCATCTCCAGCGAGATGACCTCTTTCGAGCCGGTGTACTTCCGGGCGAGTTTGATAGCTCCCTCGACGGCTTCGGTGCCGGAGTTACAGAAGAAGGTCTTCTGGAGGTCGCCCGGCGTCACCTCGGCGATGGTCTCGGCGAGGTCGGCCACCGGCCGGTTCGGATGGACGTACGAACAGCCGTGGACGAACTCCTCCAACTGCTCCGTGGCGGCCTCGACGACCGCCTCGTTGTTGTGTCCGACGTTCGTCACCGAGATGCCCGAGAACACGTCGAGATACTCGTTGCCGTCGAAGTCTTCGAGGGTACAGCCGGACGCCCGCTCGACCGGGACGTTCAGCGATTTCCAAATCGGCATGAGGTAGTCGTCGTACGCCGCCTCGACCGACGAGTTCGTCGTCCGTTCTCTCATGAACACAAGTTCCAAACTGAATCCTAATAAATTATTCTGTGTGGAATATCATACAGAATACTGCGGGTGTGTCGGGACGAGGGCGGTCGTTCCAGACTCGAACGCGCCTGGGAGCTCCGTACTCGACTGCGTTCGTCACCGACGTGTTTTGAACACAGTCCGAGTATTCTGCTGTGTCTGGAACATTTATCAACATATGGGACGACAGTGGGTCCAAGCGGGAGCGACGAGCGACCGCCGCGCTCCCGAGAGCCGACCATGAAATCCATCAACCCCGCGACCGAGGAGGTCATCGAGACGCACGAGGAACACGACGAAGCGACGGTCGACGCGCGATTGGACGCCGCGTGGGACCGGTTCGAATCGTGGCGCGAGACGCCGATTTCGCGGCGCGAGAAACTGCTCGCGGCCGCGGCCGACGTGCTGCGCGAACACAGCGAGGAGTACGCGACGCTGATGACCGAGGAGATGGGCAAACCCGTCGAGCAGGCGGTCTCCGAGGTCGAAAAGTGCGCGTGGGTCTGCGACTACTACGCCGAACACGCGTCGGAGTTCCTGCAGGACGAGCACATCGGCACCGTGCCGGGGTCGAAGACGTACGTCTCCTACGAGCCAATCGGCCCGGTGCTCGCGGTGATGCCGTGGAACTTCCCGTTCTGGCAGGTGTTCCGGTTCGCGGCCCCGCACATCACCGCCGGAAACGTCGCCGTGCTCAAGCACGCGCCGAACGTCTTCGGCTGCGCCGACGCAATCGCCTCCGTCTTCGAGCGGGCGGGCTACCCCGACGACGTGTTCACCTCGCTCCGGATTCCCGCCGAGCGCGTCGCCGGCGTCATCGAAGACGACCGAGTTCGGGGCGTCAGCCTGACGGGGAGCACCCGCGCCGGGCGGGCCGTCGCGGAGACGAGCGGCCGCGAACTCAAGCCGACGGTGCTCGAACTCGGCGGGAGCGACCCCTTCGTCGTCCTCGACGACGCGCCGCTCGAAGCGACCGCGAAGCGGGCCGCACGGGCGCGAACGCAGAACAACGGCCAGTCGTGTATCGCCGCGAAGCGCTTTCTCGTCCACGAGGCCGTCTACGACGAGTTCGTCGAGCGCTTCACCGAGGAGATGCGCGCACTGACCGTCGGCGACCCCACCGACCCCGAGACCGACGTGGGGCCGCAGGCGCGGGCGGACCTCATGGAGACGCTCCACGAGCAGGTCACGGCGTCCGTCGAGGCCGGCGCGACGCTCCGCCTCGGCGGCGAACCGCTGGACCGACCCGGCCACTACTACCCGCCGACGGTGCTGACCGACGTGCCCGAGGACGCGCCCGCGAGGACCGAGGAACTGTTCGGCCCCGTCGCCACCGTCATCAGAGTCGAAGACGAGGCGGAGGCGGTCCGCGTGGCGAACGACACGCCCTACGGCCTCGGCGCGAGCGTCTGGACGGCCGACGCCGAACGCGGCGAGGCGCTCACGACGAAGCTCACCGCGGGTAACGTCGCGGTCAATCACGTCGTCGCGTCTGACCCGCGGGTCCCGTTCAGCGGGACGAAGGACTCGGGCTACGGGACCGAACTCTCCCGGCACGGGATTCGGGAGTTCGTCAACACGAAGACGGTCTGGGTCGAGGACGCGCCCGCCGACGAGTGAGCGCGACGACGCCCGACCCAGCACCCGGAGCGACACCCAACGCGACACCGGGCGCGACGCCCGCGACGACGCCCGGAACGCGAATCGAGCGCGGACGCCGTTTCTTTCTGCTCGACGAGTTGACTACTATTCGAACCGACGGCCGTTTGGCGATTTTCCGGTGAATCGTCGCTCGATTTGTCGTCCCAGATGACGGATTACTATTGAACTGTGTTTCTAATAGAGACTAAAAATTGAACACAGTAAGATATATAGTGGGTAAGTTAGAATGTGGTGATGTCACTCATAACCATGACAGGAGAACTCTCACGCGTCCTCTCGAAGCGCGACGTGTTCGTGCTCGCACTCGGAGCGATGATCGGATGGGGTTGGATCGTGCAGACGGGGTACTTCATCGACCAAAGCGGCGTCACCGGCGCTATCTCGGCGTTCGTCCTCGGCGGGTTCATGGTGACCGTCGTCTCGCTCATCTACGGCGAACTCGCCTCCGCGATGCCGTTCGTCGGCGGCGAGCACGTTTACAGCATGCGGGCGTTGGGGCCGGCCGGCTCGTTCGCCTGTACGTGGGCGATAATCTTCGGCTACATCAGCGTCGTCGCGTTCGAAGCGGTCGCGCTGCCGAGCGCCCTCGCGTACATCGTCCCCGGCTTCAACGTGTTCGAACTCTGGACGGTCGCCGGCCAGCCGGTCTACGGTACGTGGGTCGCGACGGGCGTCATCGGCTCCGTGGTTATCACGTACCTCAATTATCGGGGTGTCCGGCCGGCGGCGCAGTTCCAGGCGATTCTCGCGCTCGTCATCACGCTGTCGGGGCTGACGCTCCTTCTCGGCGCGCTGTTCAACGGCACGTCGCCGTCGTCGCCGCCGCTCGCGGGAGCCGGCATCGGCGGCGTGTTCACGATCGCCATCATGACGCCGTTCATGTTCGTCGGCTTCGACGTGATTCCGCAGGCCGCGGGCGAGGCCGACGTGTCACCGAAGCTCCTCGGCGGGCTCATCGGGCTCTCGGTCGCCTGCGCCGCCGCGTTCTACATCGCCGTCATCTGGGCGGCCGGGCAGGTCGCCACGGGCACGACGCTCGTCGAGAGTTCGCTCCCCGCCGCGACGGCGATGGAAATCGCGTTCGACAGCGTGACCATCGGCCGCATCATGGCGCTGGCCGGCCTCGCGGGCATCCTCACGAGTTGGAACGGGTTCGTCCTCGGAGCCAGCCGCGCCATCTACGCGATGGCCGACTCGCACATGCTCCCCGAGAAGCTCGCGACGATTCACGACGACCACGACACGCCGTCGACCGCAATCGTGCTCGTCGGCGGCCTCGCGGCGCTCGCGCCCCTGTTCGGCGAGCAGATGCTCGTGTGGGTCGTCAACGCCGGCGGGCTCGGCATGGTGACGGCGTGGCTTCTCGTCGTCGTTTCGTTCCTCGTGCTCCGGTACCGCGACCCCGACTTCGACCGGCCGTTCAAGCTGCCGGCGGGCTACGCGGTCGGCGCGCTCGGGCTGCTGTTGACCGTGTTCTTCGTCGGTCTCTACCTCCCCGGCTCGCCCTCGGCGCTGGCGTGGCCCTACGAGTGGGCGATGGTCGGCGGCTGGTGCCTGCTCGGCGTCGTCCTGCTGGCCGTCGCCGGCGGGCTGCCGACCCGGACGGAAGCGAAGGCGCACCTGAGCGCCCAGCAGCTCGAAGACTGATTCGCTTTCGCTTCCGGCGGTCGAAACGCGGTGCGGCGGGGTTCGTGCGGATACGGCACGGGCCGCGTCACGACACGTCGGGGAGAAGCGCCGCTTTCAGTTCTTCGAGTTCGTAGTCGTTCAGCGGGTTCGGCTCGTCCTTGATGGTCGTGATGACGAACGTCGAACTCGTCCGCGAAATCTCGTCTATCTCCTCGAACTCGGAGATGAGGTCCTCGACCATCGAGCGCGAGGCGAGATGGGAAATCAGGACGAAGTCGGTGTCGCCGAGCGTGAAGTAGACCTCGTTGACGCCGGGCACCTCCCCGAGTTTGTCTCCGACCTCCTTGTGGTACTCCGAGCCGTACTCGGCCCAGACCTCGGTGATGAGCGTGAGGTTTAGCCCGGCCTTCTCGAAGTCGATATCGAAGATGTCGTTTTTGATGATGCCCTGCTCTTGGAGCCGTTCGAGGCGGTAGTGAACGGTCGACTTCGGGATGCCCGTCTCCTCGGTTATCCGGTCGGGACTCCCCGATTCGAGCGTCCCGATGGCCTTGAGGATTCGAAGGTCCTTCTCGTCCATGGACCGTAATCAGGTGTGCACCGATATTATTGTTCTGCGTTCAACCCCGCCCGCGTCGGGGAGGGAACGACAAGAGGCGGTGAGAACGGCGCGGCGCAGACACCGACGGTCGTCCCCGAGACGGTCAGTCGCGGGGTCGAACGCCGAGGTTCGACGCGTCGGGACCGAACACCTCGGCCAACAGCGCCGGCACGTCGTCCGGGCGAACGTCCGAGTACCACCGGTTTCGGGGGTGGATGGCGACCGCGGCCCCGTCCGCACTACAGAGGCCGAGACAGCTCGTTTCTGCAACGTGGACCCGCGACCAGAAGACGCCACGGTCGCGCAACCACGAGGTCACCGCGTCGTACACCGCCGGGCCGTCGGCCTCGGCGCAGTCGGCGTACTCGGACTCGCGGCCGTTCGTACAGACCAACACGTGGTCCGTAAAGCCGTGCTCGCGGACCTCGTCGGTTCGGTCGCGCATCAGTCGGCCGCGGGAGCCGAGTCCCGGCCGGCGGTCGGAATCCCCGGTTCGGACTCGGACTCACTCGACGGCCGGAACCGCGCGTGCGCCGCCGCGAGGACCAGCCACAGGAGGACCTGTCCGAACGCGAACAGGCCGGTGAGTCCGGTTTCGAGCGCCGGCGACAGCGCCCCGCGAACCGCGTTTTCGGGGGCGACGACGGCCAGCACCGCGAGCAGGCCGAACGGGACGGCCGCGCCGACGAGAGCCGCACCGAGGCCCCGCGACTCGCGCAGGCGGGTGTAGACGTAGCCGGCCGAGAGGCAGGCGAGCGCCCCGGCGAGCATCATCCCGGCGTAGAGCGGGAGCCGCGTCGCCGTCGAGAGCGACTGTTCCGCCCCCGGCGCGACCGGCGGGAGCACCAACCACGGCGCGCCCGAAACGGTGACGAACCCCGCGAATCCCATCAGATAGCTCTTCGCGGCGTCGGGTCCGGGAATCGCCGGTTCGAGGAAGAAAAAGGCGACCCCGAAGAACGCGCCGCCGAGCACGACGCCCCACAGGCCGCCGGCCGCGACGCTCACGGCTTTCGTGACCGCCATCGACACCGCGGTGTCGTGATGGCCGCCGCTCTCGCCGGCGTGGGAGTCACCGGACTCGTGGCTGTGAGCCCCCTCGGCCTCGTGACTGTGGGCGCTTTCGGCCTCGTGAGTATGTCCGCTCTCCTCGACTGTCGCGTGGTTCAGGTCGTCCGCGTAGCCGACGAGCGGGTTGGCGACGACGGCCATGAACAGTCCGAACACCAGTCCGGCGACGACCCCCGCCTTCACTCCCCGCGTCAGGTACTCCCCGAACATCGTCAGTGGCAGGCGATGCCGGCCGCGTGGCGGAAGTTGTGCAGCGAGTCGTGGACGAGCGGGTCCTGCACGAACAGGAGCGTAAAGCCCAGCGCGACGATAAAGAGGGAACCGGCAGCCATCTGCGCGGGGGTCAGTTCCGTTCGTGCGCGTTCGATGCGACCGTTGACGGTGTTCGCCGTAGCCATGGTAAACTCGGATTGATGAAAACCAAGCACAGTTGTAAAACTTTCGAGAACAAGCGAGATTGTGTTTCAGCAACCTCGATTTAATAACTCCGGGGCGGATTTTATGAAACCTTGTTTGTGGTACAACAAGCACAATTGTTTTCAAACCGCGCCGGGATTGTCGAGTCGAATGTCACAGGTAACGCTCCCGCACGACGCCAAGGCGGGACCCACGAAACCGGAGGTGAGAGCGGTCACGCTCGACAAACTCGGCTTGCGGCCGACGGACCACTTCGTCGACGTCGGCTCCTGTACCGGCTCGGTCACCATCGAGGCGGCCCGGCGGGTCGAGCGCGTGACCGCCGTCGAGCGCAAGCCGGACCGACTGGACGTGACGCGGAAGAACCTCGCGGCGAACGACTACGACGCCGACGTGACGCTCCGCGAGGCGGAGGCTCCCGACGGCCTCCCGACCGACGCCGACGCGATGTTCGTCGGCGGCAGTCGGAACTTCGAAGCCGTGTTGGACCACGCCGTCGAGACCGGCGTCGACCGAATCGTCATGAACGTCTCGCGGGTCGAACCCGCCGGCGACGCCATCGAGGCGTTCCGCGAGCGCGGCCTGCTCTCGGCGGTCGTCCAGCTGCAGGTGAGCCACGGCTACGAACTCGCCGGCGCGACGAGTTTCCGGTCGAACAACCCGGTGTACGTCGTCGTCGGCCGACGCGACGCGGAGGGGCTATGACCGTCTACGGCATCGGTCTCGGCCCGGGCGAGGCCGACCTCGTGACGGTCAAGGGGAAACGCCTGCTCGAATCGGCGGCGGTGGTTTACTCGCCCGGCCGCCTCTCGCGGACGGTCGCGCTGAACCACGTCCCCGAGGAGCGCATCGGCGACCTCGACTTCCCGATGACGCGCGACCCCGACGAACTCCGCCGCGCGTGGAAGGAGGCCGCCGCCGAGGTGGCCGCCCGCGCCGACTCCGAGGACGTGGCGTTCGTGACCCTCGGCGACCCCAACGTCTACTCGACGTTCGGCCACCTCCGCCGCACCCTCGACGCGTTCCACCCCGAGGTCGACCTCGAAGTCGTCCCCGGCGTGAGCGCGATGACGGCCTTCACGACCGCGCTCGGCGTCGAAATCGAATCCGGAACCGGGCTGGCGCTCCGCGAGGCCGCCAACGGTGCCGCGCCGACCGGCCCGGACCGCATGGTGCTGTTCAAGGTCACCGACGCGCCGGCGACCCACGAGAAGCTGACCGAAGCGGGCTACGACGTTCGCTTCGGCCGCCGCCTGTTCATGGAGCAGGGCGAGACGGTCGTCACCGACGACCCCGACGAACTCGCGGAGCGCGACTACTACACGCTGGCCTACGCCGAGCGCGAGGGCGTCGAGCGCGACGTGGCGACCGCCGAGTTCGACGGCGTCGAATCGGGGGGGTCGGCGTGAGCGCGGACGGCGAGGCGGACACCGGCTTCACCGACGAGGAGGGAATCCCCTTCGTCGGCGCGGGACCGGGCGACCCGGACTTGCTCACCGTCGCCGGGCGGAAACTCGTCGAGGACGCCGACCTCGTGGTGCACGCGGGGTCGCTCGTCAACAGCGAACTGTTGGACGAGTTCTGCGCCGACGCCGAGCGGGTCAACAGCGTCGGCAAGGACCTCGAAGAGCTGATTCCGCTGATGGCCGACGCCTACGAGTCGGGTCGGACCGTCGTCAGACTCCACAGCGGCGACCCGGCGATTTACGGGGCCGCCTTGGAGCAGATGGACGCGCTGGCCGAGGCTGGCGTGCCGAGCTACCTCGTTCCCGGCGTCACCTCGGCGTTCGCCGCGAGCGCGACGCTCCGCACCCAGTTGACGCTCAACGAGGTCTCGAATCACGTCGTCTTCACCCGGCCGCGGGGCCGGACGCTCTCGGCCGAGGAGGACCACATCAGCGACTTCGTCGGCTTCGGTGACACCACGGTCTGTATCTACCTCGGCACCCACGCCGTCTCGGAGACGATGGACCGCCTGCTGGACGAGGGCCACGACCCCGACACGCCCGTTGCGGTCGTCTACCACGCCTCGTGGCCGGACGAAGACGTCATCGAGGGCACCATCGAGACCATCGGCGAGCGGGTCGAAGACGCGGGCTACCGCGCCTCGGCGCTCGTCATCATCGGCGAGGCGGTGAACGGCTCGGCGTACGAGCGGTCGTTCCTCTACGGCGACTGGGCCCGCGGCGGCGACGCACCGAACGACGAACCCGACACCGAAACACAGGAGCCAGACAATGAGTGACACAGACACCAACTCGGACACCGACTCCGGAAGCGGCCACTGTCAAACGCCAGACAGCGACGGCGAGGTTGCCGACGAAATCGCCATCGTCAGCTTCGAACGAAAGCTCGACACGGCGGAAGAAATCAAGCGCGACCTCGCGGACGACTACGACCGGATAGACGTCCTCACCTACCACGGCGACGTGTTCGCCGACCACTGGGGCGAGTACGACTGCTTCGTCGGCCTCATGGCCAGCGGCATCGCCATGCGGAAGACCGCGGGCCTCCTCGACGACAAGTGGGAGGACCCGGCGGTCGTCGTCGTCGACGAGGAACTGACGTGGGCGATTCCGCTCACCGGCGGCCACCACGGCGCGAACCAAGTCGCCCACGACCTCTCGAAACTCGGGGCCGTCCCGGCGATGACGACCGCCTCGGAGGCCGCGGGCAAACAGGGCGTCGAGAGCAAGGCGAAGGCGCTCGACTCCCACGTCGTCAACGGCGATTCGACCGTGGCGACGAACCTCGCCGTCCTCAACGACGAACTCGGTCCCGTCGCCCGACTCGACGGCCCGAAGGCGGTCCTCGTCGGCGACGACGTGACAGTCCTGAAGCGCAACGGCGGCGACGGCGTCGTCCTCGGGACCGGGAGCGTCTCCGGCGCGAAGAAAGCGCAGTTCCTGACGGCGTGGGAGCAAGCGCTCGACGACGCCGACTGCGACTGGGACGACGTCGACTTCGTCGCGACCGGCACGCGAAAGGCGGACGAACCGGGGATGCTCGACGCGGCCGAGGAAATCGGCGCGGGCGTCGTCTACTTCGAAAAGGAGACGCTGACCGAGTTCGAAGGGCCGACCCCCTCGCGGTCGAAGGAACTCATCGGCTGGCCCGGCATCGCCGAGGCGAGCGCCATCGCCGGCGGCCGCGACCACGAACTGGTCGTCGAAAAGCGGCGCTACGACGACGCCGTGACCGTGGCGGTGGGACGATGAACGACGGTCGCGAGCCGACCGAACCGGCGACCGAGTCAGCGACCGAACCGGCGGCCGACGACCGCGACGAGGTCCCCGACGACTACGGGACCCTCTACGTCGTCGGCATCGGGCCCGGTCTCCCGGACCACATGACGAAGCGGGCGAAGGAACTCATTTCCACCTCGGACTGCGTGGTCGCCTCGAACCTCTATCAGGAGTTCCTCCGCGACGACGGAACCCTCCCGCCCGAGGGGAGCGACGACGGGCCGGAGGTCGTCCGCTCGTCGATGGGAAAGCAGGTCGAACTGACCCGCGAGGCGTTCGAGCGCGTCCGCGACGGCGAGGACGTGGTCCACGTCTCCGGCGGCGACCCGAACGTCTACGGGAAGTCCGACCTCGTGTTCACGATGGCGAAGGGCGACGAGGCGACCGACGTGCCAATCGAAATCGTCCCCGGCGTCACCGCGGCGCTCGGCGGCGCGGCCATGATGGGCGCGCCGCTGTCGAACGACTTCTGTACGGTCTCGCTGTCCGACAAGTGGCGCGGCTGGGACGAAATCGAGGAGAAACTGCGCGCGGCCGCCATCAGCGGCTTCGTCATCGTCCTGTACAACTGCTGGCGCAACTACGAACGCGCCATCGACGTGGTCCGCGAGGAGCGGGCCGACGACGTGCCGGTCGGCATCTTCAACGACGCCGGCCGCGGCGAGGCCGGCCGGAATCTGGACGACGAGACGTTCTCGGTGACGACCCTCGGCGACGCGAAGGCCCACGACGACGACGTGGGCGGGATGGGAACCTCGATTCTCATCGGCACCCACGAGACCGAACCCTGGAGCAACGACTACCAAACGTACCTCGTCACGCCCCGCGGCGGGCGCGACGTCGACGACTTCTAACCCATGAGCGACTCAGACACGACAACCGAATCGAACTGCGGCGGTGCGACGACCGAATCGACTGAATCGACCGACACGACCAACTCAGAATCGAACTGCGGCGGGACGAAGACGGAGACCGAGACGGACACGACCTCGAACTGCGGCGCGTCGTCCTCGACGACGGACGACGACTCGGCGTCGAAGTGCGGCGGCAGTTCGGGCGGGTCGAAGAAGGAACAGACCGCAGAGAAGGTCGAAGCGACCATCGAGGACTTCGACGGCGAGCCGGGGCAGTTGGTCGCCGTCGGCCTCGGTCCCGGCCGCGCGAGCGAGATGACGACGCTGGCGAAAGACACGCTCCGCGAGGCCGACCACATCGTCGGCTACACGACCTACATCGAACTCCTCCCCGACGACGTCGTCGAGGGCGCAGAGGACATCTACTCGACGCCGATGTGCGGCGAGGTCTCCCGGACCGAGGAGGCGGTCGACCGGGCGCTCGCCGGCAACGACGTGGCCATCGTCGGCAGCGGCGACCCCAACGTCTACGCGCTGGCCGGCCTCGCGCTCGAAATCCTCGAATCGAAGGGCGCGACCGCGAGCATGGTCGACTTCGACGTGGTCGCCGGCGTCCCGGCGGCGCAGTCCTGCGCGGCCCGACTGGGCGCGCCGCTCGTCAACGACACCGTGACCATCAGCCTCTCGGACCACTTGACCTCGATGCCGACCATCGAGTCGCGCCTCCACGCGGCCGCCAAGGAGGGCTTCACCATCGCCATCTACAACCCGTGGAGCCGCAAGCGCCGGTCGAACTACGAGAAGTGCTGCGAGATTCTCCTCGAACACCGCGCGCCAGACACGCCGGTCGGCATCGTCCACGGCGCGGGCCGCGACGACGAGGAAGTCGAAATCGTCGACCTCGGTGACCTGCCCGACCTCGGTGAGACCGACCTCGTGGACATGACGACGACGCTGCTCGTCGGCAACGAGGAGACGTACGTCTGGGACGACCGGATGGTGACGCCGCGGGGCTACGAGCAGAAGTACGAGTACTGAGATGTTCGAAATCGAAATCGACCGAGACGCCTGCGACGGCATCTTCGCCTGTCTCGCCCGCGACGGGCGGTTCGTCGAGGACGACGACGGACTCGCCACAATCGACCCCGACGCGGCCGGCGTCGTGCGCGTCGAGCAGACGGGCGGGCGCGTCGTCGCCGTCCTCGAAGGCGACGCGGAGTCGGACGACGACGCGACGCTCGCGACCCGAGCCTGCCCGCCGGGCGCGATTTCGGTCCGGGAGGTGGACGCGTGAGCGACGCGAACGCCGGCGTCGCCCCCGCGGACGACCTCCTCGAAAGCGCGCCCGAGACGGCCTACCTCTGGGGCCACGTCGCCGGCGGCGGCCAAATCGAACGAGCGCAGTTCACCGTCTCGACGGGCGACGAGACCTGCGCGAACCGCCTCGCGGTCATCGCCGGCGGCGGCGACATCGACCGCCGGGAGACGGCGCGAGAGTACGCCCACAACACCGCCGTCACCCGCGTCAAAGACGAGTACCGCGTGACGGTCGACGGCGACGTGGTGCGAAGCGCGAGCGCCGCGTTCGGCCTCCCCGTCGGCGGCGACGCCGGCGGCTACCGCTTCGACGTGTTCGACGCCCGGCGAAAACAGCTCCTCCGCGGCCTGCTCGAATCCTGCGGGACGGTCTGTTTCAAATCCTCGTCGGGGACGGTCGGCATCTCGTTCGTCCACGACGACCGGGCGCTCCTCGAAACCGTTGACCGACTGCTCGACGCCTGCCCCGTTGACGCGCCGACCGGCGAGATTGGCGAGACCTCCTCTGGCGGCTACTGGTTCGGTATCGACGACGACGCGGCCGCCGGCTTCGGTGAGTGGGTCTACGAGGGGAGCGACGAGACGAACCTGTTCGCGCCGACGCGGCGTCGAAAGCTCGTCCGTAGCCTCGAAGAGGCGGAGAACGCATGAGCCTCGAACGGCCCGACCCGGCGCTCGACGACGACGCGGTGCTCCTCGTCGGCCACGGCTCGCGCCGCGAGGAGTCGAACGAGCAGGTGCGGACCCTCGCCGCGAAACTGGAATCGCGGCTGTCGGTCCCGGTGGACGCGGCGTACATCGAACTCGCCGAGCCGTCGATAGACGACGCAATCGAGACGATGGCTCCGACCTGCCGGACGATGACCGTCGTTCCCCTCTCGCTTTTCGCCGCCAGCCACGTCAAAAACGACGTGCCGCTGGCGGTCCAGCGGGCCCGCGCGACCCACGACGACACCGAGTTCCGGTTCGGCTCACATCTCGGCATCCATCCCTCGCTCGTGGATTTGTTGGACGAGCGGGCGCGGGCGGTCGAATCCGACCTCGGCGTCGACCGCGAGGACGACGACGTGGCGGTCGTGCTCTGCGCCCGCGGGTCGAGCGACCCCGACTCGAACGGCGACGTGCACAAACTGGCGCGCCTGCTGTACGAGGGCCGCGAGTTCACCCGCGTCGAATCGGCGTTCATCGGCGTCACGACGCCCCGGCTTGAGGAGACGCTTCACACCGTCGCCAAGGACCGCCCGGACGCCGTCGTCGTCCTCCCGTACATGCTCGGTGACGGCGTGCTGACGGAACGAATCGTGGACACCGCCGAGACGTTCGACGAGGAGTACCCCTACGTCGACGCCGGCGCGTCGGGACCGCTCGGCACCGACGCCCGGGTGGTCGAGACGCTGGCCGACCGCTATCAAGAGGCGCGGTCGGGGAGCGTCGAGATGTCGTGCGACACCTGCAAGTACAAGGTCGAACTCGCCGGCTACGAGGACGACGAGGGCGGCGCTCGCGCGATGCTTCGCTCGCTCGTCCACCAGGCGGAACACGCCGACCGGAGCGACGTTGACGACGACCCGCACGTCCACGACGCCCCCGAGAAGCACGTCGCGGTCTGCACGAACCAGACCTGCGCCGCGAGCGGCGCGGCGACCGTCCTCGAACAACTCAGACAGGGCGTGCGCGACGCCGACGACTGCGACGTACACGTCTCCCGGAGTTCGTGTCTCGGCCAGTGCGGCGACGGCCCGATCGTCGCCGTCTACCCCGACAGCGTCTGGTACGGCGGCGTGACGCCCGACGACACCGACCGCATCGTCTCGTCCCACCTCGAACGGGACCGCATCGTCTCGAACCTCGTCCACCAATCACTCTAATCATGGCCTGCGCAGAACTCGAAGCGCTCCGACTGGCGCTGTTGAACATCACCGGAACGACCGACGAACACGCGAAGCGACACGCCGAAGCCGAACTCGAAGACTACCTCGGCGACGCCGACCCCGGCCCGATTCAGGCGCTCGCGAACGCGACCACGCTCGACGAGGCCCAGCGACATCTCGACGCCGCGCTCGTCGACCTCGAATCGGAGGCGACGCGAATCGACGACGACGACCCGCAGGCCGGCTACCTCCGCGGCCGACTCGTCGCCGTCCGCGACGCCGAACGGTCGCTTCGCCGTCTCCGCGAGGGCACGGACGCGCTGCTCGACGACCTCGGAGAGGCCCACCACACGCTTCACGACGCCTTCCCCGTCGAGGACTGAACCGATGCCATCGGCTCCACTCTCGGCCCGCCGCGACCTCGGTGAAGTCGACCCCGCGAGCAGTCGCCACAACTGGACGCGCTCGGCGGTCGCCGCGACCGACGACGCCGTCTTCGTCGGAACCGCGGCCGGCCGCGTCGTCGCGCTGGAAGCCGCTGCCGACTCCGCATCCGACTCCGACGACCGCTGGGAGGCGCGCGGCGACAACCCCGTCGTGTCGATGGCCGCCGCCGACGACTTCCTCGTCGTCGGCGAGCGCGGCGGCGACGGACTCGTTCGCGTCCTCGACGCCGAGACGGGCGACGCGCGCTGGACGTACGCGACGACCGACGACGTGGGCACCGCGGCGAGAGACTCGCTGTTCTTCCGACCCTACGTCGTCGACCTCGCGGTGACGGGCGACAGAGTCGTCGTCGCCGCCCGACGGTACGAACGCGACGGCGACGAGCGAGTCTGGCGGAGCGTCGTCCTCGGGTTCGGCCGCGACGGCCGGGTCGCGTGGCGCAGACGCGTCCACGCCTCGCCCATCGCGGTCGCCGCCGAGGGGGACCGCGTCGCCGTCGCGTACAACCGCTGTCCGAACCCCGAACAGAACGGTCTCGTGCTCCTCGACGCCCACACCGGAGGGCGAGTCGCGTCGTGGGACCCCGGCACCGACGGCGACCGGCGGGTCGGGGACGTGGCGTTCGCGGGCGACGCGCTGGCCGTCGCCAGCCACGGCGACAAACGCGGCTACCTCCTCGATTTCGAGGGGAACGAGCGGTGGCGAATCGACCTCGCCTCCGAGCGGCGCGTCGGCGACGAGACCGTCTACGCCTATCCGACCCACGTCTGCGTCGCCGGCGAAACCGCCGCCTTCGTCACGGGGAACACGTTCGCGGAGTCGACCCGCGACCCGGACGCGCGACATCCCGACGAACACACCGCGGTCGGCGTCTCCGTCGATGGGGGCGAGCGCCTGTGGACCCGCGACACCGGCGGGTTCGCGCGCGCCGCCGTCGCGGCCGGCTCGCGGGTCTTCGTACCGTCCGCCCAGCACTTCCGGGAGCGAGAGGCCGACCGCCACGGCGTCCACACGTTCGGTGCGACGGCGGGGCACGTCCGGACCGACGACCTCCCCGGCATCCCGACCGCGGTCGCCGCGGGTGGGGGCGTCCTCGCGGTGGTCGAAGAGCCGGTCGAGTACCACGACGAGGGCGTCACGCGCGGAGCCTACCGACTCCGCACGCGACCGATTCGATAGAAGAAACCATGCGACACGAGACGAGCGATACCCCGCTACTGCCCGTCCGCGAAGCGCTCGGCCTCAGCGACCCGCTCGGCCGACAGGTCGGAAAGCGGGATGCGCCGCGCGTCCGTTTCGGAGACGAGGATGTCGGTCACGCCGATGCCGTCATCGCCGGCGTCGACGACGACGACCGACGCGTCGGCGGTGGCGAGGCTCCGCGCCGCCGACCGGGTCTGTCCGGTGGGGCTGCCGTCCGCGACGGTAACCCGGCCGTCGGTGACGACGACGACGAGCGCGGCGTCGGCGTCCGAGCGGTCGATGACCCGGCGAGCGGCGTCCAACCCGGAGGGAAGCGGCGTCCGGTCGCCCGTCGGAAGCTCCTTCAGGTGCCGCGCCGCCAGCGTCACGCTGTCGGTCGGCGGGAGCAACACCTCGGCCTCGTCGCCCGCGACGGCGACGAACGCGACCTCGTCGCGTTGCTCGTAGGCGTCTTCGAGGAGCGACAGCACGGTTCCCTTCGCCTGCCGCATAGCGGCGCGCATCGACGCGCTCGCGTCCACGACGAACACGACGAGCGTCGCGGCCGACCCGCGGGAGACCGCGGTTCTGAGGTCCGACCGGGTGACGCGGGACCGGCCGGCCGAGGCGGCGGCCCGGACCGACGCCGGCACGTCGATGTCGTCGGTCTCGGTCGCCGGTTCGGTTCGTACCCGCGAGCCTCGACCCTGACGCGACTCCCGAACCGCGGCGCGGCTGCCGTCACCCGGCGTCTCCGCGTCGAGGGCGGCGTCCTCGACCGGCGGGCGCTCGGCGTCGCCGACGGCGGCCCGGTTCTGACCGGGGAGAAGCGGCGTGGCCTCGTCGGGGTCGTCGCCGGAGCCGTCGGTATCGCCGTCTTCGGAATTTCCGCCTTCCGAATCACCGTCTTCGGGTCCGCGCTCGTCGGCTCCGCCGACTTCGCCGCCTCGGTCGTCACCACCGGCATCAGAGTCGGGAGCCGCGCCGGGGGCGTCGGCGTCGCTGTCGCCTCCCTCGGCGCGTTCCTCGCCGTCGCTGGCGTCGCCGTCGTCACTCCCGCCGTCGTCGGCATCGCCCGCATCGTCACCCTCACCGTCCCCGTCGTTAGCGTCGCCGCCCCCGTCGTCGTCCCGGTCTTCGTCCTCGTCGAAGTGGTCGTCGAGCACGTCGTCGACGTCCGGGTCGTCGTCGAACGGCCGGCTCTGAAGTCGATGCGGGAGCGCGAGGGCGGCCGCTTCGCGCACGTCGCTTTCGAGCACCTTCGTCCGGCCGTCGAGCGCCGCGAGCGTTCGGGCCGCGCGGGCGATGGCGATGTCGGCGCGGTGGCCCTCGACGCCGGCGTCGACGCAGAGTTCGGCGATGTCGCGTTTGAACTCGGTCGGGAGGGCGACCGAGTCGAGGCGGGCCGTCGCCTCGCGGAGCGCGGTTTCGAGCGCCGCGGTCCCCTCGCGGTGGGCGTCGGCGACCGTCTCCGGGTCGTCGCCGCCCGCCAGCGCCCGGTCGATAATCTCCACGCGGTCGTCGACGTCGCGGCTGCCGACGACGGTCGCCTGGAGGGCGAAGCGGTCCCGGAGCTGAGGGCGGAGGTCGCCCTCCTCGGGGTTCATCGTCCCGACGAGCGTGAACTCGGCGGGGTGTTCGACGCTCATCCCGTCGCGCTCGACGCGGTTGACGCCGCTCGCGGCCGCGTCCAAGAGCAGGTCGACGAGGTGGTCGTCGAGGAGATTCACCTCGTCCACGTAGAGGATGCCGCGGTTCGCGCGGGCCAAGAGCCCGGGGTCGAACGACGCCTCGCCGTCCAGCGCGTCGGCGACGGAGAGCGTGCCCGCGACCCGGTCGCGGGTCGCGCCGAGCGGGAGCGTCACGAGCGGGACCGACCGGCGTTCGACCGCGGGGTCGTCGCGGGCCCGACACGAGTCGCACTGGCGGGCCGGGTCGTCCGGGTCCGGCGGGCAGCCGTACGGACAGTCCGCGACGACCGCCTGTTCGGGCAGGAGGTCCGAAAGCGCGCGGACCGCGGTCGACTTCGCGGTGCCCTTCTCGCCGCGAACGAGGAGTCCGTCGAGGTCGTCGTTGGCTCCGACCGCCAACAACGCCTGTTTCAGTTCGTCTTGCCCGACGATAGCCGAGAACGGAAGCGTCTGAGTCGTCATCGAATACGAAAACGTAGTTGCAGTAAGACAATAACACTTTATCAATGACACCGACAATCGGACTGTACACAGCGACCGAAAACGAGTTGGGCGCGGTCCAGCGGGCCGCGCGCCGACTCGACGGAATCGACCTCGTCGTCCGCTCCGCGAGCGACTTGGACGACGTGAGCGACGCGGACGCCTTCGTCGACGAGTTGGAGTCGACGACGGCGGCCGTCTTCTGGCTCCACGGGGCCGAAGACAGCATGCCCGGCTACGACCACGCGGTCGAACGACTCGAAGCGGCGGGCGTGCCGCTCGTCGTCAAGGCCACGGGCGACGCCTTCGCTCGCCGGGACACGACCGTCGCCGACGCGGACCGCGAGCGCGTCTGCGAGTACCTCGACCGCGGCGGCGCGGTGAACGTCGAGAACCTCTGTCGGTTCCTCGCCGCCGAGTACGCCGGCGTCGAGACCGAGGTCGACGACCCTGTCGAACTCCCGACAGAGGGCGTCTACCACCCCGACTACCCCGGCGTCGAGTACGACGAACTGCTCGACACGCACGACCCGGACAAGCCGACCATCGGCGTCTGGTTCTACGAGTCCCACTGGACGCACGCGAACACCCGGTACGTGGACGCGCTCGTGGAGCGCCTCGAATCGCTCGGCGCGAACGTCTTACCCGCGTTCTGCAACCCCGCGACCGACGAGGAGGGACAGGAGAACGCCGAGTGGGTCGCCCGGAACTGGTTTTCGGACGACGACGGCCCCGTCGTCGACGCCGTCGTCAGCTCCTTCATGTTCTCGCTGTCGATGAGCGAGCGGGGCCGCGACGCCGACGACGAGGGGTCGGCCGCCGAAGACGTGTTCCTCACCGAACTCGGCGTCCCCGTGTTGCAGGCCATCACGACCATGCGCTCTCGAAGCCGGTACGAGTCGAGCGACACGGGCGTGATGGGCTTCGAACTCGCGCTGTCGGTCGCGCTCCCCGAGTTCGACGGCAACGTCATCACCCACCCGATAAGCGGGAAAGAGCGGATGGAAGACGAGGCGGGCGTCGGGAGCGCGCCGAAACAGCACTTCCCCATCGAGGACCGCGTCGACCACGTCGCCCGCCTCGCGGTCAACTGGGCGCGGCTCCGCCACCTCCCGAACGACGAGAAGAACGTCGCGGTCGTCCTCCACAACTACCCGCCGAGCGACGACGGCATCGGGACGGCCTTCGGGATGGACAGCCCCGAGAGCACGGTCAATCTCCTGTCCGAACTCCGGGAGCGGGGCTACGCCGTCGGTGACCTCCCCGCGGACGGGCAGGCGCTCATCGACGACCTCACCTCGCAGTTGACGTTGGACGACCGCTGGGTCGCCCCCGAGGACGTGCGGGACCTGAGCGTCGACGTGGTGGCTCCCGACCAGTACGCCGACTGGTTCGCTGACGCCGACGACCGCTTCCGCGACAACGTCGTCGAGGAGTGGGGCGACCCGCCGGAGCGACCCTTTGCCATTCCGGGCGTCGAGTTCGAGAACGTCCTCGTGACCGTCCAGCCCCCGCGCGGCTTCGGGATGGACCCCTCGAAGGTGTACCACGATTCGGACCTCCAGCCGCCGCACGACTACGTGGCGTTCTACGCGTGGCTCCGCGAGTCGTTCGAGGCCGACGCCGTGGTCCACCTCGGCACCCACGGCAGCCTCGAATGGCTCCCCGGCAAGACCGTCGGGCTGAACGGCGAGAGCGCGCCGGACCAACTGGTTTCGGACCTCCCGAACGTCTACCCGTACATCATCAACAACCCCGGCGAGGGGACGCAGGCCAAGCGCCGGTCGTACGCGGCCATCGTGGACTACCTCACGCCGGTCATGCGCACCGCGGGAACCTACGACGACCTCGCGGACCTCGAGGAACTCGCCCGCGAGTACCGCGAGGCCGGCATGGACGAGGCCCGCCCCGAGCGCGGCGACCAACTCCGCGAACTCCTCGTCGACGCGGTCGACGACCTCGACCTCGCGGCCGAACTCGGGTTCGACGACGCCGAGGCCATCCGCGGCGCGGACGGCGATGTCGGCTCCGACGAGGCCGAAGTCGAGTTCGACGAACTCGTCGAGCGCGTCCACGAGTACCTGACCGACGTGAAGACGACGCAGATTCGGATGGGCCTCCACACGATGGGCGAACCGCCCGCAAACGACCGACTCGTGGAGTACCTCGTCGCGCTCACCCGCCTCCCGAACGCGGACACGCCGAGTCTCCGCGAGAGCGTCGCGGGCGTCATGGGCGTCGACTACGACCGGATGCGGGACGAGCCGGGGACGTACGACGACGACCTCGGGATGTATCTCTCGGAGGCCGCAGACCGCGTCTACGACCAGTGCGTCGAACTGGTCTCCGCACTCGCGGAACGCGACTTCGACGTGCCCGAGTCGGAGGTCGACGCCGGCCCCGACGACGAGGTGAACATGAACCTGCTCGTGGTCGATATCGACCAACTCGGGGACGCGCGGGCCAAGCGCGGCGCGCACGACGACCTCCGCGAGGTGCTGGCGTTCATCTGCGACGAGGCAGCCCCGCGAGTCGCGGCCGCGGAAAACGAGATTCCGCAGACCGCCGACGCCCTCGACGGCGAGTACGTCCGCCCCGGCGGCTCCGGCGCGCCGACCCGCGGCGGGGTGGACCTGCTGCCGACCGGGCGGAACTTCTACACGCTTGACCCGCGGAAAGTCCCGGCCAAGCCGGCGTGGAGCGTCGGCGAGCGCGTCGCCGAGGGCGTCCTCGACCGCCACTACGACGACCACGGCGAGTATCCCGAGGAGTTCGGGGTCGTCGCGTGGGGGACGCCGACGGTCCGGACCCGCGGCGAGACCATCGCGCAGGTGCTCGCGTTCATGGGCGTCGAACCGGTGTGGACCGACGCGGGCCGCGTCGACGACGTGGAGCCGATTCCGCTGGACGACCTCGACCGGCCGCGAATCGACGTGACGACCCGCGTCTCGGGGCTGTTCCGCGACGCGTTCCCGCAGGCCGCGAGCGTCGTCAACGACGCCGTCGACGCGGTGGTCGACCTCGACGAGCCCCACGAGATGAACTACGTGAAAAAGCACGTCGAGGAGGACGCCGCCGAGTTCGAATCGGAGGGCGTCGACCCCGACGAGGCCGAGACACTGGCCAAACACCGCGTGTTCACGACGACGCCCGGCGGCTACGGCGCGGGGACGAACAAGGCCGTCGACGAGGGCGAGTGGGACGACCGGAGCGACCTCGCGGACGTGTTCGTCCAGTGGGGCGGCTACGCCCTCGGGAGTCGCGGCAAGGTGACCGAAGCTCACGACGCCTTCGAGCGCCGCTTGAGCGGGGTCGAGGCGACCGTGAAAATCGAGGACACCGCCGAACAGGACGAGTTCGACTCCTCCGACTGGTACGCCTTCCACGGCGGGTTCGTCTCCGCGGTCGGTGAGATTTCCGGGAGCGACCCGGCCTCGTACGTCGGCGACTCCAGCGACCCCGACAACGTCAGCGTCTACACGAACGAGGAGAAGGTCCGCAAGGCGATGCGGGCGCGCGTCCTCAACCCCGACTGGCTCGACAGCATGGAGGAACACGGCTACAAGGGCGCGGGCGACCTCTCGACCACGGTCGACGTCGCGCTCGGCTGGGACGCGACCACGGGCGTCGTCAGCGACACGCTCTGGGAGCACCTCGCGGACGCCTACGCCTTCGACGAGGACCGACAGGAGTGGCTGCGCGACGTGAACCCGTGGGCGCTCGAAAGCATCACCGCGACGTTCCTCGAAGCCATCGACCGCGACCTGTGGGACGCCGACGACGACGTGAGAGAGCGGTTGCAGGACATCAACCTCTCCGTCGAAGGCGACCTCGAAGCGAACACGACGAACGCGATGACGCAGACCCAATCCAATGACTGAACGAGACGCCTACGCCGACCTCGGCGCGACGACGCAGGAAGCGATGGACATCGCGGAGACGAGCATGGACATCGTCCGGACGTTCGTCCCCGACGAGACGCTTAACGACCGACTCCGACAGAAGGCAGTCCACTCGACCGGCGACATCGAGTTCCAGCACCTCATCCGGTGCCAGAACGACCCGGTCGTCGCGGGCGCGAGGGCCGTCCTCGACGAGCGCCCCGTCGTGACCGACATCACGATGGCGAAAGCCGGCATCACCGGCCGCGGCCACGACTGCCAGGTGCGGAAGGCAATCGGCAACGGGGCCGAACTCGCCGCCGAAACGGGCATGACCCGGACCGCGGCCGCGGTGCTCGAACTCGACAAGGAGGGCGTCTACGACGGCGCTATCGCGGTCGTCGGCAACGCGCCGACCGCCGCGTTGGCGCTCTGCGACTGCATCGAGAACGGAACCCGACCGGCGGCCGTCGTGGCGACGCCCGTCGGCTTCGTGAAGGCCGAAGAAAGCAGGAAGCGCGTCCGCGACGTAGCCGACGAGTACGGCGTGCCCGCGGTGACGAACGTCGGGAAACGCGGCGGAAGCGGTCTCGCCGCCGCGCTCACGAACGAACTGATTCACGTCGCCAGCGACGTTCGCAACGGCGACGTGGACCTCGCAAATCATGAGTGAGGACGAGAGCGACCCGTACGACCTCGATTCGGGACCTGACCCGGCGGCGTTCGCCGCGGCCGCGCCCGAACCGAGCATCGACGAAACCGACGGGGGCGGCGAGGACGCCGACGCGCCGGTCTACGCGGTCGGCGTCGGCCCCGGGAATCTTGAGTATCTGACGCCCCGCGGGCGGCAGGCGATTCGAGAGGCCGACGTGGTCGTCGGCTTCGAGACGGTCGTCGACTTCGTCGCCGACGAGACCGACGCCGACCTGCTCACCTGCGGCTACGCCGACGAGGCCGACGCGCTGGCCGAGTTCGGGCGGCGCGTCGCGGCCGGCGACCGGGGGACGGCGGTGCTCATGGGTGACCCGAACCACTCGGGCTACCAGTTCCTCGGAAAGGTCCAGCGGACCGTCGAGCGACCGGTGCGGGTGATTCCGGGCATCTCGTCGCTCCAGATAGCCGCGAGTCGCGCCCGGACGCCGATGGAGGACACGCGGTTCGTCACGCTCCACAAAAGCGGGTCGCTCGACGCCGACCTCGACCGATTGGCCGAGGCGGCCGGCGAGCGCCACCTGCTCGTCCTGCCGCGACCGTTCGACTGGATGCCGGGCGACATCGCCGAGTTCCTCCTCGATTCGGACGCAGACGCGTCGCTGGACGCGCTCGTGCTCGAACGACTGACCCACGACGACGAGCGAATCACCCGGACCACGCTCGGCGGCCTGCGCGATTCGGCCGGCGGGAGCGGCCCCGACTCGACGCCGTACTCGGACCTCTCGGTGCTCGCCGTCAGAGCGCCCGTCGACGCGGCGGACTGAGCCGCCTCCTTCCCCCGCCCCGCGCGAAGGTAGTTAGGCTCGCCTAAATTCCGAAGACGTTTTAACCATTTAGGGAGGCCTAAAAGACATGGCAAACGACGGACAAAGCGGACGGGAATCGACGCGGCGCGAGTACCTCCAGTACGGCGGCGCGGTCATCGCAGGCGGCCTGCTCGCCGGCTGTACCGGCGGGAGCGGGTCGGAGACGACGACGACGGCGTCCGAGCCCGAGACGACCACGGCCGCGACGACCGAGGCGGCGACGGAGACCGAGACAGAGACGACGACCGAGGCGGCGGAGTCCTACTCGGTGTCGATAGAGCCGGTCGGCGAGGTCACGTTCGATTCGGTCCCGGAGGCGTGGATTGCGAACAACGGCAGTTGGGCCGACATGGGCGTCGCGCTCGGGCTCGACACGCCGATGGGCGTTTGGCTCCCCGGCCGGTACCACACGCAGTACTACGACGAGATTCCGGACGTGAGCGTCGACAAGTCGTCCATCCGCCAGCTGTGGGGCGACAGCGGCGTCGGCAAAGAGCAGTTCTACGAGCTGAACGCGGACGTGCACATCGCCGACCCGAACTTCCTCCTGAACCGCGGCCAGTGGAGCGAGGCCGACATCGAGGAAATCAGCACGCAGGTCGGGCCGTTCTTCGGCAACAGCATCTTCTCGCGCGGCTACGCGTGGCACGAGGACTACCGCTACTACACTCTCTACGAGGCGTTCGAGAAGTTCGCGCAGGTGTTCCAGCGCGAGGACCGCTTCGAGGCGTTCGAACAGGTCCACGAGGAGTTCCAGTCGAACCTCGCGCCGGTCGTCCCCGCGCAGGGCGAGCGGCCCTCGGCCGCGGTCGTCTGGGCCGGCGGCGACGAGCCAGAGGAGTTCTACCCCTACGTCATCGACGAGGGGACGAGCTTCAAGCATCTCAACGACCTGAAAGTCAACGACGCGCTCGCGACGACCGAGGTGCGGGACTTCTACAGCAACCGCGGCGCGGTCGACTTCGAGACGCTGCTTGAGGTCGACCCCGAAGTGCTCCTCGTGCGCGGACAGGAGGCCAAGACACGCGAGGAGTTCCAGAACACCGTGGTCTCGTTCATGGAAAACCACGAGGTGGCGGGCGAACTCACCGCCGTCCAGAACGGCGACGTCTACCGCGCCGGCGCGCTCTATCAGGGCCCCATCACGAACCTCGTCGTGACGGACCGCCTCGCGCGGACCCTGTACGACGCCGACGAGCGCCTGTTCGACGCCCAGCGCGTCGCGGACATCGCCAACGGGAACCTGTAACTCGCCCCGGGTTCGCGGCCCCGCTTTCTCTCTTCGCCCACCCGTCAAGCGGCGCGTCCCGCCAGAACGCTTATCATATTTTAGGCTATCCTAAAAATATGGCAGTGAGCCAAGATATGGGCGTGTCCCCGGCGGTCACCGCAGCGTGGTTCGTCGAGGGAGAACCCCCGCTCATGGAGGTGTTCCGCCGAGCGAAAGCGAGGTGAGTCCGCGGCGGGGTGGGGCGGGGCGGACCCCGGAACGCGACCGACCACCGACTCCGTCCGTCGGAAGAGCACCCAACTGGACCGTAGGACCGGTCGCCGCGAGTCGGTCGTCGCGGCCGACGAGCGGTTGCGCTGTCCCGAAATTTTCACTGAAAATCAGATTGCAGTAAACCTTTTGTGCTTTTAGGCCGGCCTAAAACATGCATGCTCGACAGCGATAGACTGACGACGAATCAACGGAGGGAAGCGCGATGACCGACCCGGCAGCCGGCAACGAGGCGTTGCTCGAACAGCAGGCCGCCCGCGAGTCGAGCGCGCGGACCTATCCCCGACACCTCCCGCACGCGATACGGGAGGCCTCGGGCGTCACCGTCACCGACATGGACGGCGAGGAGTACTACGACTGCCTCGCGGGGGCCGGCACGCTCGCGCTCGGACACAACCACCCGAGAGTGGTCGAGGCGATGGAACGCGTCCTCGCGGAGGACCGCCCGCTCCACACCCTCGACATCACGACGCCCGTCAAGGAGCGGTTCGTCGACACGCTGTTCGACAGCCTCCCCGACGAGTTCGCTGACAGCGCGCGGGTGCAGTTTTGTAGCCCCGCCGGGACCGACGCCGTCGAGGCCGCGCTCAAACTCGTCAAAACCGCGACGGGCAACCGGAGCGTTCTCGGGTTTCAGGGCGGCTACCACGGCATGACCAACGGCGCGCTGAGCCTGATGGGCGACACCGACCCGAAGGAGAACGTCCCCGGCCTGATGCCCGACGTACACCACCTTCCGTATCCGTACGAGTATCGGTGTCCGTTCGGCGTCGGCGGCGACGAGTGCCACGAACTCGCCGCCCGGTACGTCGAGCGCACCCTCGACGACCCCGAAAGCGGCATCACCGAGCCCGCGGGGATGGTGGTCGAACTCGTGCAGGGCGAGGGCGGCGCGATTCCCGCGCCCGACGACTGGACCCGCGAGGTGCGGCGGATGACCCGCGAACGCGACATCCCGCTGGTCGTCGACGAGATTCAGACCGGTCTCGGCCGGACCGGCGAACTGTACGCCTTCGAGCACGCCGACATCGTCCCGGACGCGGTCACGCTCTCGAAGGCCATCGGCGGGTCGCTCCCGCTTTCGGTCGTCGTCTACGACGAGTCGCTCGACGTCTGGGAGCCGGGTGCGCACGCCGGCACCTTCCGGGGAAACCAGCTGGCGATGGCCGCCGGTATCGCCACCATCGAACACGTCCTCGAACACGACCTCGACGACCACGCCGCGCGCATGGGCGAGCGGCTCCGCGGCCACCTCGACGCGACCGAGCGCGCCCACGACGCCGTCGGAGACGTGCGCGGTCGCGGGCTGATGCTCGGCGTCGAACTCGTCGACCCCGCGGGCGAATCCGACGCCTGCGGGCGCTACCCGGCGAATCCGGACCTCGCTGACGCCGTCCGCGAGGCGTGTTTCGACCGCGGCCTCATCCTCGAACTCGGCGGCCGCCACGGGAGCGTCGTCCGGTTCCTCCCGCCGCTCGTCGTCAGTCCGAGCGACGTGGACGCCGTCGGGAGCATCTTCGCGGACGCCGTCGAGGCCGCAATCGAGGACGCCGACGCCGACGGCCGCCGGGAGGTCGCCGCATGAACGGCGTGGGCGATGTCGACGGCGAGCGCCGCGACCCGCGACCGGACGCCGCGAAGTGGTTCCTGAGCGGCGACGACGACGACCGGGCGCGCTACCGCGACGCGATGCGGCGGGCGTGCGACCTCGTCCTCGACGAGTTCGCCGCGGAGGCGACGCCGTACTCGGGGGCGACGCCCGAAGAAGTCGACGACGCGCTCGCCCGGTTCGAGATGCTGCCCCACGAGGGCGACGGCGTGGCCGCGGCGCTCGACCGCACCGAGCCGATTCTGCGAAACTCGGTCGGCGTGTCCGACCCGACCTGCATCGCGCACCTCCAGTGTCCGCCGACGATTCCGGCGCTCGCGGCCGAAGCGCTCCTGACGGCGACGAACCAGTCGATGGACTCGTGGGACCAGAGCCCCGCCGCGACGCAGCTCGAACGGCGGTTCGTCGGGGAGCTGTGCGACCTGTTCGGCTACGAGGACGGCGACGGCGTGTTCACGAGCGGCGGCACGCAGTCGAACTTCGTCGGCCTGCTCCTCGCCCGCAACAAGGTCGTTTTGGAGGAGTACGGCGTCGACGTCCAGCACGAGGGGCTACCGCCGGAGGCGCGGGACCTGCGCATCCTCTGTTCGGCCGACGCCCACTTCACCGCCACGCAGGCCGCTTCGCACCTCGGCCTCGGCGAGAACGCCGTCGTCACCGTCCCGACCGACGACGACCGCCGCCTGTCGATGGCGGCGTTCGACGAGGCGGTGGCGGACCTCCGCGAGCGCGGGAAACGCCCGTTCGCAATCGTCGCCACCGCCGGAAAGACGGACTTCGGAAGCATCGACCCGTTAGGCCCGCTGGCCGAGCGCGCGGCCGAACTCGACTGCTGGTACCACGTCGACGCCGCGTGGGGCGGCGCGCTCGCCCTGAGCGACGACCACGCCGACAAGCTCGCCGGCATCGAGGCCGCGGACTCCGTCGCGGTCGACTTCCACAAGCTGTTCTACCAACCGATTAGCTGCGGCGCGGTGCTCGTCCGCGACGCGTCGGCGTACGACCTCATCGACCGCAACGCGGCCTATCTGAACCCCGTGCGCGACGACGACGCGGGCGTGCCGAACCTCGTCTCGAAGTCGGTCCAGACCACCCGGCGATTCGACGCGCTCAAACCGTTCGTGACGATGCAGGCGCTCGGCCGCGAGGGGCTGGCGTCGATGGTCGAGTACACCATCGACCTCGCCGCCGACGCCGCGAGGCTCGTCGAGGCCGACCCCGACCTGCGGCTCGTCCACGACTCCGACCTGAACGTCGTCGTGTTCCGGTACGTCCCCGACCACGGACGAGACGGCGGCGGCCCGGCCGACGGCCCGGTCAACGGCCCGAGCGCCGACGACCTGAACGAGGCCATCCGCGACTCCCTCCTCGACGACGGCGAGGCCGTGGTGGCCCGCACCACCGTCGACGGCGAGACGTGTCTGAAGCTGACGCTCCTGAACCCCCGAACGACGCGCGAGGACCTCCGAGACCTCCTGCGCGAGATTTCGGACCGCGGAACCGCTCTCGAACCGACGACCGACGACCGACACGCATGAATCCGAACGACACAGCCGAGTCAGCGACGATACACAGCTTCCTGAACTGCTACCTCCGGGAGACCGGGGACTACGCCGTCGTCCCAGCCGGGGACGTGCCGGTCGAGGCGGACGCCGAGGTAGTCGTCCACGCGCCGCTCTCTCAGCAGGGCGTGGACCTCTACGTCCCGCTTTCGTACCGGTCGCCGACGGGTCGCCACCAGTTCGACCTGCCCGGCGTCTACCGGCTTCCCGATGGCGAGACGTTCCCCCTCGACTACACCGTGCTCGTGACGCTCGTCACGAGCGAACTCAGACTCGACCGCGACGAAACCGGCGCGGCCGACGAACTGCTCCTGCGGGTCGTCAAGAGCTGCCAGAACATCGAGCGGTTCGTCGAGGCCCGGCGCGGCGACGAGGAGCGACTGTACGGCTTCGACACCACCTTCCGCGACGCCGAACAGTCGCTCGTCTTCGGCCACCCGCTCCACCCGACGCCCAAGAGCAGACAGGGTATCCCGGCTCACGAGTCGCGGGCCTACGCGCCCGAACTCCGCGGGTCGTTCCCGCTGGCATACTTCAGCGCCGACCCCGAGTTCGTCTCGCAGAACTCCACTCGCGAGGAGTCGGCGGCCGAGTGGGTCAAGTCGGCCCTCCGCGCGGACGACTCGGTCCCCGAGTCGTTCGTCACCGAACACGTCGAGGGCGACGAGGTGCTGCTTCCCGTCCACCCGTGGCAGGCGGACTACCTCCGCTCGCAACCCGAGGTGCAAGCGCACCTCGGCGACGGCCTCGAATACGTCGGCCAAGTCGGCCGGGAGTTCTACCCTACCTCGTCGGTGCGGACGCTGTACGCCCCGGACGCGCCGTTCATGGTCAAGGGGTCGCTGAACGTCAAAGTCACCAACTCCGAGCGGACGAACAAGCTCCCGGAACTGGAGCGCGGCGTCGCCATCACCGAACTGCTGGACACCGAACTCGGCGGCGACCTCGAATCCCGGTTCCCGGCGTTCGACGTCGTCCGCGACCCGGCGTATCTGACGGTCGACCTCGGCGACGGCGAGTCCGGCTTCGAGACGGTCCTGCGCGAGAATCCCTTCCGCGGCAACGCGGCGGCGAACGCGACGCCCGTGGTCGGCCTCTGTCAGGACCACCTCGACGACGGGTCGTCGCGGCTGGCGACGCTCGTGGAGGGCATCGCCGACCACGAGGGACGGGCCACTCCGGCGGTCGCAGAAGACTGGTTCAGACAGTATCTCGAACTGTCGGTTCGACCGGTGCTGTGGCTGTATCTCGAACGCGGGCTGGGCGTCGAGGCCCACCAGCAAAACAGCGTGCTGACCCTCGACGGGGGCTATCCCGAGACGTTCCGCTACCGCGACAATCAGGGCTACTACCTCCCCGAGTCGATGTACGACGAGGTGGACGCGCTCCTGCCCGGCATCGGCGAGCGCGCCGACACGGTCTGTCCGGACGCCGTCGCCGACGAGCGCATCCGGTACTACGTCGTCATCAACAACGCCTTCGGCCTCGTCAACGCCTTCGGCACGGCCGGACTGGTGGACGAGCGACGCCTCCTTGGCGTCCTCCGCGACGAACTCGAATCGCTCCGTGAGTACGACCGGCCGTCGTCGTCGCTGCTCGACGACCTCCTCACCAACCCGACGATTCCGTGCAAGGCGAACCTGCTCACGCGGTTCCACGACATGGACGAGCTGGAGGGGTCGCTGGCGAACCAGTCGGTGTACGCCGACATCGACAACCCGCTCGTCACGGAACTGGAGGTGCCAGCGCCATGACCGACGCACCGGCGACCGCGACCGCGAACGCGGCGACTGCCGACGCCGGCCGCGAATACGCGTATCGCGTCCGCGACGAGACCATCGACCGGACCATCGCCTTCGCGGAAGTCGACCCGGCGCTGGACGTCGACCGCCTTCACGCGTGGCTCGGCTCGGACCACGTGAAGCCGTACTGGCAACTCGACCTTCCGAAGCCGGCGTTTCGGGCGAAACTCGACGAGAAGTTGGCCGACGACCATCTCACGCCGTACGTCGGCCTGCTCGACCACACCCCCATGAGCTACTGGGAGGCGTACCGCGCGGCCGACGACGTGGTCGCCACGTGCTACGACGCCGCCCCCGAAGACCGCGGCGTCCACCTTCTCATCGGGCCGCCGGAGTATCTCGGACACGGCCACTCGATACCGCTCTTGCGGGCGATGACGGCGTTTCAGTTCCGCGCGACCGGCGCGACTCGCGTCGTCAGCGAACCGGACGTGCGAAACGAGCGGGTCATCCACGTCTTCGAGCGATGCGGCTACGAGCCGCAGGGGCGCATCGACCTCCCCGACAAGGAGGCGCTGTTGATGCACTGCGAGCGCGACCGCTTCTTCGACACGGTGGCCGAGAATGCGGAGACGGAGGTGGGCCGATGAGCGAGCCCCGCGTCCGCGACGTGGTCGGAATCGGTCTCGGCCCGTTCAACCTCGGGCTGGCGGCCCTGCTTGACGGCGCGCCCGAGGACGTGGACGCGGCGTTCCTCGAACGGGACGCCGAGTTCGCGTGGCACGAGGGGATGCTCATCGAGGGGACGACGCTGGAAGTGCCGTTCCTCGCGGACCTCGTGACGCTGGCCGACCCGACGAGCCCCCACAGCTACCTCAACTACCTGCGGGAGACCGGCCGCGTCTACGAGTTCTACTTCTACGAGACGTTCCAGATTCCCCGGCGGGAGTACAACGACTACCTCCGGTGGGTGGCCGACCGACTCGACGCCTGCCGGTTCGAACGCGAAGTGACCGAGGTTCGCTGGGACGACCGCGAGGAGTGGTACGCGGTCACCGCGCGGAATCCGGACACCGGCGACCGCTTCGAGTACCGCGCCGAGAACCTCGCGCTCGGCATCGGCTCCCGGCCGCACGTCCCCAAACACCTCCGTGGACACCCGACCGAAGACGTGTTCCACACGGCGCGGTATCGTGGTTCCCGCGAGCGCGTCGGGGAGGCGGACACGGTCACCGTCGTCGGGTCCGGGCAGAGTGCCGCCGAGGTGTTTCAGGACCTCCTGGAGCGCCAGCCCGACCACGGCTACCGGCTCGATTGGCTGACTCGCTCTGACGGGTTTTTCCCCATGGAGTACTCGAAGCTCGGCCTCCAGCACTTCACCCCCGAGTACGAGCGGTACGTCTACGACCTGCCGCAGGCGGTGAAAGACGACCTCATCCCGAATCAGGACCTGCTGTACAAGGGCATCGACCCGGAGACGAGCGCCGAGATTTACGACCTGCTCTACCGGCGCTCCGTCGGCGGCCGCGACCCCGACGTGGGGCTGTTTGCGATGACCGAAGTCCGCGACATCGAGGCCGTCAACGACGCGTACGCCCTCGACTGTCACCAGTGGCAGGCCGAGGAGTCGTTCGTCCACGAGAGCGAGGTCGTGATTCTCGGAACGGGCTACGAGCGACCGATTCCAGCGTTCCTCGAACCGCTGGAAGACGCCATCGACTGGGACGAACAGGGGCGGTTCGGCGTGACCGAAGACCACCGGCTCGCGGTCGACGCACCGGGTGACGTGTTCCTCCAGAACGCCGAGGTCCACACCCACGGCGTCGGGGTCCCGGACCTCGGCCTCGGTTGCTACCGGAACGCGAAGTTCGTCAACCGGCTCGTCGGCCGCGAGGTGTATCCCGACGACGTCGACACGGTCTTTCAGGACTTCTCGGTGGCGCAGTTCCTCGACCACGCACCGAACGCTTCCCGCGCCGAGGGAAGCGAGACACCACCCACGCCGACGCAAGACGACTAACGATACCGATGAATCCGAACGACACCACGCTACGGGACGCACTGGACGCAGACGTCTGGGAGACGGTCGAACGCCGCCTCCTGACGAAGATGCTCGAAGAGTTCGCCTACGAGGAGATAATCGAGCCGCGGAAGGTCGACGCCGGCGACGACCGCCACGGCTACCGGTTCGACCTCGGCGAGGTGAGCTACCGGTTCGAGGCCGCCGACCGGCTGATGGACAGCCTCCACGTCTACGGCGACACGGTCGAGCGGCGGGCCGACGGGACGTGGGAGTCGCTCCGTGACCCCCTTCGACTGCTTCGCGACCTCGGAGAGACGACCGACCTCGACGGCCTGACCGAGGGGAACCTCGTCCGCGAGTACAAGCGGACGCTGCTCGCGGACGCCCACATCGAGTCGCGAAAGCGGGACCGGGGGGGCTTCGACCCGACGGACCTCGACTACGCCCGCCTCGAAGGCGAGATGGAGGGCCACCCGTGGATTACGTACAACAAGGGGCGACTCGGCTGGGGGTACGACGACTACAAGCGGTACGCGCCCGAGCGCAAAGCGCCGGTGACGCTCTCGTGGGCGGCGGTCCGCAAGGAGCACGCGACGTTCGTCGGAGCCGAAGGGGTCGACCACGACTCGCTCGTCAGCGGCGAACTCGGTGATCACTACGAGCGCTTCCGAAGCCGCCTCGACGCGAAGGGGTACGACCCGGACGCCTACTTCTTCATGCCGGTGCACGACTGGCAGTGGGAACACACCGTCGTCCCGCTGTTTCCCGACCACATCGCGGCCGGCGATATCGTCCCGCTCGGCGACGGGCCGGACGAGTACCTCCCGCAACAGTCGGTCCGGACCTTCGTCAACGTCGACGACGCCGAGAAACACCACGTGAAAGTTCCGATGCGGATTCTCAACACGCTCGTCTGGCGGGGGCTTCCCGGCGAGCGGACCGAACTCGCGCCGACGGTCACGGAGTACATCAAAGGCATCTACGAGCGAGACGACTTCCTCCAAGAGCAGGGGTTGATTCTCCCCGGCGAGATTGCGGGGCTCAACTACGACCACGCGGACTTCACCGACATCGACGGGTCGCCGTACCAGTACCACGAACTGCTGGGCGCGGTCTGGCGGGAGTCCATCTACACGTTCCTCGAAGACGACGAACGGGCGATTACGCTCTCGTCGCTGATGCACGTCGACGGTGCGGGCGAACCCTTCGTCTCGCGGCTGGTCGAACAGTCGGGGCTCAGCCTCGACGAGTGGCTGGGCGAGTTCTTCGACACCGTCTTGCCGCCGCTCCTGCACTTCCTCTATCGCTACGGAACGGTGTTCTCCCCGCACGGCCAAAACACCATCCTCGTCGTCGAAGACGGCGTCCCCACGCGACTCGCGGTCAAGGACTTCGCGGACGACGTGAACGTGAGCGACCAGTCGCTCCCGGAGTTGGAATCGCTCCCCGACGACGTGCACGACGTGCTTCGGAAAGAGCCGCCCGAAGGGCTCTGTCAGTTTATCTTCTCCGGGCTGTTCGTCTGCGTCCTCCGGTACGTCGCCGACGTGCTCGAAGAACACGAGTCGTACCCCGAACGGGAGTTCTGGACGCACGCGCGACGCGCGGTTCTCGACTATCAAGCGCAGTTCCCCGAACTCCAATCGCGATTCGACCTGTTCGACCTGCTCCGACCGGAGTTCACGAAGCTCAGTCTCAACCGGAACCGCATCTTCGACTACGGCTACGACGACTCCCCCGGTCGTCCGCACGCTTCCGAACACGGAACGGTGACGAACGCGCTCTACGAAGTCGCGGACGAGCGACCGGACGGCGCGAGTCAGACGGGCACGGCGGACGACTGACCCGCTGAGCGGGCCTCGAAACGTCGGCTCCGCCGACGGCGCTCCCCGATGCCGAGTCACCACCGTGGAGCCAACCGTTCGTCCTCGACTACGAGTCACGACGAGCGAGGGCCGGAAACTGAACGATGGGTCAAAGACATCCAACATGGTAGTGCGTATTAATTGCACGACAACAGCAGGAGGAAGCGTCTACACTTGCCAGTCGCTGCCAACGCTACGAGACGAAACCAGCAGTCACAGACACGACAGGGAAGACAGCGATCAGGACACAAAGGGCGTTAATCCGGAGTTTCAAGAACATCCGAACAACACTGGATGTTGTTTCGACGGAGAGGTGGAAGAAAAGTAAAGGCGAGAGACGAGCGGTGATGAGATGGGAACGGAAGTTCACCGCTTCCAATATTGTGATTCAAAAGAAAAACCACTGAGGAAAGAGAGATAGTCGAGGGACGGACAGTGGTGGTCGTGGTGAAACCCCTGTTCGAGAGACTGCCGACAACGGGAGGCGGCCGGCCAGTCCACCGAGACGAAGGGGCCGCTGGTGAAACAGGTATCTGCTGCGAGAGCATCCGCGGTCCCGCCTCAACGACAGTCCGCGTTCACAGCGCCTCGTTCTCCCGACCAGAACACTTATTCAGATACTTGATAACGAATAATCATGGACGCCAAACATCCGGTACGAACCACGGAAAAGACGCTGGCGCTCGTCGAGGAGTTGATGCAGAAAGGACCCTGCGGGGTCACGGAACTGGCCGGCGACCTCGACATGGGAAAGAGCGCGGTCCACAACCACCTGACGACGCTCCAGAAACACGGGTACGTCCTCAAGGACGGCGACGACTACCGCGTCGGGTTGAAGTTTCTCGAAGTCGGCGGCCACAGTCGGAAGTCGATGGAAGTGTATCAGGTCGCCGAGCCAGAGGTCAAATCGCTCGCCGCCGACACGGGCGAACTCGCCAACCTCCTCGTCGAAGAACAGGGGATGGGCGTCTACCTGATGCGAGCGAAAGGCGACGACGCCGTGGACCTCGACACCTACGCGGGCCTTCGGACGAACCTACACACGACGGCGCTCGGGAAGGCGATTCTCGCGAACCTCCCGGAGTCGCGGGTGGACGAGATAATCGAGCGTCACGGACTCGAACAGAAGACGCCGAAGAGCATCGGCACGCGGCAAGAGCTGTTTCAGGTGCTCGAAGGAGTTCGCGAGCGAGGCTACGCCATCGACGACGGCGAGCGTCTCGAAGGGCTGCGCTGTCTCGCCGCACCCATCAAATCCTCGTCCGGCGAGGTGCTCGGGGCCATCAGCGTCTCCGCTCCGGCCAGCCGCGTCAGCGACGAAGACCTCCACGGGGCGCTTCCCGAACGCGTCCTGAGCGCGGCGAACGTCGTCGAACTCAACATCAACTACTGACGCCCCTCGTTCGCTATCTCGGAACAGTAGCAGCTCCGCACGAATCATCGACGCAGGACCGTATTGACGTAGTTCCCGACGGACGACGACGATAGACAATTACACGAGTAGGCTTGTAATTTTCACGACAATAGTTCCGTCCATCCTATTCTGATATAGAGAATGGAAAGGTGTCGAGCCGGAACAACAGCATCGGCGGGGGTGGGACACGAAGGAGGAGAGGAGAGGAGAGGAGAAGAGAAGAGGGAGCAAAATAACGAGGTGATGGCAGACGGTCGCCGTCGGCGACCGGGCGGGACGCTCAGTAGCTGTCGTAGACGGTCTTTTCGATGGTGTAGAAGTCGAGACCGGCGTCGCCCTGCTCGCGCCACGTCTCGGACGAGGAGCGCTTGAACCCGCCGAAGGGGACGTGGAGTTCGAGGCCGGTCGTCTTGTCGTTGACCTTCACCACGCCGGCTTCGACCTCGTCGACGAAGCGGTTCGCCTCGGTGTGGTCGTCGGTGACGATACTGGCAGACAGGCCGTAGTCGACGTCGTTCGCGACCGCCAGCCCCTCGTCGAAGTCACTCACTTCGATGACGGCGACGACCGGGCCGAAGACCTCCTCCTGTGCGATGCGCATGTCGGGGTCCACGTCGGTGAACACCGTCGGCTCGACGAAATGACCCGTCTCGACTGCCTCGCCCTCGGGGACGCCGCCGCCGGCGACGAGCGTCGCGCCCTCGGCCTCGGCGATGTCGATGTATTCGAGCGTCGAGGAGAGTTCGGACTCGCTGACCTGCGGGCCCATCTCGTGGTCGGTACCGGGGCCGACGTCGAGGGACTCCGCGCGGTCGACGAGCTCGGCGACGAAGTCGTCGTACACGTCCTCGTGGACGATGGCGCGGGAACAGGCCGTACACGACTGGCCGGTGGTTCCGAACCCGCCGTTGGCGACGATGTCGGCGGCTTCGGCGGGGTTCGCGGAGTCCGCGACGAGCGTCGGGTTCTTCCCGCCGAGTTCGGTCTGGACGCGCTTGCCGGCGTCTGTGGCCTGCTCGTACACCATCTCACCGACTTGACTGCTGCCGGTGAAGGAGACGAGGTCCGTGCCCTCGTTGCCGATGAACTCGCTGCCGACCGAGCTACCGGGTCCGGTGACGACGTTGAGGACGCCGTCCGGGAGGCCGGCCTCGTCGAGCGCGCGGGCGATTTCGATGACGACGCCGGGCGCGATGGAGGCGGGCTTGAGGACGACGGTGTTGCCGGCGGCGAGCGCCGGGGCGAGCTTCCACGCCGGAATCGCAATCGGGTAGTTCCACGGCGTGATGAGCGCCGCGACACCCACCGGCTCCTGTCGCGTGTAGAGGTTCGTGTTCGGCCCGCTCGCACCCTTCTTCGTGCCGCCGAGGTCGGCGGCCTTCGACGAGAAGTAGTGGAAGATGTCGATGGCGCGCTGTACCTCGCCCGCCGCTTCGGGCCGCGCCTTCCCCTCTTCGGCGGTGAGAATCTCCGTCAGTTCGTCCTTCCGCTGGGCGAGGAGCGTCCCCGCCTCGCGGAGGATGCGCCCGCGCTCGGGGCCGGGCGTGTTTCGCCACTCGTCTTCCGCCGCGACGGCGGCGTCGACGGCCGCCGCGGCGTCGTTCTCGTTCGAGTGCTGATACGCCGCGACCACTTCGCTCGGGTTCGCGGGGTTCGTCACCTCGGTCGTCTCGCCGGTCTCCGAGGTCACCCACTCACCGTTGACGTAGTTTTTACTAGGGTCCGTCATCGGGTACACGTTCTGTCTTCCGACATACAACTCTTGCGAAGCTGTCACTATTTGTTGGCTGTCGACGACGGGGCGAGTTCGGGAGCGCGCGTCGGGGTGAGTGACGGACTACCGACCCACACACTTTTGTAGTGGCTTTCGAGATATACGTGCGCAATGGTTGAGCAAGCGAAGCTTAGCGACCCGAACGCGGAGTACACGATGCGCGACCTGTCCGCGGAGACGATAGACATCACGAATCCGCGAGGTGGCGTCCGCGACGCCGAAATCACGGACGTACAGACGACGATGGTCGACGGGAACTACCCGTGGATTCTCGTCCGCGTCTACACCGACGCGGGCGTCGTCGGCACCGGCGAGGCCTACTGGGGCGGCGGCGACACCGCCATCATCGAGCGGATGAAGCCGTTCCTCGTCGGCGAGAACCCCCTCGACATCGACCGCCTGTACGAGCATCTCGTCCAGAAGATGTCCGGCGAGGGCTCCGTCTCGGGCAAGGTCATCTCCGCCATCTCGGGCATCGAAATCGCGCTCCACGACGTCGCCGGAAAGCTCCTCGACGTGCCCGCCTATCAACTCGTCGGCGGGAAGTACCGCGACGAGGTGCGCGTCTACTGCGACCTCCACACCGAAGACGAGGCCAACCCGCAGGCCTGCGCCGAGGAGGGCGTCCGCGTGGTCGAGGAACTCGGCTACGACGCCATCAAGTTCGACCTCGACGTGCCCTCGGGCCACGAGAAGGACCGCGCGAACCGCCACCTCCGAAACCCCGAAATCGACCACAAGGTCGAAATCGTCGAGGCCGTCACCGAGGCCGTCGGCGACCGCGCGGACGTGGCGTTCGACTGCCACTGGTCCTTTACCGGCGGGAGCGCCAAGCGCCTCGCGTCCGAGCTGGAAGACTACGACGTGTGGTGGCTCGAAGACCCCGTGCCGCCGGAGAACCACGACGTGCAGAAGCTCGTGACGCAGTCCACGACGACGCCCATCGCGGTCGGTGAGAACGTCTACCGGAAGTTCGGCCAGCGGACGCTGCTCGAACCGCAGGCGGTGGATATCATCGCGCCCGACCTGCCCCGCGTCGGCGGCATGCGCGAGACGCGGAAGATTGCCGACCTCGCGGACATGTACTACATCCCCGTGGCGATGCACAACGTCTCGTCGCCCATCGGGACGATGGCCTCCGCGCAGGTCGCCGCGGCCATCCCGAACTCGCTGGCCCTCGAATACCACTCCTACCAGCTCGGCTGGTGGGAGGACCTCGTCGAAGAGGACGACCTGATTCAGAACGGTCACATGGAGATTCCCGAAAAGCCCGGCCTCGGGCTGACGCTCGACCTCGACGCCGTCGAAGCACACATGGTCGAAGGGGAGACGCTCTTCGACGAGGAGTAACCCGACGCCGAGAGCGAGACTGTCCCACAGCGGCCACGACAGCCTGACATACCACACCCATAACCCGGACGCACCACCGCGGGCGAGAACCGTGAGCATCTCTCGCCCCGCGGCGCGTCCGCCGCGGCCGCGTTTTCACTCGCTTGAGTTCGAGACCGGAGCGACGCGACTCGCGGTTGCAGTCGCGACGCTGACGGCAGATAACCTGGCGGCTGACAGCGGCGGGCGAACCGCGGACGAAAAGGAAACCGCGGAGACCGGTCAGTTCGAGACGAACGCGTCGATGGCGCGGTTCGACGGGAGCTCTCGGTTCTTCAGCGCGTCGCCGGTCTCCCCGTCGAACAGGTGAATCGCGTCTTCGGGGAACGAGACGGTCGTGCGGTCGCCCGCTTCGACTCTCGACTGTCCGGTGGTTGTCGCGGTGAACTGGGTCCCCTCGTCCCCGTCGACGAATCGAAGGTGGACGGCGTTCTCGTTCCCCTGCGGCTCGACGACGACGACTTCGGCGTCGAAGGTGCGCTGGCCGGAGCGCCGCTCGCCAACGGTAACGTCCTCGGGTCGGATGCCGAGCGTGAGGCCGCTCGCGCCGCCGAGTTGGTCTCTGGTCGCGCCCGAAAGCGGGTAGTCGAAGCCGTCGCCGCGGAAGGTGTCGCCCGAAAGCGACCCGTCGAAGAGATTCATCGACGGCTCGCCGATGAAGCCCGCGACGAACAGGTTGTTCGGCCGGTGATAACAGTCCAGCGGCGTGCCGACCTGCTGGAGTTCGCCGTCGTCGAGGACGGCGACGCGGTCGCCCATCGTCATCGCCTCGGTCTGGTCGTGGGTGACGTAGACGGTCGTCACGCCGAGTTCGCCTTGCAGGCGCTGGAGTTCGGTCCGCATCTCCGCCCGCAGTTTGGCGTCCAGATTGGACAACGGCTCGTCCATCAGGAACACTTCGGGGTCGCGCACGATCGCGCGTCCGAGGGCGACCCGTTGTTGCTGGCCGCCCGAAAGCTGTCCGGGCTTGCGGTCGAGCAGGTCGCTGATGCCGAGCATGTCGGTCGTCTCCTCGACCCGCTGGCGTATCTCGTCGTCCGGCAGGCCGGTCGACTCTTCGAGGCCGAACGACATGTTCCCGCGGACGCTCTTGTGCGGGTACAGCGCGTACGACTGGAACACCATCGCGATGTCCCGGTCCTGCGCGGACACGCCGTTGAGGACGCGGTCTTCGAGTCGGAGTTCGCCCTCGGTGACGGTTTCGAGTCCCGCCATCATCCGGAGCGTCGTCGATTTCCCGCAGCCCGAGGGGCCGACGAGCACGAGGAACTCCCCGTCGTCGATATCGAGCGATATCTCTTCGACGGCGACGATATCGCCGCCGCCCTCGTCGGTGTACACCTTCGTTACGTCGTCGAGTGTCAATCGTGCCATGGCTACTGTTCGAGTTGTGTGAAGTCGGCTTCCTGGTCGTGACGTCGGTTGTGCACCGCGGTTCCGGTCTCCGCGTCGAACAGGTGAATCTTGTCCGGCGGAATCGTCACCGTGACGCGGTCGCCCCGCGTGACGAGATGCATCCCCTCCGTGACCGCTTGCAGGGCGTCGTCGGCGGAGGGCTGGTCCGGGTGCGAGAGGTGGAGGACGTTCTGGTCGCCGTGGGGCTCCACGACGGTCACGTCCATCTGGAGATCGTGATCGTCGAGCGCGGCGTCGTCGGGGGCCGCGTCGGCGACTTCGATGTCTTCGGGGCGCACCCCCAAGACGAAGTCGTCGCGGTCGTCGACGGACTCCATCACGTCCTCGTCGAGCGGGTACGAGAAGTGTTCACCGACGAACGTCGACTCCGAGCGCGTTCCGCGGACGAGGTTTATCATCGGCTCGCCGATGAACTCCGCGACGAACAGGTTGTTCGGCTCGTGGTAGCACTCGAAGGGAGAGGCAACCTGCTGGAGTTCGCCGTCGTCCATGACGGCGATACGGTCGGCCATCGTCATCGCCTCCGTCTGGTTGTGGGTGACGTAGACGGTCGTGACGGCGAGTTGGTCCTGCAGGTTCTGGAGCTCGGTGCGCATCTCCGCCCGGAGCTTGGCGTCCAGGTTGGACAGCGGCTCGTCCATCAGGAACACCTCGGGGTCGCGTACGATGGCGCGCCCGAGCGCGACCCGCTGTTGCTGACCGCCCGAGAGTTCGTCGGGCTTGCGGTCAAGCAGGTCGGCAATGCCGAGCGTCTCCGCGACTTCGACGACGCGCTCGTCGCGCTCCGCAGACGTGTATCCCTCCTCTTCTTCGAGCCCGAACCGGATGTTCTGCCGGACGGTCATGTGGGGGTACAGCGCGTAGTCCTGAAACACCATCGCGATGTCGCGGTTCTGCGGGACGCGGTAGTTCATGTGGTCCCCGCCGATGTAGATGTCCCCGCTGGTCGGGGTCTCCAAGCCGGCGAGCATCCGGAGCGTCGTCGATTTGCCGCACCCCGAGGGACCGACGAGCACGAGGAACTCCTCGTCGTCGATGTCGAGCGAGAGGTCGTCGACGGCGACCGTGTCGCCGAAGCGCTTCGTCAGGTCGGTGAGTTGAATCTGTCCCATGGGTCAGGCCTCCGTGCGAAGTCCCTTCGCGAACTGTTCGGCGAACGCGACGTACAGGATGAGCGTCGGAACCGCCGCGAGGAACGCCGCGGACATCCTGATACCGAAGTTGATGCCGGAAGTCGACGCCCCGATTGCGGGCAGCACCAGCGTGACCGGTGCTGCGGGCGCGTCGGACCCGGTGACGAGCGTGAACGCGAAGAGGAACTCGTTGTAAATCTGCGTGAACTGGTAGATGAACACGACGCCGAACATCGGCTTCGAGATGGGCAGGATGATGCGCCGGTAAATCTTCGTGATGCTCGCGCCGTCGATTTTACCGGCCTCCACGAGCGAGTTCGGGAGGCTCTGGTAGTACGACCGGAACAGTATCGTACAGATGGGAATCCCGTAGGCGATATGGGTGATGACGAGGGGGACGAGTTCCGCGTGGTACCCCTGGAAGAAGGGTATCGACGCCACCATCGGCTCTATCATCCGCGCGAGCGGGAAGATGTTGTTCCAGAAGCGTGCGAGCGGGACCAACACGGCCTGATAGGGGACGAAGACGCCGACGACGAACAGCATCAGCATACCCATCTGCGCCCGCCAGTTGACCATCGTGAGGCCGTAGGCTGCCATGCTCCCGAACAGGACGCTCCCGATGGTCGCCGGAATCGACATGATGAGCGAGTTGAAGAACGACCCCGAGAGCTGTTCGAGGGCGAACTGGATGTTCCCGAGGGTGAAACCCTCACCGACCGGCGGCGCGAAGGGAAGCGAGCGAGCGACCGACTCGTTCGTCTTGATGGCGGTCATGATTCCCGTCTCCAGCGGGACGAGGAAGAACCCGAGGAAGAACACGACGAGAGCGTACTGGGCGACGCGCCGGAGGTTCACGTCCTCGACGAGCGATGCGACGTCGAAGTTGCCTGTGGATGACGACTGTGACATGGTCAGAGACCCCCCTGTTTGTACTGGTAGTAGAGGTACGGTCCGATGACGCCGAGCGCCATGATGAGAAGCATGGTCGCGATGGCGGCCGAGTAGGCCCACTCACCGAACTTGAACGCGCGGCGAACCATGAGCGTCGCCAGGATGTCCGTCCCGTTCGGCGGGCGGTAGCGACCGACGAGGGCGTACAGGAAGGTGAAGGCCTTCAGCGCGAACACCATCAGCACGACGGCCGCGCTGACGGACGCCTCCTTCAGTTGCGGGACGATGATGCGGAGGTAGGTCCGAGTGATGCTCGCGCCGTCGACGCGGGCCGCCTCGAACTGGTCGTCGGGAATCGACTGGAGCCCCGCGAGGTAGACGACCATCGTGTATCCGCTGAACTGCCAGATGAGGGCCAATATCACCGCGCCGAGCGCGATTGATGGGTTCCCCAGCCAGTCTACGGGATTGAACCCGAGGGTCGTCACGACGAGGTTGAGGATGCCGCTTTCGACGTTGAACATCCAGAGCCACAGTTGCGCGGTGACGACGAACGAGAGGCTCATCGGGAGGAGATAGACCGTCTGGAACTTCTCGGAAAACCGGATGCCGTGGTCCAACAGGATTGCGAGGAACAGGCCGAGCACCAGACAGATAGTCGTAAAGCCTACGAGGAGGACCAGATTGTTCTGCGCGGCGGCGATGAACGCGTCGCTCGACAGCGCCTGTGCGTACATCTCCAAGTCGAGCGTGGAGTAATCGGGAGTCCCGAGGCCCTCGTAGTCCGTAAACGAGATGGCGAAGTTGTAGCCGGTACCACCGTAGACGGCGATGCTCATGAGGACGAACGGGATTCCCCAGTACGGCGCGGAGCGGACGAAGTCGCTGTTGAGGAAATACCGGAGCTTCGACTCCCACCCGACCGCCTCGTCGGTCGCGTCAGAAACGTGCTCCGTGTTATCGTGTGTAGCCATGGATATACCTATATTTTATTTGTGTATAATGAGGGTGAAGTTTCAGCCGAGGTCTCACTCCGAGACCGCTGCGACGAGCGCGTCGGCGGTGGCTTCGACGTTGAACGGCCCCATGAAGTTGTCGCCGAAGGCGGTCTTACACGCGCCCATCGTCTTGGGCGTGACTGCGAGCCCGTGGGCGATGGTCGGCGGGTAGGCCTCCGAATCGGTGAGGTCCTCGTACGTCATCGCGAGGAAGTCGGTCAGTTCGCTCGGGTCGATGTCGGTGCGGAGCGGAACCGACCCCTTGGGGTTGTTGAAGGCGATCTGGGCCTTCTTCGAGCCGACGAACTTCTGCCACGCGATGGTCTCCTCGCGGCTCGGGTTGTTGCTCGGCGCGACGATGGAGTCGACGTGGTAGAAGTAGATACCTTCCGTGCCCGGGAACGGTATCCAATCCCACTGCTCTTTGTAGTTGAAGCTGTCGTCGGCGCGGAACATGCCGTAGACCCAGTTCCCCTGGTGGATGGTGGCCGCCTTCCCCGAGATGACCTTCTGGCCCGCCGTCGTGAAGCTAATAGACGAGGCGTCGGCGGTGATGTAGTTCTCGTTGATAGTCTTCAGCGCCTCGAGCGCTTCCACGACGGCCGCCCTGTCGGGGTTGCCCTCGATGAAGTTCGTGTACGCCTCGACGCCGCTTTGGCTCGTCAGAATCTGCGCCCAAAGCTGGAGGTTCGTCCACGGCGCGACCATCGCCTGCGCCATCGGCGTCACGTCCGTGTTCTGGTCGATGGTTTCGAGCGCGTCGAGGAGCGCGTCGACGCTATCGAGGCTCGACGCGTCGATGCCGGCCTCCTCGAAGACGGCGGTGTTGTAGAACAGGTTGTTCATCCGGTGGGACCCGATTGGGACCGCCGGCATCTTGTCGTTGAACTTACACAGTTCCACCGCGCGGGACTGCATGGTGTCTTTGAATCCCTCGGCGTCCCACACGTCGGCTTCGAGGTCCATCAGTGCGCCCGAGTACCGTTCGAGGTTCTTCCCCGGCCAGTTGGCGAACGAGCTCATCGGGTTGTTGTTCGCGAGCCGTCGAAGAATCGTCGCGTTGAGGTTCACGTTCGCGCTCGCACCGACCGCCTGGAAGTTCGTATCCATCTCGGGATGTTCCTCCTCGAAGGCCTCGATGAGCGCGGTGACCGCCGCCTCGCCGTCGCCGCCGGCCCACCCGTGGAGCACTTCGAGTTGCGAGTCCCACGACTCACCGGAACTGCTCCCGCTCGTCTCGGTGTCGTCGGTGGAACCGCCGGAACCGTTCCCGTTTCCGCTCTCGGTGCTCTCCGTCTCGGTTCCGCCACCGCCGGTACACCCCGCGATGCCAGCGGCCGCACCCACGGTCAGGGCCTTCAAATATTTTCGACGGTTTACACTTTCATCGCTACTGTCATGCTCGACCATGTAGTACCCATGTTATCTACCCACACATATAGGTTGTGGATAGCAGATGATGATATAAAAACGGTGGGTCCCAGCAACGCGCTTCGCGATGGATTCGCCCCGAAAACTACCGCGCGAGAACCTGAACGCTCCTTCGAGAGGCGAACGAGACGCCGTTCGGGGTCGTGCGTCGTCGCCCGCGACACCGACTCGCAGTAGCGGTGCGTCGGCATCGACGAACGTCACTCCACGGTCGCTCAGCCACCGCCCCGCTCGCTCACTCCACGACGGTCGCCGAGTTGTCTCGCGGGCGGTAGCCGATGGCGCGCATCGTCTCCGTGAGCGAGAGATATCGGTCGTCGTTCGCCGAGATGAGGTTGACCGCGAGCGGCGAATCGGGAAGCGACGCCTCGACGGCCCGGCGCATCCCCTGTTCGCAGTCGCCGGGGCTGAGCCACATCGCGCGGACGTAGCGCGCGACCGACTCCTCTTCGTCCATCTTCTCGCGGACCTCGTCGGCCGTCAGGAGCCATCCGATGCGGAGATTGAGCACTTCCAGTCCGTGTCGGTCCGCGTAGTAGTTGCCAAGCGCCTCACCGAACACCTTGCTCACGCCGTAGTACGAGTCGGGGCGCGGCGGGTCCGACACGCCGACCGCCTCGGCGTCGGCCGCCAGCGTCTCCGGTCGGGTCGCGTCGGCGATGTTGTACATCTGGTGGACGTGGTTCGTGCTGGCGAAAACGAGTCGGTCGATATCGGCCGCCAGCGCCGCCTCGTAGACGTTGTACGTGCCGCCGATGTTGACCTCGTAGACGCTGTCCCACGCCGCGTCGGGGTTCGGGTTGGCCGCGAGGTGGACGACGATGTCGTGGCCCTCGAACGCCTCGGTCAGCGCGTCTTCGTCGCGCACGTCGAGGATGACGCTGTCGAGTCCCTCGCGCTCGCGATGCGTGATGGGCGTCACGTCGTGGTCCGACGCCAGCGCTTCGACCGTGACTCTCCCGACGTTACCAGCCGCTCCGGTGACCGCAATACGTGCCATACGATGACAATCGACGGAAGTCTAATAAACGTGTTCCAAGCGTCCGTCGCCAGATTCCCGTGGGGAAACACGTATGCGGCAGGGTCACAATCACGGCGTATGGTCGACCGACCAACCGCCTTGGAAGACCCGCTCGACGGCCGGACGGCGCTCGTCACGGGTGCGAGTTCGGGAATCGGCGCGGCGACCGCGCGCGTGCTCGCCGAGGACGGCGCGGACGTGTGTCTCGCCGCCCGCAGAGTCGAACGACTGGAATCGCTCGCTGACGAGATTCGTGACGCCACGGACGCCGCCGTGAGCGTCGTGCCGACGGACGTGACCGACTCCGACGCGGTCCGGGCGCTCGTCGACGCGACCGTCGAGCGGTTCGGCTCGCTCGACATCGTCGTCTGTAACGCCGGCCTCGGCATCGACAAGCCGGTCGCGGAGCTGACCGACGAGGAGTACCGCCTGATGACCGGCGTCAACGTCGACGGGATGTTCTACACGGCCAGAGAGGCGCTTCCGCACCTCGAAGCGTCCGAGGGCAACCTCGTCTTCCTCGGGAGCATGTCGGGGAACCACCCGCGGCCGCACAACCCGGTGTACGCCGCGACGAAGTGGTGGGTCCGCGGGTTCGCGTCGAGCCTGCAGGGGTCCATCGGCGAGGAGAACGTCGGCGTGACCTGCGTCAATCCGACCGAGGTTCGGACCGAGTTCGGCTCCGAGAGCGGCGAGACGCTCGAAGCGTCGTTCGAGGAGGGCGAAGTGACGGAGGCGATAGAGGTGGCCGACGCCATCGCCTACGCGGTCCGCCAGCGGTCACCGAACACCGTGCTGTCGCTCGACCTCTACCGACGCGACAAGCTCTCGCACTTCTGAGCGGCGGGCACGGGGGTTCGGGGGTGCGACGGCACGGCGACACGGGGCGCGGTGGCGTAGCAGCACGGCGGCGCAGTGTCGGCGTGCCGCGCCCCGAACCCGAGGGAAGCGTATTTTGCGGTCGGTTCCGAACGGTTGCTCATGACCGTCACGAGAGTGGTCGACACGTCGTGCCGACTCGGCGAGGGACCGGTCTGGCACCCCGACGAGAAGCGGCTGTACTGGGTAGACATCGAATCCGGGCGACTCCACCGCTACGACCCCGAGACCGGAGCGCACGACTGTCCGGTCGAAACGTCGGTCATCGCCGGCGTGACGATACAGCGCGACGGGTCGCTCCTAGCGTTCATGGACCGCGGTCGCGTCGGGCGCGTCGTCGACGGCGACCGCCGGGAAAGCGCGCGAATCGTCGACTCACCGACCCGGTTCAACGACGTCATCGCCGACCCCGCCGGGCGGGTGTTCTGCGGGACGATGCCGTCAGATACGGCGGGCGGGCGGCTGTTCCGCCTCGACACCGACGGAACGGTGACGACGGTCGAAACCGGCGTCGGAATCCCCAACGGGATGGGATTCACCCGCGACCGCGAGCGATTCTACTTCACGGAAACCGAGGCGCGCACCGTCTATCGGTACGCCTACGACGAAGAGACGGGAGCCGTCTCGGCCCGCGAGCGGTTCGTCGAATCGCCGGAGACGCCGGGGCTACCGGACGGGATGACGGTCGATTCGGCGGGGCACATCTGGTCGGCCCGCTGGGAGGGCGGCTGTGTGGTCGAGTACGACGCCGACGGCACCGAACTCGGCCGGTTCGACGTGCCGACGGAGAAGGTGACGAGCGTCGCCTTCGGCGGGCCGGACCTCGATTCGCTCTACGTGACGACCGCCGGCGGCGACGGGGACGGGAGCGCTGGCGAGGGCGACGAGAGCACCGGCGACGCTGCGGGCGCGCTGTTCCGCCTCGACGTGGCGGCGACCGGGCGGCCCGAGTTCCGCTCCGACGTTCGGTTGGGGTGAGTCGAAACGGACAGCGGCGGGCGGTCAGTCCAGCTCGACTGCGGCCCCGGTCTCGGCGCTCTCGTAAATCGCGTCGATGGTCCGCATGACCGACACGGATTCCTCGCGGTCGACGCGCGGCGTCTCGCCGGTCTCGACGGCGCGGGCGAACGCCTCGACCTCGCGGCGGTAGCTGTCTGTCGGGTCGAACGTCTCCGTGACGACGCGGCCGTCGGTCGCGTAAGTGAGTTCGGCCGCGGCCGTCGGGTCGACGTTGAACGCGGGGTTCGCCTCCAGCCGGCCGTCGGTGGTCTGGACGCGGTAGTACTGCGTCTCGGGCGTGTCGAACGACGATTCGACGCGGGCGGTCGCGCCGGAGTCGTACTCCAAGACGCCCGACATCCGGGTGTCGACGCCGCAGTCGCGCGTGTCGGTCGTGGTCGCGTACACCCGGTCGGGCGTCCCGAGGAAGAGTCGCGCCGCGCTGACGGCGTAGCAGCCCACGTCCATGACGCTCCCGCCGGCGAGGTCGGGGTCGATGCGGATGTCGTCGGCCCCGTCGGGCAGGCGGAACGAGAAGTTCGACGTGACAGAGACGACCGCGCCGAGCTCAGACGCGACGAGTTCCGCGGCCCGCTCGGTCAGCGGGTGGAAGCGGTACATGAACGCCTCCATCAACGTGACGCCCGCGTCCTCGCAGTAGTCGAAGACGGCGGCCGTCTCGTCGGCGCTGGCGGTCAGCGGCTTCTCGCAGAGGACGTGCAGCCCGCGGTCGGCGGCCGCGCGAACCCAGTCGGCGTGGAGGCCGTTGGGGAGCGGGATGTAAACCGCGTCGAGGGAGTCGTCGGCCAACAGCGCCTCGTAGCTGCCGTAGGCGGTGGGGATGCCGAGTTCGTCGGCGACGGCGCTCGCTCGCGCCTCGTCGCGGGACGCGATGGCGGCCGCCTCGTGCTCGCTCGCCTGCACCGCGGGGATGACCGATTTGACGCCGATGCCTGCCGTGCCGAGGATGCCGAACATCATGCGGGGAACTGCGGGAAACCCGATAATAAAACTGCGGGCGACGACGCGCCGAATCGAGTCCTACGTCCCGTCGGAATCGGGGTCGGCGTCGTGGTTGGCGGCGGCAGCGTCGGCGGAATCGGAGTCGGCGGAATCGGAGTCGGCGGCGTCGACGGCGACATCGGTCCCGCGCTCCGCCGCGGCGTAAATCGCGTCCATCGCGCGCATGTCCACGAGCGCGTGGTCGCCGTCGGGCGCGGGGTCGGAATCCGACAGGAGCCGGGACGCGAAGTAGTCGAACTCCTCCGTCATCTGGTTTACCTGCTCGAAGTCGTAGTCGGCGGACTGGTCCCCCCACGACAGTCGGAATCCCCGCTTTTGGCGGTTGTAGAACGCGGGCTCGATTTCGAGTTCGCCCTCGGTGCCGGTCACCCGGAGGTGGCTCAACTGGTAAGCCGACTGGCTGGCGGTGCAGACCGCGAGCGTGCCGTCGTCGAAGTCGACGCCGAAACTGACGTGCTCGTCGCCGACGGCCTCGAACGCCTCGTCGTCGACGCGGGCGGTCGCCCTGACGCGGACGGGGTCGGCGTCGAGGACGAACCGGGCGGTGTTCAGCGGGTAGAGCCCGATGTCCATGACGGTCGCGCCGCCGGAGAGTTCGGGGTCGAGCCGCCACTGGTCGGGGTCGGGGACGACCTCGTCGAGCAGGCGCTGGGACATGTGGCCGTGGACGAACACCGGCTCGCCGATGACGCCGGCCTCGACGAGTTCGCGGGCGCGCCGGACGGCCGGCTCGGTCTGCATCCGATAGGCGACCATCAGGGGCACGTCGGCGCGGTCGCAGGCGGCGACGAGCTTTTCGGCCCGCTCGACCGACGCTTCCAGCGGTTTCTCGCAGAGGACCGCCTTCCCCAACTCGGCGGCGGTCTCGACGTACGGGAGATGCAGACCGTTCGGCGTGACGACGTACACCGCGTCGTAGGCGTCGGCGGCGACCCCCTCGTGGAACTCGTCGTAGGTGAGGCCGTGGGTTATCGACTCGGTCAACGCCGTCGCGCCCTCGGCTTTCTCCTTCGAACTGCTGACGACGACCGTCGTCTCGCAGAACTCGGACGCCTCGACCGCGGGAATCGCCTCGTCGCGGGTCCACCAGCCGAGGCCGATCATGGCGACCCGCACGGTGCCCGTCACGTCGTCTCCCTGCCAGTCGCGGCGCGTGAACTCCTCGACGATGTCGGTGGGGGCGGGGCTCATACGGTGGTGACGGAGTTCGAGAGGGTTCCGATACCCTCGATAGTGATGTCGACGTGGTCACCCTCTTGAAGGTCGAACGGCTGTTCGGGGACGAGCGACGTGCCCGTCAGGATGACCGCCAGTTCGGGCACCGTGTTGTGTCGCGTGAAGTACGACACGAGTTCGTCGCAGCTGCGGACCATCTCGCTGGTGTTCGTGGCGTCGTCGTAGATGACTTCGCCGTCGCGCTCGATAGTCATGCTCATCTCCAACTCGTGGGGGTCCTCCACGTCTTCGGGCGTCACCACACACGGGCCGATGGAACAACAGCGGTCGTACACTTTCGCCTGTGGGAGATACAGCGGGTTTTCGCCCTCTATCGACCGACTACTCACGTCGTTGCCGACGGTGTAGCCGACGATTTCCCCCCGGCGAAGCACGATACCCAGTTCGGGCTCCGGCACGTCCCATTCGGAGTCGCCTCTGACGCCGATGGCGTCGCCCGGTTCGACGGTCCGAGACGGCGTGGCCTTGAAGAAAACCTCCGGCCGGTCGGCGTCGTACACGTCGAAGTACATATCGGGCATGGAACTCTCCTCCTCGCGCGCTTGCTCGCTTATCTGGTAGGTGACGCCCGCGGCCCAGATTTCCTCGGCGTCGACGGGAACCGTCGCGTGCCGGTCGACGAACGCGTCGTCGACCACGTCGGCGTCCTCGGTCAGTTCGGCGGCGAGTCGGTCGACCGAGGTCCGGGCGATACTCGCCACCCGAGCCAAGTCACCGAACGTCCGAAGGTCCGCGTCGGCGCTCGTGAGGTCGTACGTCGTGGAGTCGCGGCTTGCCGTGAGACGACGCTCTCCCGACACCGCTAGCTGGTGGTAATGCATTCAGTATCCTCATTACCAGCGATTGTAATAAAAGTACGTCCCGGTATGGGCGGCGCGGGGCAATGCAGAAAACCCCGAGACGTCGGCGGGTTCGGTCTCGAACTCCCGGCCGGGTGTAGTTCGCTCGTCCGTTGACGACGAGCGCCGACGAGCGCGAGATGACAGGCAGAAGAGGCGACACGAGCCCGACGCGTGTGACGTAGAGAGACACACGAATTCCCAGTAACAGAACACGCCGAGTCGGCGGGTCGAATCGGCAACGCGGCGACGAGACGGCCGTGTCGGAGCCCACGAGCGCGGACTGACGACCCACACCGGTGTCGTCGAAAACGACCACCGAGAGAGACAAGTCGATTATTACGGCTCGTCTCGGCCGATAATCAGGAACGAGTGGGCCGAGAGTTCGCCAGACACTGCCGTTTTCTATCACAGAATGCAATCACAGCACGCACGAACGAGAGAGTCCGGGAACAGCCCACGCGACGTGCGGTGCGCCGGTTTTAGATTACACACATACGCTTGTAATTCGGGTGGCCGACGCCGAGAAGGGGGGCGGGGTTCCCGAGAGTCCGGAGCAAGAGCGAACGCGGGGGACGAGTCACTCGGCCTCGCCCTTCGTTCCCTATTACAGAACGATTGTCCAGCAGTCTCCGGCGTCTGCCGGCGGCAAACCTGTCGGAAGCGACATCGAAACTCCCGTCGGGAGGGGCTAGCGCGCGCTCACGAGAGCGCGTCGATGGCGAAACGGGAGACGAGAGACGGGAGACGGGAGACGAAAGACGGGGTTAGAACGCGCTGTCCGCGAACCCGCCGTCGACGGTGACGACCTCACCAGTCACGAACGAAGACGCGTCGCTCGCGAGGAAGACCGCCGCGCCGACGATTTCCTCCCGTTCCGCGACTCTGCCGAGCGGCGTTCGCTCGTCGATTCGCTCGCGCTTTTCGGTCCCTTCGGCGTAGGTGTCGGCGTTCTGCGGCGTGATGACGAAGCCCGGTGCGATGGCGTTGACGCGTATCTCGGGGGCAAGTTCCTTCGCGGACGCGCGGGTGAACGCCTCGACGCCGCCCTTCGCCGCCGAGTAGGCGGGGAGGTTCGCCATCGAGAGCCGCGCGGCCAACGAGGAGATGTTGATAATCGACCCGCCGTCGGCGACGGCCGGGGCCAGCTCCTGCGTCACGCGGCGGACGCCCCCGAGCGCGATGTCGGTGACGTGGTCCCACGCGTCGTCGTCGATGTCGCGGACCGTCTCGCGGGATATCGCGCCCTGCGAGGCGACGACCACGTCGACGCCGCCGAACTCCTCGACGGCGCGCTCGCGGACGCGTTCGAGCGAGGCCGGGTCCGTCACGTCGCAGGTCTCCCGAACCGCGTTCGCTCCCAGTTCCTCGATGGCGTCGGCCGTCTCGTCGACCGCCGACTCGCGTCGGCTGGTTGCGAGGACGTCCGCGCCCTCGCTGGCGAATCCGAGGGCGATTGCCTGACCGATACCGCTCGTCCCGCCGACGACGACGACGCGCTTGTCACTGACGGAGACTGGCGTGTGCTCGTATGCGACCATGGTCTCAGTCCGCACGGTGCCGACATGATAGTTGCGGAACGCGCGACGGGAGTGCCGCATGCAATACGTTTTTACCGACCCGTGCCACATGTGCTCTCATGCGAGGACTTGCCAAAGTAGAGCGTAGCTCCGGCGCTATGGAGTTCGTCGAGCGACAGAAACCGAAACCGGGTGCCGGAGAGGTGCTCGTAGAGGTCGACTACGCCGGCCTCTGCGGGAGCGACGCGGGAATCTACGAGTTCGAATCCGCCTTCGAGCGGATGGACCTCCCGACGGTCATCGGCCACGAGTACGCCGGTCGCGTGGTCGAAGTCGGCGACGGCGTGACGGAGTTCGGCGTCGGCGACCGCGTGGTCGAACGACCGATTCGCGGCTGCGGCGAGTGTTATCAGTGTCGCATCGGCGAGGAGAACGTCTGCCAGGACGCGGTCATCACCGGCGTCGACCACGACGGCGCGTACGAGCGGTTCATCGCCGTCCCGGAGCGCGCCCTCCACCCGATTCCCGACGACGTGAAACAGCAGCACGCCGCGGTCGCGGAGCCGACGAGCATCGCCGCGCGCGCCGTCATCGAGAACTCCCGGGTCGGCGCGGGCGACCGCGTGTTGGTCGAAGGCCCCGGGCCAATCGGTCTGCTCACGGCCCAAGTCGCGGGCGCGCAGGGCGGCACCGTCGTCGTCTCCGGCGTGGGACAGGACGCCGACTATCGCCTCCCGCTCGCGGAGGAACTCGGCTTCGAGACGGTCAACGTCGCCGACGACGACACCGAGGCGCGCCGCGAGCGCCACACCGGCGGCGTCGGCTACGACGTGGTGTTCGACACGACCGGCCACCCCTCGGGGCTCACGACGGCCGTCGACGAGGTCCGCAAGGGCGGCCAAATCGTCCTCGTCGGCCAGACCGGCGAGACGTCGATGCCCTACTCCCCGCTCGTTCGGGCCGAAATCGACCTCCAGTGTTCGTACGCCTCGATGTACGAGGACTTCGAGCGCTCCTTCCGACTGATTCGCGACGGCGACGTGGACTGCGAGACGTTCGTCGACACCCGGTTTTCGCTGTTCGAAGCCGACGAAGCCTTCGAGACGTTCATCGAAGGCGGGACGTGCAAGCCGGTGTTCGATATCTCGGAGTTGGCGTAGGGAGAGCGGTCGACCGCAACCCAGACCGGATAATAGTAAATCAATTTAAACACAATATTACATCCGGCGTAAATAGATATATCAACCACGGAACCCCGCAATATAGCTGAAGTCAGCTTTTTATACCCATTTTGACTATATAGGATAGATATTAACAGAATTTTCCGGTTTTATTTGGACATCTGAGATATATTCACAGAAGTAAACACACAGAAGAAACAAATATAAGTAAATAGATTCAATAATTTGAAAATTATTCTAATATTCTTCCTTATAATATTGTTTGGTTTATGCAATTCTAATGCGTCAGCCGAACCTCGAATCGGGACACGGAGCTACTGGGAGGTCGCTAAGGAGACGAAGCGAGGAGAGTCGAAGGGCGGCGTCAGTCGCTGGCCGAGTCGCCGCTGGCCGGCGGCGAGAACTCAGAGTCCCCGTATTGAGAGTCCGAGCGGTCGTCGGCGAGGTCGTCTGCGGCGGGGGTCTCCCCGTCCGGGAAGTAGCATGCGGCGCGGTACTCGCCGCTTCGGACGGTATCGAGTCCGGGCTCGCTCTCCCGGCACTCGTCTTCCGCCTTCGGGCACCGCGGAGCGAAGACGCAGCCCGACGGGAGGTCGACCGGATTCGGTGGCTCGCCGTCGAGCAGAACGCGGTCGCGGTCGACCGTCGGGTCCTTCTCGGGGGCGGCCGCGAGGAGCGAAGTGGTGTACGGGTGTTTCGGCTCGGCCGCGATGGATTCGACGTCGCCCTCCTCGATGACCCGCCCGAGGTACATAATGGCGAGTCGGTCCGACACCTGTACCAGACTGGCGAGGTCGTGAGAGATGTAGACGATACCGATGTCCTCCGTGTCCGCGAGTTCGCGCAGGAGGTTCAGCAGGTTCACCTTCAGCGACACGTCGAGCATCGACGCCGGCTCGTCGCAGATGAGGAAGTCGGGGTCGAGAACGAGCGCCTTGGCCACCGCGACGCGCTGACGTTGGCCCCCCGATAGCTGGTGCGGGTACTGGTCGAGGAACTTCCGCGCGGGCGTGAGCCCGACTTTCTCCAACGTCTCGATGATGGCCCGTTCGCGCTCGTCGGTCCGGTAGTCGTGGATAGTGAGCGGTTCGCCGACCAACTGCCGAACCGTCTGTCTCGGGTTGAGCGAGTCGAAGGGGTCCTGGAATATTATCTGAACCTTCCGGCGGAACTCGCGCATGTTCCCGTCCACGTAGTGCTCGTAAGGCTCGCCGTCGAAGACGAACTCGCCGCCGGTCGGCTGTTTCAGGAGCGCGATGGTCTCGCCGAGCGTCGACTTCCCACAGCCGGACTCGCCGGCGATGCCGAGGATTTCGGACCGCCGGACGCGCAGGGAAACGCCGTCGACGGCGCGGACGTAGTTCGGGTCGTTCCCCCTGAGTTGCTCCAAGAGCGGCTGGCTCTGCTCGTAGTACTTCTCGAGACCGTCGGTTTCGAGGAGCACCTCGCCGCGGTCCGATTCGTCGTGACTGTCGGGGATGCCCCACGTCTCCGGGTCGGTGGCATCGCACCGCATCTGGGCGGCTTTGGTGACGTGGTGGCACGCCGAGCGGTGGTTACGGTTCGGCAGGTCGACGAGGTCCGGATGGGACGCCTCGCACTCCTCGGTCGCGAAGGGACACCGGTCCTTGAAGACGCACGCGCCGGGTGCCTCGCTCAGGTTCGGCGGCGACCCCGGAATCGAGACGGGGTCCTGGCCGCCCTCTTCTATCTCCGGGAAGGAGTTCTTCAACCCCATCGTGTACGGGTTCGTGGGGTTCACGAGGACGTTGTCGACGCTTCCCTGTTCCATGACCTTCCCGCCGTAGAGTATCGAAAGCTCGTCGCACGTCTCGGCGATGACGCCGATTTCGTGGGTGATGAGCAGCAACGAGCTGTCCATCCGGTCCTGTATCTCCAGAATCTTGTCGATAATCTTGTCCTGAACGATGACGTCGAGCCCCGTGGTCGGCTCGTCGGCGATGATGAGGTCCGGTTCGAGCGCGAGCGCCATGGCGATGGTCACGCGCTGGCGCATCCCCCCGGAGAACTCGTGGGGGTAGTCGTCGATTCGGTCGGGGTCGAGTCCGACGATTTCGAACAGCTCTCGGACCCGCGAACGCGCCTTGTCGTCGGTGACGTTCCGGTGGGTCTGAATCGCCTGCCGAATCTGCGCGCCGGTGGACATCACCGGGTCGAGCGAGTCCATCGCGCTCTGGGGGATGTAGGCGATGTCCTCCCAGAGCACGTCGCGACGCTCGCGCTCGCTGAGGCCGGTCAGGTCCCGGCCCTGGAATTCGATGCTGCCGGATTCGACGGAGCCGTTGCTGGGGAGGAGACCGAGAACCGCCTCGGCGAGCGTCGATTTCCCCGAGCCGGATTCGCCGGCGAGGCCGTAGTTGACGCCCTCGTCGATGCTGAACGACACGTCGTTGACGGCGTGGACGGTTCCGCTGTCGGTCGAGTACGTGACCGTGAGGTCTGTGATATCGAGGAGGCTCATTGTTCGGTCTGAATCTCCGGGTTGATGACTTCTTCGTAGGCGCGGCCGATGAGGAACACCGAGGTGGTGATGGCCGCGATGCCGAGTGCGGGCGGGAGCACCCACCACCAAGCGACGCGCATGTTGCCCGATTCGAACACCTGTCGGAGCATCCGGCCCCAACTCGTGACGGTCGGGTCGCCGAATCCGAGGAACGCCAGGCTGGCCTGCGCGGCGATGGCCCACGCGATGCCGTAGGCCGTGTAGAGAAAGCCGATGGGGAGCACGTTCGGCGCGACGTGGTAGAGCATCGTCCGCAAGTCGCTCGCGCCGCTGGCGCGCGCCGACTTCACGAAGGTGCGCTCTCTGACGGAGAGGACCTCGGAGCGGACGACGCGGGCGGGCATCTTCCAGAGGAACGCGACGATGATACCCGTCATGAGCCAGACGCTCGGCGTCACGAACGTCAGGAGTAACAGCGCCATCGGCGTGAACGGCAGCGAGAACGTGAGGTCCGTGAGACGCATGAGAACCTCGTCGACCCAGCCGCCGTAGTACCCGCTGACGAGCCCCACGAGAAAGCCGAGCGCACCGGTCCCGATGCCGCCGAACAGGCCGACGATGAACGTCGGTTGCGCGCCGGCGAGGAACTGGCTCAGGACGTCTTTCCCGTAGGCGGTCGTCCCGAACGGGGCCGCGCCGGTCGGTTCGGACAGCCGCAGCATCGAGCCGGCGTCGTCGCGGACGGTGTGCTCGATGGGGTCGTGCGGGGCGAGCGCGGGGCCGAGGAGGCCGAGGAAGACGAACGCCGCGACGATGAGGACGCCGGCGAACGCGAGGCGGTCACGTCGCAGGAACGTGAACTGGTCGCGGAGCGTCTCCGCGACCCCCTCGACGCGCTTTTTCAGTTCGGCTTCGGGCTTCGTCTCGGTGCTCACGCGGCACCACCTCCGCTGGTCGAGACGGTCGGGTCGAAGTAGGCGTACAGCACGTCGGCGACGAGGTTCGCCACGATGACCGCGAGCGCCATGATGAAGACGGCGGCCTGCACCAGCGGGTAGTCCTGCTGTTGGATGGCGAGCACGAGTTCGCGGCCGATGCCGGGCCAGCCGAAGACGACTTCGAGCAGGATGAGTCCCTGGAAAATCATCCCGAGACGCAGCGCGAAGTAGGTCAGAATCGGCAGCATGGAGTTCCGACCCGCCCGCGCGAGCTGCTGCATCTCCGAGAGCCCCTTCGCGCGGTGGAGCTTGAGGAACTCCGACCCCCGCTTTTCGACGACGCCGTTGCGCGCCAACAGCAGGAAATCGCCGCTGTAGTACAGCACCGACACCGTAAACGGCAGGATGTAGTGGTGCAGGAAGTCGAACGAGGCGAACGTCTCGACGTAGCCCTCCGGCGAGGCGCTGATAGAGCGCATCCCGAATGCGGGCACCAGTTCGAGGTTGTACGCGAAGATGATGACGAACAGGATGCCCGTGATGAACACCGGCGTCGACCGGAGGAACGTCGTGGCGATGATGCTGAGCTTCTCCAGTTTGCTCCCGCGGTTCCAGCCGACGTACATCCCGAGCAGGGAACTCAGGACCGCCGTCGTCACTAACGCGGGGACGAGCAGGATGAGCGTGTTGACGAGCCGCGGGGCCAGTACCCCCCAGACGGGCTGGCTCCGCAGGATGGAGTAGCCGAACTGAAACAGCAGGATGCTCTGGAGGTAGCTGAGGTACTGCCGCCACATCGGCTGGTCGAGGCCGTACATCGCTCGAATCTCGGTGATTTGCTGCTGGCTCAAGTTGCCCGCGGTGACGAGGGATTCGAACGGACTCCCCGGGAGCAACCGCAAGACGACGAAGATGACCGAGACGGCCACGAGGGTGAGCACGATGGAGATGGCGAGCCGCTTTGCGAGAAACCGCTGGAACTCGCTCACGGTCGGACCCCCCAACGCCACGAGTGAGTAGTGTTCGACATGCGTGTCACCTCACGAGAAGTCCGCCTGTCCGAGCTCGTCGCGGCGCTTGTGCATGTTCCCGGGCTGAATACGCTCGACGAAGGCGGCCCACGCGTCCCCGTTGGGGAACCGGAGGTTGCCGTCGTCGTCCCGCGTGTAGCCGGCCTGTTCGAGGAGCGATTTCGCCCCGTCGATGTCGAACTCGTAGTGGGTGGTATCCGACGTGTGCCACGGCGTGAGGTCCGAAATCGGGTTCTCCCCGCTCGGGACGGTCGCGCGGTCCTGCAGCACGTCGGCAGCGAAGCCCTCGGTATCTATCGACTTGGCGAGAGCGACGCGGAACTCCTTGTCGCGAACGAGCGGACAGGAGAACATCAGCTTCGTGTCGAGCGGCGCGAAGTTGCCCGAGGTCATCTTCTCGACGCCGGCGGTGCTCGCGGCGCGGTCGGCCTGCGAGTTCGAGAGCGTCGTGCCGATGGCGTCGATTTCGCCGCCCTGCAGCGAGCCGATCATGGAGTCGATGTTGCCGACGTTTATCCAGATGACGCGGTCGACGCCCTCGCCGGTCGTGGCCTGGTCGCCGAGCACGTCTGCCCGCCAGTCGTCGTCGAACATCCAGTGACCCTCGTTTTTCGACACCTCGAAGCGAGTACCCAGCTCCCAGTTCTCGTACGTGAACGGCCCCGTGCCGACGGGCGACTCGGGGTTGTGCTGAGACGGGTTCTCCACGTCCTCCCACTTGTGCTTGGGGATGATGACGCTGCGAACGACGCGCTGGGTCATGAACGCCGCGTCGGGGCCCTTCAGATTGAACCGAACCTCGTGGTCGCCGAGCACCTCGACCGACTCGACCGGCTCGTAGAACGGCGTCTGACTGGTCGAGGAGTGTTCCTTGTACAGTTCGACGGTGAACTTCACGTCCTCCGCGGTGAACGGCTCGCCGTCGTGCCACTCGACGCCCTCGCGAAGAGTGAGTTCGACGGTGGTGTCGTCGACGAACCCGCCGCCGGTCGCCAGCGCGGGGACGACTTCGAGGTCCGGCGTGGCGTCGAAGAGGCCGTCGTAGATGAACGTCAGCCGCTTCGCCTCCGCGCCGCCGGCGGCCCACGGGAGGTTCAGCGAGTTCATCGAGGTGGTCACGCCCTTGATGTAGGTCCGGTCGTCGGTCTGGGGTTGCAGGTTCACCTCCGACCAGACGAACGAGTCCTTCGTCGGCCCGTTGCCCGGCGTCTGGACGTAGCCGCTCCAGCGCTCCGTGTTGACCGCGGTGATGATATCGGGGAACAGCGTAATGAGCGCGCCCACGTCCTCGCTGAAGATGCGCTGCGCCTCGGCGACGAGCTCCTCGCGCTCGGGTCGGTCGGTCGTCTGACTCTGTTCCGTCAGCACCTCCTGCAGGTCGGGGTGGTAGTAGTTGTCGTAGTTCGAGAGGCTCGTCTCGCTCCGCCGCATCAAAAGCGGGTTCGGGTCCAGCCCGCGTTGCGGGTCCGGACCGTGGGTACTCATCGAGATGATCGCTTCGAGCCCCTTCGTGTCCCAACTCTGGGCGTACAGTTGGTTCAGCGGTCGATCGTTGAGTTGCGTCTTGACGCCGAGGGCGTCGAGCCCACGCTGGACCATGAGCGCGTGTTCCCGCATCCACGGGTCGTCCTCGCTCGAAAATTCGAGCGGGACGGGGTCCAACACCGCACCCGCGGTCGCGCTGTAGTCGAGCGGCGGTTCGTCGGCGTCGATGGTCTCCCACTCGCGCCAGTACTTCGTCTCGACCGTCTCCGGGGTTCCAGAAGGAACGTCGGGAGTGAGGCTCGACCCGCCGTCAGTCCCGCCGTTCCCGCTCCCGCCGCCACCGGTACACCCGGCGAGTCCGGTCACGCCGAGGGCGGTCGCAGTCGCCGCCACGTAGTCGCGTCGCGTAAGGCCAGTTCCACGTTCGACACCCGAACTATCACGATTTTTCTCCGACATTGCGACAGCCTGTTATGGAGTATCTTCCATGGTGCTGTTCCCGATACGCCCCGATATCTATCGTTCTTTATATACTCGGTCGCCGAGATGCGGCAATATTCTCCAACAAGGGCTGAGCTACTCCTGTCGCGGACCGTAGATGAGTTCGAGCAGATTTCGCTCCGCGGTCCGGAGTCGTTCGCTCAGCGTGGACTGAGCGATACCCAGTTCCTCGGCGAGTTCGGTCTCAGAGGTCTCCCGCGGAATGTGGAAGTAGCCGTGGTTGAATGCCGTCTCCAGAACCGCGAGTTGGTCGTCGGTCAGCTTAGAGATTAACACCTCCTTTAATCGGCCGCTGTCGAGCGGTTCACCCGGGGCTTCGTCCTGCGTCACGGAGCGGAGTTCGAACTCCCCGAGCGTCTCCTGAATCTCGTCGGCGAGTTCCCTGAAGTGGTCCCAGTCCTGGGCGGTGGCGACGACCTCGAAGACGCCGTCTTGGAGGACGATGCGGTTCGGAATCGTCTCCTGTCTGAGAACCAGTCCGAGGATGAACGGGTACGACTCGTTGGCGAGAATCGTCACTCGACGTATCTGCACGTCGGTCGAGGCGGTCGGAATCTCCTCGTCGTAGAAGACGGTCACGCCCGAGATGTCGGCGAGGAGGGACTCCACGTCGAAGGGGGCGTTCGAGGCGATGGTGAGCGACTCGATCCACGTCCCGTCCTCGACGTAAAACGCGTTGTCCAACTCGATGCTCCGGGCGTCTCGCAGACGGCGGTCTATCTTCGACATGACGCCGGTCGGGGCCGTCGTAAACTCAACACGTAAGATGCGAACTCACCCGTACCGGGCAGATACCGCTCACCTACAAATAGCCCGGTGGTTGTCGCAACGGGGGGCGTCACCGAAACCTGGATTCGCGCGGACGGGTCGGTGCGCCGGTCGCCGACTCAGGCGACGAGCGGCCAATAAAAGAGCCACGAGAGGGTCACGACGACGAGCGACAGGCCCATCGTCACGAACCCGAACAGCGTCACGTCCCGATTCGTCAGCGGTCCGCGGTCCAGCGAGACGAGGACGGCAGTCGTGTTGAACGGGAGAATCGTCGTCGACCCCACCACGAGGAGGACCGCGAGTCCGAGGTAGAGCCGCGTCACGCCGAACGTCTCCGCGAATCGCAGCACGATGGGGAGAATCACCACGATAGCGGCCGACCCGGTCGAAAACAGCACGCGAACGGTGACCGCGAACCCGAGGAGCAGTCCGACGAGTTGCCAGTGACTGAACGCCTCGAACGGGACGAACCGCGCGAGGAGGTCGACGACGAGCGCGATAGTTTGGGTCGCTTTCAGGGCGTCCAGAATCGACAGCGTCGCGCCGATGAGAAAGAGGACGCCCCAACTGAGTCCCTTGACGTCGTCGGCGTCGATAACGTCGACTCCCGGAAGCGCGAGGACGGAGACCGCGGCGACCGCCGGGAGAATCTCGGGAAGTCCGGCGAACGACCCAACGACCCACGCGAGGACGGTCCCGGCCATCACCGCCGCGACGAGTCCCTGTTCGCGGGTCAACTCGCCGTCGGCGGACGCATCCGCAATCCCCGACGTGCCGGGGTCGACAGTCGAGTCGGCGTCGACGGTGTTGAGGAGACCGGCAGCCGCGGCGGCCAGTACGTAGAGCGCCACCGTGGGTGGGACCATCAAGACAGCCCACTCGACCCACGAGAGCGGACGGACGCTCGTCGCGAGGATGCCCGAGGTGACGAGCGCCATCCCGCCGCCGGTCATGAGCGCCATCGACGCGATGGGGTTGATGTGACCCAAGAGGAGGAACGTCGCGCGCTCGAACCCGCTTCCCGACGGGAGGTCGAGCTCCTCTGTCACCTCCTCGACGATGGGGATGAACGCGACCGCGCGGGCCATCGCCGACGGCATGAACAGCGCCAGCACGAGGACGTTCCGCGCGATGGAACGAAACGCCCCGCGGGGGGTGCTGTCCGGGGACAGCAGTCGGTTCGCTAACTGGGTGTCCAACCCCACCGACCGGACCGCGTTGCCGAGGAGTAACAACACGAGGAGGAAGTACACGAGCGAGGAGGTGAAGCCGCTCACCGCGGCCTCGAAGGTGTCAACGACGCCGAGGGCGTACAACAGGGAGACGCAGGCCAGACTCGAAATCGCGTACGGAACCGGCTTCGTCAACCAGAGCAGGAGCGCGACGACGAAAACCGAAAGCGCGTACTGCGACCGGACAGGAAGGACGGAGACGGGGTGGAGCCCGACGACCGCGAGGAGCAAGGCGGCGGCGACCGCGAGGGTCACCGTCTGCGACGAGAGTTCGGGGGCGCGCAGCCCTCGGTCGGGCAACCAATCTGTCACGAATTTACCTGCACACAACGGGCCCAAATAGCTACTGCCGGCGACAATTCGGGCCGCCAGTCGAGGCGAGAGCGAACCGAGTCGATCAACTCGCTGAGTTTAGATTATTCAGATTATTTGGAGTGTGTGAGTTGTTCAAAGAGCTGGAGTAACCATAATTATTTCAACTACGCCGAGAATCTCGATAGTACGGATATCCCCATCATGTCACGTGCAGTCAGCGTCTGTCTCCTCAAAGGCGGTATCGGCAAGTCGACGACCTCCATCAACCTCGCCCGCGAACTCGCACACCGGGGAAGCGACGTGCTGCTCGTCGACCTCGACCCGAACGGACACACCACGACGGGTCTCGGGTTCGGAGAAGAGTTCTACTCGGAGGCACATCTCGGAGACGTGCTCCTCGACGACGCCGAGTTGGAGCCGCGAGAGCTCATCTTGGAGACCGGGTTCGAAATCGACCTCCTCCCCTCGAACGACCGCATCGAACAGGTCGAGTCGGACCTCGGCGGCGTGATGATGGGGTCGGCGCGGCTCAAACAGCGCGTCATCGACCCGCTTCTCGGGGACGACTACGACTACGTCGTCGTGGACTGCCCCGCGGCGCGCGGGAAACTCAACGACAACGCGCTGTACGCCACGCAGAACCTCGTGTTGCCGATGCGCCCCGAATCGGGGGCGCTCTCGGGACTCGAAAAGACCGTCAAGCGACTTATCACGCCCGCGCGCGAACACTTCGACCTCGAAATCCTCGCGGTCGTGCCGACCGACCTGCGGGACCGAATCGACCACGACCGCCCGACGAGACGGCTCGTGGAGGCGCTCGTCTCGAAGCCGAACATCGCCTCGAAGCTCCCGAACTTCGCGTACACCGACCCGGACGTGTTCGAGGCCATCGACGACGGCGAGTGGGACGGCGACCTGCCGAAGCCGGGGATTCGGCATCGGTCGGCCATCGACGCGTCGATTCGGGAGCACATGCCGCTGCGGGACTACGACAGCACCTGCGACCAGTTGGCGTGCTACGACGAACTCGCGCAAATCGTCGAAGAAGGCGAGGTGGCCCGATGAGCGAAGACCCCTTCGGCGACCTCGACGCCGCGATGGGAAGCGGCGAGACCGACTCCGGGCCAGAGCCGGAACCCGAACCGGCGGACGAAGACGCCGGCACCGACGACGCGGTCGAATCGGACGACGAGTCAGCGACGGAATCCGCGTCCGCCGAACCCGTCGACCCCCGCGAGCGCCCCGCCTTCGAGTTCGACGAGACCGTCCACAAGGCGCTGTACGTGCTCGAAGCGGTCGCCGACGAGTTCGACGACATCATCACCTACGACGTGGAGCGCGAACTGACCCGCGACCACGGCCTCAAGGGCGTCACGAAGAGCGAACTCCACAACGCCGCGCTCGCCGTGGCGACCGAACACCCCGAAGAAATCGTCGAGCGCGTCCTCGAACAGCGCGGCGTCGACGACGAAGATTCCGAATAATTCGGATAATCCACCTCCGTCGAAACTCGGAGCGCCGGACAGAAGTCAAGTGGTACGGACAACGGGAGCGTTCTGGAACGAGAGGGTTCTATCCGAGTGGGTGGCAAATCGGGTTATGGGGAAAATTCTTCTTTCTACCCATCGTAGTAGACCGTATGTCCGAAGCGACGCTGGACGGTCGCGGACGCCTCACGCTCCCTAAAGAGATCAGAGAGCGGTACGGCGAACACTACCACATCGTCCAACTGCACGACGGTATCAAGCTGATTCCAATCGAAGACGACCCGCTCGGTGCGCTCCGCACCGAGTTCGCGGACGTCGAGAAGACGGCCGAAGAACTCCGTCGCGGAGCGCGGAACGCGGCGCTCGACGAGGCCGGCCGCTGAATGTAGCCGAGACGGACTTCCTACTGGCGCTCATCAAGGACGAAGACTGGCTGGGCGACGCCGCAGAGGCGGTCTACCGAAACCATCGAGACGAACTGTGGACGTCGCAGTTCACGCTCATCGAACTCCTCATGGTCGCGTACCGAGAAGAGCGGGACACGGAGCGGGTCATCACGAACGTCGCCGCGCTGTTGGAAGTGCGTGGGGACGTAGATACGGTTCTCACGGCCGCGACCTACGTCGAAGACCACGGGTTCACACCCTTCGATGCGCTCCATCTCGTCGAATCCGATGGCGACACTATCGTTTCGAGCGACGAGACGTACGAGTCGTTTGCCCCGCGGCTCGACCTGAAGACCGTCGAAGACGAGTGACAGCGGGAGGATAAGTATTTTTCAGGCAGTCCCGATCCCCAACAAATCTGCCGAGTTCAGCACGGCCTCGGCGGACAATCGGTGACTGCGGTTCGACAGCGCCGATAAATTGAGGGGGAGGCAGAGGCGCAGACGGTGGCGGAGACGGTGGCGGAGGCGGTGACGCGACGAAATCCGGCGTTTACCGAATCATCTTGTCGCGGTCGGGATCGAAAAGCGGCCCGGACCGGACCGTCGCGGGGTGAGCGTCACCCTCGTACCGGATTTCGACGTCCTGCCCCGAGCTGGCGTACTCCTCGGGGAGGTAGGCGTACGCGATGCCGGCGTCGATGGTGTAGCCGTAGTCGGCCCGACAGCAGTAGCCGACGACCTCGTCGTCGACGAACACCGGGTGGCCCGCGTCGACGACGGCTTCCTCCTCGTCGAGCGTTATCGGGACGATGCGGTCGCTCGGGCTGTCGTCGTTTTTGTCCGCCACGAGCGCCGCCTTCCCGACGAAGTCGGTGTCGAGGTCGGCCGCGAAGCCGATGCCGGCCTCGTACGGGTTGTGTTCGGGCGTGAGGTCCGTCCCCCACAGGCGGAATCCCTTCTCCATGCTCGTCGAGTCGAGCGCGGCCCAGCCGACGGGCGCGATGTCGTACTCCTCGCCGGCCTCGCGAATCGCGTCCCAGAGCTGGCTTCCGTACTCGGTCGGGGCGTAGATTTCCCAGCCGAGTTCGCCGGCGTACGAGAGTCGGAGCATCGTCACGGGGATGCTACCGAGGTAGGTCTCCTGTGCGGAGTAGAACGGGAACTCGTCGTTCGAGAGGTCGGCCTCGACGAGGTCCGAAAGCACCTTCCGGGAGTCGGGGCCGAAGACGCCGATACCGGTTCGACTGGAGACGTGTGCGGTCACGTCGACGGAGCCGTCGTCGGGCGCGTGCTCTGTGACCCACCGCGAGTGGAGCGTCGCCGAGCTTCCGCCCCCGGTGAACAGCACGAACCGCTCGTCGCCGAGGCGGGCGACGGTCAGATCGGCGAGTACGCCGCCGTCCTCGTTGAGCATCGCGGAGTAGCGCATCCGGCCCGGCGTGACATCCATGTCGTTCGTCAGGAGCCCTTGCAGGAACTCAAGCGCGCCCGGGCCCGACACTTCGATGGGCGTGAACGTCGTCATGTCGACCATGCCGACCTTCTCGCGGAGATGCTGGTGTTCCGCGCCCTGGACCTTCGACCAGTTCTGCGAGAGCCAGTCGGGGCGGTCCGGCACGTCGTACGTTTCGAGGAGCGTCTCGTTGGACTCGTACCACTGCGGGACCTCCCAGCCGTCGCTGTCGTAGAACTCCGCGCCGAGGTCGGCCTGCCGGTCGTAAAACGGGCTCCGACGGAGCGCGCGCTGTCCGTCCGGCTGTTCGCGCGGGTGGACGAGTTGGTACACCTCGCGGTACTGCTGCGCGCCGCGCCCGTAGGTGTACTCTCGGCTGCCCGTGTGCGACTGGAACCGGGAGACGTGCGCGCCGGAGGCGTTGACGCGGGAGCCGTCGAGCCGCGGCGTCCCGTCTTCCATCCAGCTGGCGACGATGTCGCCCGCGCCGCCGGACTGCGTGACCCAGACGGCGAGCGCCCACCAGAGACCCTCGGTGTCCTCGTCCGGCCCGAGGATGGGCATGCCGTCGGGCGTGAACGAGAACATGCCGTTGATGGCGGAGGTCCACTCGCAGTCCTCGAAGCCGGGAACGAGTTCGCTCGCGGCGTCGAACGCCGACCGGTCGTGGTCCGGGTGGGTGTTCTCGTAGAAATGCTCCTCCGTGAACTCCCGGAGCGACGGGTATTCGAGTCCGAGGTCGTCGAGCTTGTCGGGCCCGTAGATATCCGCCGGGTCGACCAGCAGCGACTCGTGGTTGTACGAGCCGATGCCGTAGCGCTCGCCGTGCTGGCGGTAGTACAGCGAGTGGTCCTGATGCCGGAGGAGCGGCTGTTCGATTTCGCGCTCTGCGCCTTCGAGCTCGTCCAGTTCGTCGGAGACGAGATACTGGTGCGCGCAGGGGACGAGCGGGATGTCCGTGCCGACCATCTCGCCGAACAGCGGCCCCCAGATGTTCGTGGCGACGAGCACCTCGTCGGCCTCGATGCGGCCGTGTTCGGTTTCGACCGCGTCGACGCTGCCGTCGGTAGTGTCGATGTCCGTGACCTCGGTGTGGCCGTAGAACTCGACGCCCGCCTCGCGCGCCTCCTCCGCCATCGACTCGGCGGCGCTGACGGCGTCGGCCTTCCCGTCCGAGGGGACGTAGTAGCCGCCGTAGATGACGTCGGCGTTTATCTGCGGGACGCGCGATTCGACCTCCTCGGGCGTGAGGAGTTGGCCCTCGTCGATGCCGTAGGACTGACCCCACTCGCGCTTGCGTTTGAGGAAGTCCCAGCGGTCTTCGGTGTAGGCGACTTCGATGCCGCCGCACGTCCGGAAGTCACCGAACCCGTCGTAGAGGTCGCGCGTGTACGACGCCATCTCCGTCATCAGCTTGTTCCCGGCCGTCTGGAACACGAGTCCGGGGGCGTGAGAGGTCGACCCCCCGGTCTCGAACAGCGGACCCCGGTCGAGGACGACGACGTCTTCGCGACCCGACTCGGCGAGGTGATACGCCGCGCTACAACCGACACAGCCGGCCCCGACGACGACCGTTCCGGCGCGTTCGGGAAACGTAGACCATGTGTTCATGTACCAAACAGTAGTGACTGCGGCCTTCGGATATCTCTCCGGGTCCACTATCTGAGGTGTATAGATACCGGGGGGTGACGAGGGAGGGGCCTCACCACGGGTGCGTCGCGTGGTCCGACGAGAATCAGCGTCAGAGAACGACGAGTACACGCGCGGCGACGAAAGCCGTGCGCCGACGAGGAGCGCACTGACCGGAGTCACCCGCCGACAAAGTCACTCGCCGACGAGGTGCTTCTCTCTGAGGTAGATGACGAGACTGGCGCTCAGGAACGCGAGACCTGCGCCCCGTAGCTCACCGGCCGTCATCGCGAACAGTGCAACGACGAAAAGGAAGACCGCGAACGCCGCCGAAACGACAGCGAGCGCGTTCATCGATAGCGTCGAGTCATCGGTTCGGTGGCTCCGCGGTCAGTCGTCCGTCGTGCCGGGGTTCTGCCGGACGTTGGTCACGACTGACGTCTGAGAGCGACCGACGTCGATGTCGATGTCCTCGTCCGCCAAGTCCTCGATTCGCTCGGCGAACTCCTCGGATTGCAGGAGTTCGTACTCCTTGTCGAGGCCGAGATAGACCGTGTAGCACATGATGACGAGGACGACGGCGAACGGGAACCCCGTCGCGATGGCCGCCGTCTGGAGCGCGCCGAGACCCCCGCCGTAGAGGAGAAGCGACGCGACGAGGCCCTCGATGACCGCCCAGAAGATGCGTTGGGTCCGCGGCACGTTGTGCTTGCCGCCCGACGTGAGATGGTCGACGACGAGCGACCCCGAGTCCGAGGAGGTCACGAAGAACGTGACGATGAGCGTCACGGCGAGCAGCCCCGAGACGGCGCTGAACGGGAACTGTTCGAGGAGCGCGAACATGGCGACCGTCTGGCCGGCCTCGTTGTAGGTCGCGAGGACCGCGCCGTTACCCTGAAGCGAGTTGAACAGCGCGCTCCCGCCGAACGCCGAGAGCCAGACCGTCGAGAACAGCGACGGCAGGACGAACACGCCGAAGACGAACTCGCGGACCGTCCGCCCCTTCGAGATGCGCGCGACGAACATCCCGACGAACGGCGACCAAGCAATCCACCACGCCCAGTAGAACACCGTCCAAGCGTTGACGGTGGACGCGCCGTCGCCGAGCGTCCCGGTGAAGAACGCGAGCGAGAGGAAGTCGCTGAAGTAGTTCCCGAGGCCCTGCACCCACGCGCCGAAGATGCTCATCGTCGCGCCGGCGGCGAGCACGAACGTCAACAGCACGAACATCAGAAAGACGTTCACCGTGCTCAGACGCCGGATACCGCCTTCGAGGCCGGCCGCGACAGAGGCGGTAGCGATGAGTGTAATCACGGCGATGAGCGCGATTTGCATCCCGGTGTTGTTCGGAACGCTCAGGACGCCGAGCATGCTCCCGCCGAGGATGTACGACAGCCCGGTGTTTATCTGTGCGACCCCGAGGCCGAGCGACGTGGCGAGGCCGAACAGCGTCGCGAACACCGCCACGAGGTCGATGAGGTGGCCCGGCCAGCCGTAGATTCGCTCGCCGAGGAGCGGCCAGAAAATCGACCGGAACGTGAGCGGCAGCCCCCGATTGAACGAAAAGAACGCGAGTCCCAAGCCGACGAGGCCGTAGATGGCCCACGGGTGGAACCGCCAATGGAAGAACGTCTGCGTCATCGCGGCGATACCCGCACCGCCGGACCCGGCCTCGGCGTCGAAGAAGCCGGGGACGTTACTGAAGTAGTACAGCGGCTCCGAGACGCTGTAAAACATGAGCCCGATACCCATGCCCGCGCTGAACAGCATCGCCATCCACGAGAAGTCGCTGAACTCCTTTTCCGCCTCGACGCCGCCGAGGGTTATCTTTCCGTACTTACTCAGCGCGAAGTACGCCAAGACCACGATAAAGAGGTTCACCGACAGGAGGAAGAACCACCCGAAGTTCCCCTCGAAAAAGCCCCTGATACCCGAATAGACGCTCGCCGCCTGCTCACCGAGAATGAGCGTCGCAGCGACGAAGACGCCGATTATCAAGAGCGCGGCCGGGAAGACGACGGGATGGATGTCGAACCCCAACCCCTGGATGTTTCTGTCACCGGGTTCGCGCTCCATATCGGGATAAAACAGGTCTTCCTGTAACTCGCTCGTCGACCGACCGGTCGAGTCGTTGCTATTCGCCATTCGATACAGCCTCCATTGACGACCGCCAGATGAATTCGTGTTCGGTCATATCGTTGTCCCCGCTTTGGGGCCACCCACTGTCACCGTCGAGAGACGACCCGCGTCGGATTCGACGCGTCCGCACCGACCGTGACACGAGTCCACACCCCACACGATTCAACCAACCCATTGGTGTTACACATCATAACAAGTCGGCTTCGATAATAGAGGCATTTATACGCAAATGAAGAAAACTTACGGAAGTTATATCGTCAAATCGGTTGACGAGCGGCAAGCTCGACCGCCCGTCGTCACTCGAACCGGTCGAGCGAGAACATATCGAGCGGCAGGTCGCTCTCGCCGTCGCCGGCGCGGTCAGCGAGGATTTCGCCGATGACGCTGGCGAACTTGAAGCCGTGTCCCGAAAAGCCCGCGCCGACGGCGACCTGCGGGTGGTCCGGCAGCGTGTCGAGGATGAAGTGCTCGTCCGGCGAGTTCGTGAACATACACGTCGCGAGCGACATCGTCGGCCCCGCGGCCTCCGGGAAGTACTTCTCCGTGACATCGCGGAGTATCGCCTCGTCGGCGCGGTTCGGCTCGCGGTCGAAGTCGTCGGGGTCGACCTCCTCGTCGCGGTGGTGGTACTTGCCGAGTTTGAACCCCGGCACGTCGTGGACCGGGAAGCCGTAGAACCGACCCTCGGGGACGCTGAGGTTCCAGACGGGGAACTCCTCGGGCGCGAACGTCGCCGGCGACTCGGGTTGGAACCACGCGAGCGCCTGTCGCTCGGGGATCGCGAGGCCGTCGAGCGCGTCAGCGAGTTTGTAGTTCCACGCGCCCGCGGCGAGCACGAGCGCGTCCGCGACGTACACGCCGCGGTCGGTGCGGACGCGCACGCCGCCGTCGTTCGTCTCCGCCCAGTCTTCGACCCGTTCGCGGGCGCGGATTTCGGCACCCCGGGCCTGTGCCGCTTCGGTATAGCCGATAATCGACTGCTCGGGGACGACGAACCCGCCGTCTTCCTGATAGACCGCGCGGTAGTCCTCGGGGAGTTCGTAGCCGGGGAATCGTTCGTTGACCTCCGCGCCGGTCAGCACCTCGTGCGGGATGTCGTGTTCCTCACAGGAGCGTTTCGAACCCGCGAACACGTCGTTGTCGACGGGGCCGGCGTCGATGGAGCCGGTTCGGTGGATGATATCGCGGCCGGTCTCGTCGGCGAGGTCGTCCCAGAGGTCGTACGCCCGCTCGATGAGCGGGACGTACGACGGGTGTTCGTAGTACGCGCGGCGGATGATGCGGGTGATGCCGTGGGACGACCCCTGCGAGTGAGGGATGTCGTAGCGTTCGAGACCGACGACGTCGAGGCCGCGGTCGGCGAGGTGGTACGCGGTCGCGCTCCCCATCCCGCCGACCCCGACGACGGCGACATCGTATCGGTCGTCGCGGACACTCATTGTGCCCGGCGGTTCGGAACGTCCCCCCTTGACTCTTGACCTGTATCACGGAGCCCCTTTTTCAGAGGAACGACGCTCGGCCCGCCGAGAGCGGCGCTCGCCGCCGAACGGCGGCCGCTCGCGGATATCCACCGCCACTTATACGGGTCCACTATTTCCGACGAATCCTTTTCCACAGATGTGTGTTTCTTCCTCCCATGACACGGTGGAATAACAATCGTGACGAGATCGGTGCGGTAAGTGCCGACATCACCGCGGAAACGAACGCGCTGCCGGCGAGGTACTTCACCGACCCGGAGGTCCACGAGATGGAAAAGGAGAAAGTGTTCGGTCGGTACTGGGTCTACGCGGGCCACGAGACCCACATCCCGGACGCGGGCGACTACTTCACGCGAACCATCGGTGACAAGCAGATAATCGTCACCCGCGACGGCGAGGGCGACGTGCGGGCGTTCTACAACGTCTGTGCCCACCGCGGGTCGAAGATGCTCGACGACACGCCGATGACCGACCCCGGCAGCCTCAGCCGCATCACCTGCCCGTACCACCTCTGGGCGTACGAACTCGACGGGTCGCTCCAGAGCACCCCCAAGAGCTTCGAGGAGGCGAGTCTGAATCCCGACCTCGACGACGACGCCGTCAGCGAACTCGACCCCGAAGAAAACGGCCTCATGGAGGTCAACACCGACGCCATCGGGCCGCTCGTGTTCGTCAACTTCGAGGACGAACCGAGCCTCTCGCTTGCCGAACAGGCCGGGGAGATGAAGACGGAACTCGAAGACCTGCCGCTCGGTGAGTACGAACACGCCCGGCGCTACGTCTCCGAAGTCGAGTGCAACTGGAAGACGTTCAGCGGGAACTACTCGGAGTGCGACCACTGTCAGGCGAACCACCAAGACTGGGTGCAGGGACTCGAACTCATGGAGTCCGAACTCGAAGTCAACGACTACCACTGGGTGCTTCACTACAAGCACAAAGAGGACGTCGACGACGAGATGCGCATCCACCCCGAACACGAGGCCAAGTTCTACTACTTCTGGCCGAACTTCACGGTCAACATGTACGGCACCGCCGACGGCTACGGCACGTACATCATCGACCCCATCGACGAGGGGCGCTTCCAGCTCATCGCGGACTACTACTTCCGCGACTCCGAGCTGTCCGAAGAAGAAGAGAAGTTCGTCCAGACGAGCCGGCAGCTCCAAGAAGAGGACTTCGAGCTCGTCGAACGCCAGTACGAGGGGCTCACGTCCGGCGCGCTCGGGCAGGCACAGCTCGGTCCGAACGAACACACCGTCCACAAACTGCACCGCCTCGCGCAGGACGCGTACAATGCCTGACGACGAGAGTGCCAAACTAGCCGAAAAACCACACGCCGGCGTCGTCACCTGCCCGGCGTGCGACCTCCACGTCTCCGTCACGGAGCCGAACGACGCCGTCGACCTGTACCGGCGACACGCGAACGTCACCGGCCACGACGTCGAGTGGGAGCGCGTCGCGTTCGACGTCGACGTCGAGAGCGACGGCGTGAAAACGGCGCTCACCGAACTCGGTGAGGACCACCCCGACGGCGTCGAACTCGGGCGGCTCGCCGCGGCGCTCGCGGACAACGGCGTCGCCATCGGCGAAACGCTCGACGCCGTCCGCGACCTGCGGATGAGCGGCGAAATCTACGAACCGCAGGACGACTACGTCCTCGCGGTCTGACTCCCGCCTTTCTTCGGGGGTTATTCCGTCACTCGTCGAGGAGAATCGACTCGACCAGCTCCGCGGTCCCCCGCCTGATGCGTCCGCTGACGGCCGTCGGCGAGATGTCGAGTACTTCCGAGAGGTCGTCCAGCGCCGCCTCTCGCGGCTCCTCGAAGTAGCCGTGTTCGTAGGCGGCGACGAGCGCGTCGCGCTGGGCGTCGGTCAGCTTGCTCGGCTCGCCGTTCATCCAGCCGTCCTGTCGGAACATCCGGTTCAGCTCGAAGGAGATGTCGTTCGCCTCGCAGTACACCCACACCTCTGAGAGCGCCTCGCGGTCCGAAAGCTGGAGCCGGACCCGCCAGCCCGCCGTGTCGTTGCTGCACGCGTCGAGCATGAGCCCGCCGAGTTCCGTGATGATAGGCGAGAGGAGAATCGTGTCGGGCGTGTGTCCGATGCGATACACCGCCGACTCCTCCCGCTCGGAGACGAGCTGCCAGTCGCTGACCGTGTGGTCGACCTCCAGCGCCGCTTCGAACGCCGAGACGTCCGCGCCCTTCACGACGAAGAAAAACAGGCCGGTCTCGGGGTCGGTCGCGGATTGAGAGATGACGTCTATCTCGCTCGCGGCCTCCGACTGAATCGTCGGCGTCAGCGCGAGGTCGTCGTGCGCGATGTCGGCAACGGTTATCAGACTCATCGTGTCTTCACCTCGTGGATACAGAGATTCGACACCGGGGAAGCCGGACTGCCGGTTCGGTTGAAGGTCGCGAACTCGCGTCGACGCTCGCGACAGAAGCGTTTCTCGTGGGCACGATATAGTAGTGTGAACATTAGATTTTTGTTTATACTTTTCGCCGCATATTCTGTGGGGCTATATAAACTGACTCAGTATTCCACACCGCTTTTCAGGGAGTCTCGGCGCGTCCGTCGAAACGGACAATGAGCGTGGGTACATCGCTTCGGCGGCTGGGCGAATTCCTCGAAGAGTGCGAGCGGACGGACGCCGCGAGCGTCCGCGAGTCGTCCGTGACGGTCACGGACTCGGGCGCGTCCGCGGATGTCGAGTTCGCGCTCTCGTCGGACGCCGACGGCGACATCCCCGTTCGAATCCGAGGGGCGTCGCTCGACTCCGACGGGTCGATTGGGCTCACGCTCGGCGTCGACGACGTGCTGCCGAGCGACCGCGAGCACGTCGCCGTCGACGCCGCGGACGTCTCGCTCGACGGCGACCCGGCGGTCGTCGTCACGGTCGCGACCGATGCGCCGACGACGAGTTCAACCGAGACGGCCGACGACGACGCCGATTCCGAACCGCACGAAGCCGTTCGGAACCCGAACGTGCCGGCGTTCGAAGACACGACGTACCTCGAAGCCGTGTACGCGCGGTACGAGACGTTCGAGCGGATGGCCGACGCCTTCGAGATGGACGTGACGGACGAGACGGTCCGCAGGTACATGATCGACCAAGGCGTCCACGAACCGTCGTCGTACGAAACGTCGCTCGCCGGCGACCCGACGGGCGTCGAGCGACCACCGGCACCCGCGGCGGACGGCGACGGGTCGCCCGAGGCGCTCGCCGACGGCATCGGCCTCCCCGAGTCCGTCACAATCGACCAACTCGCCGACGCCGCCAACGACGCCAAGACCGTCTACGAGTTCGGCAAGGCGCTCGACCTCGAACGCATGGACGCGCTCGACCTGCTCCAAGACCTCGACCTGCTCGAATTCGTGATGGGCCGACTCACGACCGACGACGACCCCGACGTGAGTCGGGAAGACGTCGTGGCGCGCATCCGGCAATCGGCCGGAGAGACGTAGCGGACGCTTCGTCGGTATCGGTGAGTCGCTTCGCGGAGAGGACATCAGTGCGTTCGTCGTTCAAGCCGCGTCCCGCCGCATCTCACACGTCGTATCAAATCGAGAGGCATTCGGGATTCGGCTGCGAGAACGGTCGAGACCGAGGAACCGGGCGCTAGCTCGGCTCCGAAACGTCGTCGACCGCGTAGCCCGCGTCCTCTATCGTGTCCACGACGGCCGCCGCGTGTTCGGCTCCCTTGGTCTCGATGCGGAACAGGAGGTGGGCCTCGCCGACGTCGAGGGCGTCGACGGCGCGGACGTGGCGAACGTCGTGAATGTTCGCGTCGCGGTCGGCGATGAGCCGGGAGAGTCGCGCCATCTCGCCGGGTTCGTCCCGGATTCGAACCCGGAGACGGAGCGTCTGGCGACGGCTGGTGAGCGCGTGGACGAGCACCGTCTGGAGCATCGTCATGTCCAGATTGCCCCCGCAGAGAAGCGGCATGACGGTCTCGCCCTCGACGTCGAGGTCGTCGCTCAGCACGGCGGCGACGGAGGCGGCACCGGCACCCTCGACGACCTGCTTGGCGCGTTCGAGCAAGAGGAGGATGGCCTCCGCGATTTCCCCGTCGGAGACCGTGACGACCTCGTCGACGTGTTCCTCGATGGTTCGGAGCGTCAACTCGGAGATGCCGCCGGTGGCGATGCCGTCCGCGATGGTGTTGGTGTCGTCGAGCGTCACGGGAACGCCTTTGTCGAGGCTCTCGTGGACCGTCTCCGCGCCCTCAGCCTGCACGCCGACGACGCGAATCTCGGGGTCGTGGTGCTTGATGGCGGTGGCGATACCCGAGATGAGCCCGCCGCCGCCGATGGGGACGACCACGGTGTCCATCTCGGGGAGGTCGCGGTACATCTCGACGCCGAGCGTTCCCTGTCCGGCCACGATGTCGCAGTCGTCGTACGCGTGGACGAACTCGGCGTCCGACTCCTCGGCGAGCGACTGGGCGTACGCCATCGTCTCCTGGAAGTCCTCGCCGACGAGTTCGACTTCCGCGCCGTAGTCGCGCGTCGCGTCGATTTTCGTCTGCGGGGCGTTCTCCGGCATCACGACCGTGGAGTCGGCCCCGCACTCGGTCGCCGCGAGCGCGACGCCCTGCGCGTGATTACCGGCGCTCGCGGCCACGAACTCGTCGATGCCGCGGTCGGTATCCTGTCGAATCTTGTTGTACGCACCGCGCGTCTTGAACGACCCCGTCCACTGGAGGTGTTCCATCTTCAGGTAGACGTCCGCGCCGACGAGGTCACCGAGCGAGGTGCTCCGCTCTATCGGCGTCCGCTTGACGACGCGGTCGTTTTCGAGTCGCTCGCTCGCGCGCTCGATGTCGCTGTACTGCACCGGGAGGGACTCGACCTCACTCATCGGCGGCTCACCTCGGCGGTCGGCCGAACGGCTCGCCGGGGCGTGCGCGTGTCCCCTCGGGACGTTCCGTGGTCTGTGATAGTTCTTGGCACGGTATGTGAGAGACGTGACGAAGTTCCAATATAGAGCTATCGCCGGTGGGTACTCGTCTCGGTGAGAACTGAACACGTAATACGTCGATTTCGGCCGTGAGCGAACCCAATTCAGGATATCTTTCGAAGATATCCAAGCGGCACTCACCGCGCTCATCGACCCGAACACAGAACGTGCGCGTCCTGTCACGTTGTGGTTCTGGTTCGGCGTACCGCCCTCGTCTCGGGGGACGGCGAAGCGTTATACCGCAGAGTCGAGATGCACCCACGATGCCTTACGACACCGTTCGAGGGACCGATCCGGCCGTCGCCGACGCGCTGGCGGGCGAACGCGAACGACAGAACGATACGCTCGCCATGATAGCGAGCGAGAACCACGTCAGCGAGGCGGTCATGGAGGCCCAAAGCTCGGAACTGACGAACAACTACGCCGAGGGCTACCCGGGGAGCCGGTACTACGGCGGCTGTGAGTACGCCGACGAGGTCGAACAGCTCGCCATCGACCGCGCCAAGGAGCTCTGGGGCGCGGAGCACGTCAACGTCCAACCGCACTCGGGCTCGCAGGCGAACATGGGCGTGTTCCTCGCCGTGCTCGACCCCGGCGACAAGATTCTCTCCTTGGACCTGACCCACGGCGGCCACCTGAGCCACGGCCACCCGGTGAACGTCGCGGGGAAGACGTACGAGGTCGAACAGTACGAGGTCAACGCCGAGACGGGCTACGTCGACTACGACCAACTCGCCGCGAAAGCCGAGGCGTTCGACCCGGACATCATCATCTCGGGCTACTCCGCGTACCCGCGAGAGGTCGAGTGGGAGCGCGTACAGGCCGCGGCCGACTCGGTCGACGCGTACCACCTCGCCGACATCGCCCACATCACGGGCCTCGTCGCCGCGGGCGAACACTCGTCGCCCGTCGGCACCGCGGACTTCGTCACCGGCTCGACCCACAAGACGATTCGGTCGGGTCGCGGCGGCATCATCATGTGCGACGAGGAACACGCCGACGACGTCGATTCCGCGGTCTTCCCCGGCCTCCAAGGCGGACCGATACTGCACAACGTCGCCGGCAAGGCCGTCGGCTTCGGCGAGGCGCTAACCCCCGAGTTCGAGGAGTACGCCTCGCAGGTCGTCGATAACGCCGCCGCCCTCGGCGAGCGGTTACAGGAACGCGGCCTCGAACTCGTCTCCGAGGGGACTGACACGCACTTAGTTCTTGTCGACCTCCGGCCGTCGCACCCGGACACGACGGGCAAGGACGTGGAAGCGGCGCTCGAAGAGGTCGGTATCGTCCTCAACGCCAACACGGTTCCCGGCGAGAGTCGTTCGGCGTTCAACCCGAGCGGGATTCGCGCCGGCACGCCCGCGTTGACGACCCGCGGCTTCGACGAGGAGGCCTGCCGGACCGTCGCGGACCTCATCTACGAAATCGTCGACGCGCCGCACGACGAGTCGGTCGAGGGGTTCGTCGACCAGAAGGTCGACGAACTGACCGCCGAGTACCCGCTGTACGACTGACCGGCTATCGGGTCGGTTCGCCTCGAACCGAACGTCTTCTCGATGCGTCTTCGACCCGATTCCGAGGGTTGACAATAAGTATAAGAGAACCAATAGTTGTTGTTCTCCCGTCAGCGTCGTTCGAGGGTCACTCAGACGCCCGAAATCGGGAGAGAGGAGCGAAATCGGCCGCTCGTTCGAGACCCGCGGCGCACGTATAAGTAGGGCCGTCGAGACCGGTTTCGACGAAGCGATATGTCCGATGCAATCAATCTCGAGACGGCGAAGACACTCATCGAAGCGGCGGAAGCGGAAGCCGAGTCGATGGGGCTGCGAATGGTGATTACGGTCGCGAACCCGGAGGGTAACCTCATCGCACAGCACCGAATGGACGACGCGTGGCTGGCGAGCGTCAACATCTCTCGAAACAAGGCGTACACGGCGGCCGCGCTGCAGATGCCCACGCACGAACTCGCCGAGGGGAGCCAGCCCGGCGAGTCGCTGTGGGGCCTCCAGACGACGGACGAGAATCGACTCGTCGTCTTCGGCGGCGGCTATCCGCTCGAAGTCGACGGCGAACTCGTCGGGACCGTCGGCGTCAGCGGCGGCGAGGTGTCCGAAGACATGGCGGTCGCGAGCGCCGCGGTCGAGCGGTTCGAAGAACTCGTCGAATAGCCGAACGCGGCGTCACGTTTTTTCAGCCCGTCAGCCGACAGTCGGTGTCAGTCTGCGCCGGCCTCGAACAGCCCGCGGAGCGCCGTGCGGAGGATGTCGTACCCGGCTTCGACCTCCGACAGTTCGATGTACTCGTCGTAGGCGTGGGCCTGCGCCATCGACCCCGGCCCCCACGTAATCGCGTCCATCCCGGCGTCGTTGACGAGGTTCCGAACGTCGGTCGCCGCCCGAATCCCCCACGGCTCGGGGTCGATATCCGCCCGCTCGGCGGCCGCGTCCCGAAAGCGCGCCGCGATGTCGCTGTCGGTCGGAACCGCCGCCGATTCGTAGACTCGCGTTCGCGTCCACTCGACGTTCAGGTCGTGTTCGGCCGTCACGTCGGAGAGCAGCGCGTCGATTTCGGCGTCGACTTCCTCGACTGTCTCAGCGGGGACGAACCGCCTGTCGACCGTGATGGTCGCGCTCTCCGGAACGACGTTCTCCTTCGTCCCCGCCTCGAACCGCGTGACCGTCGCGGTCGGGCGACCGACGAGCGAGTCGGAGCGTGCCCGAATCTCCTCGTCGTACGCTTCGAGCGCGTCGAGAACGGGACGAGCGTTCCCAATCGCGTTGTCCCCCTCGTCGGGCCGACTCGCGTGCGACGGGTCGCCGCCGACGGAAATCTCGTACCAACCGAGCCCCTTCGCGCTCGTCGCGGTCCGCAACGCCGTCGGTTCGAGCACGACGCCGTAGGTGCCGTCGTAGCCGCGTTCGAGGAGCGTCTTCGTCCCCGGTTCGGCCGTCTCCTCGCCGACGGCAGCGTGGAACACGAGCGAGCCGTCGAGCGCGCCGGACTCGAACGCGTCGGCGAACTCGACCGTCGCGAGCATCGCGAGGGCGACGCCGCACTTCATGTCCGCGCTCCCGCGACCGTACAGTCTGCCGTCTCTGACGGTCGGGTCGTACGGTGGATGGGTCCACTGGTCTCGGTCGCCCGCCGGGACCACGTCGAGGTGGCCGTTGAGGACGACCGAGGGTTCGCCGTCGCCGACGCGGGCCGCGACCTGCGGTCGGTCGGGGAACGGTTCCTCGACGAGCGTCGCCGAGACGCCTCGGGAGTCCAGCCAGTCGGACACGAACTGCGCCGCCGCCGCCTCGTCCCCCGGCGGATTCTCGGTCTCGATTTCGACGAGACTCGTGAGCAACGAGCGTAACTCTTCGTCCATGGTTTCGGTCGTCTATCGACAGAGACGGACGTGTGTTAAGGGTTCGTGCGGTAGCTTTTTTCCGACGCGGCCGACAGCATCGGAGACCCGTGCGGACGCAGGCGTCGCGTGCCGTGCGTCGCTATTCGAGCGTGGAGATACGGCTGTCCCGGAGGAGCACTCGCTTGACGATGTCCGGGTCCTCGAGCAGGCGGTGGGTCCCGTGGACGCCCTGTCCGCGGCCGCGCCCGCGGACCTCCGACTGGATGACGTTGAGGAAGTCGAGTTCCTGCAGGAGTTCCTGCACGCGGCGCTCGGAGAGTTGGTCCATGTCGAGGTCGTCGGCGACGGTGAGATACTGTCGGTAAATCTTGTTCGTCGTAATCTCGGCGGTCTTCCGGCCGCCGGTCTGGAGGACCAGCGAGTAGAGGACGGCCTTCGACTGCGTGGCGGTCCCTTCGAGGAGTTCGCTGAAGCGGTCGGCCTCGCTTTTCTCCTTGGCCGCCCGCACGTGGTCGTCGGTGACGGTCTCGGCGCTCTCGTTTCGCGCGATTCGGCCGGCGTTGCGCAGGATGTCGATGGCCTTCCGGGCGTCGCCGTGTTCCTGGGCGGCGAGCGCGCTCGCGAGGGGAATCACGTCGTCGGTGAGGACGCCGGGCTTGAACGCGTCCTTCCGGTTTTCGAGGATTTCGCGGAGTTGGTTCGCGTCGTACGACGGGAAGACGAGTTCGTCGTGGGCGAAGCTCGATTTGACGCGCTCCGTGAGTTCCTCGGGGTAGTCGATTTTGTTCGAGATGCCGATAATGCCGATGCGCGAGTCCACTATCTTTTGATTCTCGCCCGCGCGCGAGAGCTTTCGGAGCACCTCGTCGTCGCGGAGCATATCGATTTCGTCGAGGATGACGATGGTCACGTCGGAACAGGTGTCGAGCACCTGCCACAGGCGGTTGTAGTAGTCGCCGGTCGACAGCCCGCGCTCGGGAATCGTCATCCCGCTTTTCGACGGGTCGTTGACCTGCGAGGCGAGCGTCTTGATGACCGAGGCCTCGGTGTGCTGTTCGCCGCAGTCGATGACGGCGATGCGGACGTCGACGTCCTCGCGGACCGCCTCGTGTTGGAGTCGCTCGCTCACGAGGCGAGCGGTGAGCGTCTTTCCCGACCCGGTCTTGCCGAAGATGAACAGATGGGTCGGTTCGCGTCCGAAGATGGCGGGGTTGAGCGCCTGTGCGACTTTCGACATATGCTCGTCGCGGCCGACAATCTTGTCGGGACCGGGGAGATGAGAGATTTTGAGGATATCCTCGTTCGCGAAAATGGGTTGGTCATAGCGGAACAGCGGGTCGCGGGTCCCACCCTCGCTCTCGTCCGATGTCATGTGAGTTCGGTATTCATACTCACCCGTAATAAATGTGAAGGGGTGGACTCGCGTTTGTAACAGCGACAAATACGGCCGTTTGAACGGCACTTCGGACCCGGTTTTGGATTCGACGATCAACGAGTAGTATCGCGCAAGTAAGACCGTCAGACACCACCCTCGCGTTTGTAACGGCCGAGGCGGTCACGAGGAAGACACAG